>NZ_JACJPB010000017.1:0-209954 GCF_014695825.1 Coleofasciculus sp. FACHB-542 | reverse complement strand
GTATTTCATTAGTTTTACTTATGAATTACCCGGGGTGAGCGTAGAAGACAGGTGAGCGAGCGCATAATTTCAGACCTCATATTACCCCAGCGACGACTTTTGCAAGAGGTCTATTGTTTAAGCATGGATTCTTGGCTTTTGTTGATTAATTGATTGCTTGGAAGTCCCCAATCAATCGAGCGCGATCGCCAATACCTGCCCAGTTTCTCGCGCTTCATATCTGTCAAACTTTTTGCCTTTCTCTAGCGATCGAACTCACGTTCAGTTAGTATCTGGGTAATCTGTAGTTTTTTTGTGGATAAAGGCGGATTCATGCTTCAAAACATTACTACTGAGATTGCTTATTTCGACTCACTTCCATATTTAGCCACAGTCTTAGGCGTTACTAGCATAGCGGGAATAATTGGGTGGCGCTGGTGGAAACAAAATAATACATACAAATCGCTGCGATCGCTCCCTTCACCTCCTAAACACTGGCTGTTAGGAAATATTCCTCAACTATTAGCAGCAGTGAAACAGAAGAAATTATTCCAGCAAATGTTTGATTGGAGTCGAGAGCTAGGCCCGATGTATGTTATATGGAATGGCAACAGGCCTGGTGTTATTTTAAGTAAAGCAAAAGTTATCGAAGATACCATTGTCAATGGGATGAAAGATGGTACCTTAATCAGATCGGAGCAATTACGCAAAGCTTGGAACGATGTCAGTGGCCCGATTCTATTAGGAGAAACTGGAGCTGAGTGGCAGTGGCGACGCAAAGCTTGGAATCCCGAATTCAGTTCTAGCAGCCTCACGAAATATGCAGAAATTATTAGCGAAGCTTGCGAACAAGTAATTGCAACATTAAAGGAAGCACCACCACCAAAAGAAGTTCAGGTAGATCCTCTGTTTGTAGAACTAACAATGAGAGTGATTTCTTGTCTCGTACTGGGCATTCCTGTGGATAGAAAGATCGCGAGTCCTGAAGGGCCACCCCTGGAAGTTTCCAAGGTGTACGAAGCGATGTCTGTTGTAGGCTATCGGTTCCTACGACAAGCTACTGGCGAGAAGATATGGATGAAATATTTGCCCTCTAAAAATTCACAAGATTATTGGGCAGCAAGGCGATATTTAGAGGAATTCTTAACTCCCCGTGTAGACTTAGCTTTACGGTTTAGAGAACAAAACAAGACCGATTTACCACAGGTAAGTTCTTGGTTCTCCGAATCAATGTTAGTCAAAATCGCTGCCAAAGAACCAAAATACAATCGCGACACATTAATAGCAGAATGTGTTGAACTCTTAATCGCTGGTACTGATACAACAGCTCATACTTTATCCTTTGCAGTAGGAGAGTTGAGCTTCAATCAAAGGGTTTTTCAGCAAGCACGAGACATCGTTGACCAAGTTTGGCAAAGCAAAGGCTTGATAAATACCGAAAGCCTCAAGGAATTGGCTTATATTAGCGCAATTATTAAGGAGACCTTGCGCCTTTATTCAGTAGCCTCAGGCTCGACTTCATTGGAGGCTCAACGCGACACCCTCATTGATGGTAAAGCAATTCCTCGCGGTACAAGAATAGCTTGGTCAATGCTTGCTGCGGGAAGAGATCCAGAAGTCTATGCTAATCCAGAGGAATTTCTGCCAGAACGTTGGTTAGAGAAGAGCAAGGAAAATAGTTCGCTGCCAATGATAGACTTTGGCTCAGGACCTCATCGTTGCTTGGGGGAGCATTTATCAATGCTGGAAGGAACGATGATGCTAGCATTATTGCTCCGCAACTTCGACTGGGATTTAGTCAAGGGTCGTTCTTCTCTAGAACAATTACAGCAAAACCTGTTAATTTATCCGTCTGATAAAATGCCAGTGCGCTTTAAATTGAGAAATTCCCTTCCACTATAAAAAACCTATCTTCAAGGTTTGAATTAAACTATTTACAGTAGCTCGAAAAGTTTTGCCAACGCTAAAGAATAGTAGCGTATAGGGTAGTGCTAAAAAATTAATGATGCATTAATTTTTTAGCACTACCCAATATTGGCTTAATTCAATAGAACAGCGAATTAAGTGGTATTTTTTATGTCCGCCACCGATCGAATTGATCTTCAGAGCATCCATTGATGTAAGTATTGAGTACCCAACCCTTCAGAGGTTTAACCACCTCCGGAGCCACTCCGGGTTGTGAGGTTACTCTTCCAGAGATTTGAACCCAGCTACCCTGTTTTCGCACTGCCCGAACCGTATCGCCTCTATTGAGTTTGGCGACTATATTGGATTGAGTATTGGGTAGACTACGGATATTGACGTTATTTCCATTAATAAATGAACATACGCCTTGGTTTTGTGCAGGTCTCGATTGAGCCTGTAAAATTGGTGTAGCTGCATTTGCCTTTGTTTGGGCGATTAGCTGCAAGCCAGTGGTATAGAAACATAGCAGTGCGATCGCTGTCAGAGAGTTTCTCGAATTGCTCATCTTTATGGATTAAGTGCATCTGCACTGATGTAAATTCAGTCTCACCTTAACTGACTTACTTCCAAATAATATATTTTTTGATATTTATTTAAATTGTTAAAAGGCTATCAATCCCTCAAGCTTGCTACTTTAAGCGAGCTGACATAAATAAAGTTAAAAGTCAACTCTTCTTAATTAATCCACTACTTTTAGCAATCCCTGCTTCAGTGCATCAAACACGCGATTAATTAGCAGGTGTTCTGCTTCACTTAGGGTTTCCTGCGATAGGAATGTTGACATCAATAGACGTTGATCGGTACGAGAAATTTGGCGAAAGACAAAGATTCGCTCAACAATTTGTTGAACGGAGATTGTGGGTAAACTAGCTGAAGCTGGCATAGTTCTCTAGCAACTTTATGTAATACTGCTGCGAATCCCGCAGAACGAGATTCTGAGGACATATAAAAATATTGTAATATTTCTTTACAATCCTGCGCGATCGCCATCTTCAAGAGAATGTAACAATTCCTTCATAATTTGGTGATTCTCATCATTGACAAATCGGATACAAATCAGATTGTCTATCCAAACACTCCCGAATATCCCGTAAAATAGCTTGGCGTTGTAGCAAGAAGGCAAAAAAATGACTCAGGCTCGGATTGGGATTATCGGTGGCAGCGGTCTCTACAAGATGCAGGCGCTCAAAGATGTAGAAGAGATGCAAATCTCCACGCCTTTTGGCTTCCCCTCTGATGCTTTGATATTGGGAACTTTGGAAGGAACGCGAGTGGCTTTTCTGGCACGTCACGGTCGCAATCACACGCTGTTGCCTTCTGAGTTGCCGTTTCGAGCCAACATCTACGCCATGAAGCAACTAGGCGTCGAGTACCTAATCTCTGCATCGGCGGTAGGTTCTCTCAAAGAAGAAGCGAAACCTTTAGATATGGTAGTGCCGAATCAATTTATTGACCGCACCAAGAATCGAGTTTCTACCTTTTTTGGGGAAGGGATTGTGGCTCATATTGGGTTTGCCGATCCCGTGTGCAATCAATTGGCTGGAGTTGTGGCAGATGCGATCGCATCTTTAAACTTACCCGATGTCACGCTCCATCGCGGTGGTACTTATGTTTGTATGGAAGGACCCGCATTTTCTACAAAAGCTGAATCGCATCTTTACCGCAGTTGGGGTGCCACAATCATTGGCATGACTAATTTACCAGAGGCGAAGTTAGCCAGAGAAGCAGAAATTGCTTATGCAACCTTAGCATTAGTAACAGATTACGATTGTTGGCACCCCGATCACGACAGCGTAACGGTAGAAATGGTCATTGCCAATCTGCAACGCAATGCAACCAATGCTCAAAAAGTAATTCAAGAAACTGTTCGGCGTTTGAGTGAAAATCCGCCAGTTTCTGATGCTCACTCGGCTTTAAAATATGCAATCCTCACGCGACTAGAGAACGTTCCGGCAGCAACAAAGGAGAAAATGGAGTTGCTGTTGAAGAAGTATTTGTAGTCAGCGGTTTTTTCATGCATTAACTTTCTACCAAGGACTCCCAATCATTGTGAAAGCTGACCAGAAATAAGGATGCTTTAGGTCTTTATCTCCGATTGATGCAAGAGAGGAAGGTAGAGGCATATTGCCATCAGAAGTATGCAGTTGTCCCCCTTCTAGTCGCACCTTTCCCTTTAACATTGCTAGCTGTGCCTGTCGCAAAGCTTCCGCCTTAATAGGGGCTTTTTTCAATTCTTTGTAGAAATCTGTCATTAGCCCCAATGTACCTTCATCGCTGACGTACCAAAGACTTGCCAGCGCTGACTTCACGCCTGCTTGCACCGCAAACCCGGCAAAGCCCAACTCGGCTTCTTCATTTCCCAGTGCTGAACGACAGGCACTCAGCACTAATAATTCTACCGCTGGTTTATTCCAGCCCAACTGACGCACTTGATCCAATCTCAATTGGGTGTCCCACAGCTGAATATAGGAGTTACCGAGTGCCCCTGACTTAAATTCTGCATGAGTTGCGAGGTGGATAATTTCGTAGGGTGTAGAAGTGCGTTGTGCTTTTAAATTCTTCAGGGTGAAAGCTTCGTTGAGGAAGGATTTACCTTGCCATAGCTTAGAAGTAATCATCGACAATTCTACCGGCACAGCAGGCAATGGATTTTGCGTTTTGTTGGTAAAGCGGTCGGCACCCATTGCCAGGACTTTAGCGTTTTTAAGGTTAGCGTAGCGGGTATCGGTGAGGCTGAGGCTAGGCATGAGACCGATACTATATTTCTCGATTAAAAACTGTTGACCGTCGTGGAGGGCGGAGATAGGAAGCGATCGCAAGCCTGCATCCATAATGAAGACTAGATTCTGGATACCTTGGGCTTCTAACTCGTCCTTGATGGGTGCAATTAGCCACTGATACAGTTGTTCGGAGGGGGCACGATAGTCGTCATTCAGTTTATTTTTATTGGTAATGGCGTTCCGCAACTTTCCAGCGACTTTCAGGATTTGCGATCGCGAAGCGGATGCGCCAAGCGCTCCTCGCTTGCTGCCTGCTACACGCACCCGTTTCGTTTTCCCCTCTCCTGTTACCAAAATTAGCTCTAGTCGCTCATCGTCTTTGTTAATTTGAGTTTTTTGGCTACTAGAAACTTGATCCGGTGCAAAGACTGCATAAACAAATGCTGATTTGATGCTCGTCTGCTTCTCGATTTGGCTCAATAGGTTGGCGGCTGCTTTCGGATTGGTGATATTTCCCGTTTGCCCCAGATGTTGGTCAAATTTAGAGGTGATTGTGCTATCCAGATCGCTCGTCGTATCAACTGTTACGTCAGAGACGCTAGTAGGCGTATTCAGAGGCATCGCGCCGAAGTAGGGAAGCAGGTTGTCTCCCGGACGGCGGGGAGTAATTTGAATATTGCCTTGGCGATAAGGGCCAGGAAATTCTTTAGATGGCAAAATCGTACTCAGGAACCCGGTTCCGGTGGTGAGAGCGCCAGCCGTCCCGTTGTCTGTCGCATCTCCTACCACGAAGGGAGTAAAGGAGGAACCGCCTCCGTGGGAAATCATAATCGCGCCGTCCCCAGCGCCTCCAATTGTGGAAATGCTGGTCGCAAATGGGTTTTTGGAATCGGTGAAAGTGCCTGTAGCGCGGAAGAACCGATCGGTTGTAATTTTAACAACGCCTCCGAAGGCGCTCCCTCCACTTTGGGCATTGATGGAGACAACTTGAATGTCATCAATTGGCTTTTTGTTGAGTTCGATCAGCGGGTTTGCCAAGGTGACGTTACCACCTTTCCCGAAGCTGGAACTAGAGTCAATCGCTCCAGCAGTGATGATGCCTTGAGCGGAAACTTCAATATCTCCACCGCCTGCTGTTCCTTGGGAGAGCAAATTGCCGCTTTGAATGGCTGCTGCATCGCTTAAAAGAGCGATCGCGCCGCCGGTGCCATTGGTAGAAGATGTGTCAATATTTGCCGTGGTGATGCTACCTGGAGCCGCAACGGTGACTGCACCCCCGCCGGTTGTACCTTTGGAGGTCACATTTGCAGCGGTAATGGCTCCTTTTTGGCTGGTAAGTGCGATCGCTCCCCCGGTGCCTTTTTCGGAAGCAGAATCAATATTGGCAGCAGTGATATTGTCTTGAGCAGAGACAGTGATGGGAGAACCGGAAGTTTTCACATTTCCAGTCTGTACGGTTCCGTTTTGGCTGGTAAGTGCGATCGCATTTCCAGCACCTTTAGTCGCTGTTGCGTCAAGATCCAGCGTCGTGATGCTGTCATTGGCGATAACTGTAATTCCCCCAGCATCCGTATCGCCTTTGGATATCAAACTTCCCGTTTGTATCGCACCTTGTTTGCTGTTGAGAGCGATCGCGCCGCCAGTACCCGTTGCAGAAGAGGAGTCCAAGGCTGCGGTATTGATAGCTCCCGTGTCACTGCTAAGGCTAATTGCCCCACCTTTAGAAGTAATATTCGCTGCGGTAACGCCAGTATTGCCAGCTAGATTAACGTTGCCACCGGAGGAATCGAGGGTGCCATTACTCGCGATCGCACCAGAGCTACTATTGAGAGCAATTTCCCCACCCTTGGAAGTGATATTGGCTGCGGTAACGCCAGTATTGCCGATTAAATTAACGTTGCCACCGGATGAATCTAAAGTGCCATTACTAGCGATCGCACCTTGAGTGCTATTGAGGCTAATTTCCCCACCTTTGGAAGTGATGTTGTTAGCGCTGACTCCGCCATTCCCATTTAGATTAACGTTACCGCCGGATGAATCTAAAGTGCCATTACTAGCGATCGCACCAGAGCTACTATTGAGAGCAATTTCCCCACCTTTGGAAGTAATATTGGCTGCGGTAACGCCTTGATTGGCGGTGAGATTAACCTTGCCACCGGATGAATCTAAAGTGCCATTACTCGCGATCGCACCAGAGCTACTATTGAGGCTAATTTCCCCACCTTTGGAAGTGATATTGTTGGCGCTAACTCCGCCGTTCCCAGTTAGATTTACCTTTCCGCCATTGGTGTTGAGACTGCCGCCCACCTGGATATTATGGGCAGTAATATTTACACCCGCTGGCTTAGATGTCGTGATGTCACCCGCCAGCGTCGTAGTGCTACCAGATAACTGGGTTAGACTGTCTGCAACAATTGTTGAAAGGGCGGTCACATCGGTAGCATTCTCGATTAAGATTGCGCCTAACCCTTTACTTTCTCCCGCACCCACCGTTTTGCCAAAGAAGATGTTGCCGGTGCCTGCGATCATCTTTAGGTCGTTGTATTCGCCCTTTTCGCTATCCAGGGTGCCATTGAAAGAAATGTTACCCGCACCCAATGGGCCTGTATTTAGGAAAGTATCATCCGTCAGAGTGACATCACCATTAAAAATGATGTTGCCATCCAAAGTCGTGATGATGCCTGATAAGAGCGTCTGCTTGGCGTTGACAGTCAGTTCCTGGTATATATCGGCGCTGTTGCCTTTTAAGGTTGCATTCTCGCCACCGATAATTACAACACCCAAGTCATTATTGATAGTCAAATACTCCAGGAGATTCGGACTACCGACGTTCCCTTTAAAAATCGCTTGACCTGCACCCGGATTGAGCGTCAGCCCCTGCTCGCTATCGGCTTGAGCGTTAACATTGCCTTCAAAGATGATGTTACCACCGCCGCTTGCAAGTGCAATATCGGTCTGAAGCTCCACAGTTTTGCCGAGTTGACCGAGGGTAATGTCTTGCCCCTGGGTGGAAATGTTTGCCCACAATTTGGTTGTTGCACCGTTGAGAGCGATCGCAGCATCATCCACTCCCTGAATTGTCCCGTTGACGTTAATCGTGCCATTCGGAGACTGAATTTTCACCGGATCGTCGAAGGTGACAGCATTGACATCAATCGTCCCAGTTCCGCTGTCACTACCAATGATGATGGGCTTAAAGCCACCCAAGGCATTAATATCTTTTTGGGTGATATCCAGCGCCGGTGTTTCTTCAAATCCGCCAATTGCGATCGCTTGATTGGGTGTTGCAGGCTGAAGCTGAACGGTACCGCCGCCAACGATTGTATTGTCTCCCCCGTCAAAGTTAATTTCAGCAGCCGTCAAATTGAGATTTCCGGTCAGATTGGCAGTGTTTTTAAATGCGACCAATGCTGCATTACTCACAGTCAAATTGCTGAGTGCAGCGCTTTTTCCCACCCAATTATTAAAGATAACGTTGCCAGTACCTGCTGCTAGATTCAGGTTCTGAGTTCCATTGACAGTATTGCTAAAGCTGATATCGCCTACTCCCGCACCCGTGTTGAGAGAGACTGCGCCGGTTAGGTTCACCGCACCGCTGAAGCTAATAGTGTCGTTGGTGGTAGTAATATCCCCAGCGGTAATGACTCCTCCCGTGCCACCTTGACTGAAGGCTCCATCGAGGTTCATATCTGCGGCAGCATCAATTGTCAGCGTTCCAGTATTGTTGATACTGACGCCACCACTATTTGTCGTGGTAACTGGGCTTTTGAAAACAACGTTTTGGGCACTGTTAATGGTTACAGAACCGAATTTGCTGCTACCTCCGACCGCATCTGTAAAATTGATGTTGCCAGTACCGGCAGTCAAAGTTAGGTCGTGACTGCCATTCAGGGTGTTGCCAAAGCTAATATCGCCTGCACCCGTTTCCAGGAAGATAGAACCTGTAAGATTTACGCCTTGGTTAAATTGAATGCTGCTAGCGGTGATATTCCCTGCGGTGGAAACGCTACCCGTGCCATTTTGCACAAAAGCTCCGCTTAAGTCCATCTTTGTACCCGAAGCAATCTTCAGCACATCACTGTTGGTGAGGGTAAGATTGCCTCCGTCTGTGGTACTAATGCCTGAATTAAGAGTCGTTGCACCGCCGATGAGATGAATCGATGCATTACTTGTTATTCCCGGCGATGTTCCTTGCACCGTCAGCGCCCCTGTGCCCGCTTGAATGGTTACAGCATCTTTGAAGGTTGCCGAATCTACAATGATGTCTTGGCTTCCGCTGGCATTGCCAATGGTGATGCTGCTAAATCCGTCATGTAAAGCAGCTAGGTCGGTATCGTTGATATTTAGAGAAGCATCTTGATCGAACCCAATTGCGATCGCTTTCCCCACCGTTGCTGTCTGAAGTGTCAGATTTCCCGTGCCAGTAACCGAATCTGTTCCGCCCGAAAAGTTAATTTCATCCCCCTTTAGGATGATATCCCCGGTCAACAGAACATTATTCCCATAGCTTTGACTATTAGCAGTGGTCACATTACCGTTGAGCTTGGTTGTCCCACCAACTCCAGTGGTAGCTAGGCTAGCAGTATTGACAGTGCTGTTGAAGGTGATATCACCGATACCAGCGTTCACAGTTAAATTTTTCTGACCATCAACTGTACTGTTGAAACCGATCGCGCCATTGCTACCGCTAGTATCAAAATTAACATCACCGCTTAAGTTAACGCCTTGGTGAAATTCAATGCTGCTGGCGGTAATATCCCCACCCGTGACAACATTACCCGTGCCATTCTGGACAAACTTTCCTGCCAAATTCATGTCGGCAACAGAGGCAATGGTCAGCAAATCGCTGTTGGTAATCGTGACACCGCCACCCGTAGTATTGATGGCACCATTGAGGTTAAAAATATTACCAGTTAGCTGAATGTCGCTGGCAGTTATCGCACTATAAGTCCCGCTGCCAGCTTTTTGAGCCAGACTAGCGACGTTGATGGCAGCACTGGCGTTGACATTGCCGCTGTCAATCGTCAGGTTGCCTAAAGAGGTAACGGTGCCAAGGTTATTCTTGAAGTTAATACTGCCGCTACCTGCGTTCAGGGTGAGATTGTGATTGCCATCAATTGTGCTGTTGAAGGCGATCGCGCCATTACTGCCACTGGTATTAAAAGAGACGCTATCAGTTAAGCCAACGCCCTTGTCAAACTGAATGCCGCTAGCGGTAATATCCCCGCCCGTAGAAACGTTACCCGTGCCATTCTGCACAAACTTTCCCGCCAAGTTCATGTCGGCAACAGCATCAATGGTCAGCAAACCGCTGTTGGTAATCGTAACGCCACCCTTAGTGGTGCTGATGGCACCGTTGAGGTTGAAAATGTTGCCCTTTAGGTTAATATCACCCGCAGCGCTCAGCGTACTATAGGTGGTGGTGCCAACAGATCCCTGAGTAATGCTAGTTGCTGTAATTGCCCCAGCTTGTACGTCGCTAGCACTGTTAATTTTAAAATTGCCCAGTCCGGAAGCATTGCTCAGTTTAATATTTCCTGTACCAGCACTCAGTTCCAAGTCTTTGCTACCACCTGTAATGGCTCCGGTGAAAGCAATGTCACCGGAGCCAGTTCCAGTATCGAGTTTGACATTTCCCGTCAGGGTGACAGGACTGCTGAAGCTGATGCCAGTTTCGGCTTTAATATCACCAGCAGTAGAAACAGTTCCCGACCCCAATTGCTGGAAGCTTCCCCCCAACTCCATGTCTGCTGCGGCGGCAATATTGAGGTTGCCGCTGTTGATGGTTAGGTTGCCTAGAGGGGTACTGTTACCGACAGCATTTTTGAATTGGATAGTGCCATCTCCTGCCTCTAAAGTCAGGTTTTGACCGCCTGGGTTTGTCCCGTTCAGGGTGCTATTGAAGGTGATATCACCCGTCCCCGTACCTGTTTTGAAGGCGATGTTCGCTGCGTCCGCTCCGGTGAGGGTGACGTCACTTTTAAAGCTGATGCCCTTTTCGGCGGTAATGTTGCTTGCAGTAGCGACCGATCCGGAGCCATTTTGCACGAAGGCTCCCACCAAATTTATGTTTGCATTAGGGGCAATCGTCAGATTACCACCGTTGGTAATCGTCAAATTCTTGGTTACTACAGATAGCGGTGCAGTGATATCTACAGTCCCTTTACTAATAAAGGTGAGATTCTCGGTAAGCGGGTTGAGGAGTGTCCCGATGTGGATGCTTGCAGTGTTGGTGGCATCCCCGATGGTCAAATTATTTGCTGTAATATTGCTCAGTTGGCCGGTCGTGAAGTTGATTCCTTGATCGACCGCAAATCCTACACCAATCGTTTTGCCTGAGGTACCGGGTTTAAGGGTGACATTTGCGGCGTTGATGGATGGAGCTAGATCGATGGTGTTAGCGCCAATAGTCAAGTTGCCGATTGGGGTGCCACTAATCCCCACTGCACCACCCAAGCTCACTTTACCTGTGCCTGCGAGCAGTTCTAGGTTTTTGGCACCGTCAACCTTGCCAGTAATGCTGATATTACCGCCACTAGCGCTTGTGTTGAGCGAGACATCGTTCCCCAGCGACACATTCCCCTTGATCGTCATGTCTCCAGCGTCGGTGTCAATACCTGTATTAATTGCGACGCCATTTGTGGCATCCACACTCAAGGCATTGAATGTGGATGTGTTCTGGTCAAAGGTGACTTTGCTGTTCGTCCCGGTAGCATTCAGCGTCAGCGTGCCGATGTTTTTGCTGTTGTTGGCTGAGATGCCATTGACGGTGATATTGCCAGTGGTAGCGATCGCTAAATTCTGGGCTGTAATATTTTGAAGCTGCTCACCTGTGATAGTTGCGCCGCTGCTTGGTATTGGTATTATTGCATTGCTCAAGCTGAGGCTTTTGTCCTTGGCATCCAAAGTAGTTTTGCCACCGCCGCTGTTGACCTTCCCCAACAAGTCAAAGTCAGTTGCTTTGATAGAAAGCTCACCATTGGTTGTTGACAGGGTCGCGCCAGAGGCAATATCAAATTGACCTGTGCCAGCGTCCAGGGTCGTTATGCCGTTGGTAGTAAAGTTGGCATTCAGCTCAATTCCATTTTTAGCTGTAAGCGTAGCCTTACTGCCAATGCTGACATTTCCACTGTTGCTAATATCTCCAGTGGTGGCAGTGACTTCTAGTTTGCCACCAATGCTGGAACCTGCTAGGTCAACACCTTTGGCATTGTTGATGGTGACATCACCCGTTCCTGTCGTGTTGAGCGCGATCGCACCCGTGACTTCTAATTGATCCAGGTTGATGTCAGCATCCGCTTGGCTCGTTTTAAAGCTGCCTGTGCCGCTGATTTTCACAGTACCACTATCGGTAATATTCCCGGTTGTGGCAGTTACATCTAATTTGCCACCAATAGTGGCATCTGCTAGGTCAACACCTTTGGCGTTTATCAGAGTAACATTGCCGCTTCCAGTTGTGTTGAGCGCGATCGCACCCGTGACTTCTAATTGATCCAGGTTAATGTCAGCATCTGCTTGGCTCGTTTTAAAGCTGCCTGTGCCGCTGATTTTCACAGTATCGCTATCGGTAATATCCCCGGTTGTGGTAGTGACACTCAAGTTGCCAGTGATGTCCAAACCACCCAAATCAAGCGTCCCATTATTGGTAAGGAAAACATCATTTGATACTGAAGTTCCTGCCAGTTTGTCAATCTTTGTAGAGAGGGGATTCGTTGCCTCTCCCACCGCTCCTTTTGCATTTAGGATTAGTTTTCCTGTGGTTTCACCGATAGTAATATCTGTGCCGGTTGCCGCACTGGTTATGGCTCCAGTATTGAGGGTCAAGGTTTTGTCAGCATCTACAATCAGACCGTCAATGAAGGTTACTGCCCCACCATTCAGGGTTAAGTTAAAATTCTCGCTACTGAGATCGATCGTCCCGGAACCGCCACTAGAGCCGATACTAATCGCACCTGTTCCTCCAGATTTACCAATCGTTACGGTACCAGAGGAATTAAGGCGGTTGGTCAACTCATTGGTGTTCAGATTGAATGTGCCACTAGCACCATTCCCTATGCCGATTGTGGAAGCCGGATCGGTTGACTGGAAAGTGATATCCCCAGCACCCGCATCAATCTGCGAGTCATTATTGAGGTCAACATCAGCGGCTGTAATTAAAACATTACCGTTATTTGTTTTGATGGTAGCGTTGTTAATAACTTGACCCGAACCCGTTACTGTGCCACTTGAATCATTAGCACTCAGCTTGACTGCACCACCGTTGGTCGTAATATTTTTATTAACTGTAATGTTGTTGCCAGCTTGAGCAGTTAACCCAATATTCTTAGTAGTAATCTTGACTTCCGCATCAAAAGTAATATTATTTTTGGCTTGCAAGGTGACATTAGAAGTCGCACCATTGATCAAAGCTACGTTTAATTTGGTGCTATTCGTGCCGATGTCAGCGTCAGCAAACTGATCGACGTTATCTAAAGTAGCAGTATCAAAACCTGCATTCACAACGGTTATATTTGTCGGATCGAGCAACAGGGTTCCGATATTACCGTTTGGTGCCAGAGTGTTAACATTCCCCTGAAAGTCTAGAAATTTCAATCCTGACACTTCGACGAATCCACCATTTCCACCTTGAGTGCCGCCACGAGCTGTAATATTGCCGTAGAAACGGGTTGTCTCATCTGCCCAAACAATTACCTTACCGCCGTTGCCGTTGAGGAGAGCATCTGCGGCAATCAGAGAGTTGCTACTGACGTAGGTGCGAGATGCATTTGGTAGTGTGCCCTTCCCTTGATAATCGCCGCCAATTCGCACTGTGCCGCCGCCGAGGGTGCCGGAAGCATTAATGTTGGCACCCACCAATCCCACTTTATTGCCGACAATTTGGACGGTGCCTCCGGTTTGTCCTGGGGCAGTGTTTGAGGTATTCAGGGAACCAGAAGCAATTACAGTACCTGTATCTGTGGGTATTGCAGTACCGGAACCTGTTAAATAAACCGTGCCGTCAGCGGCGACAGTCATTTTCGTGGCTCCCACATCCCCAGCACCTGTCAACAGCTGAGGTAAGGAGGCAATCGGAAGCTTCCAGTCATTCGGTTGATTGCCTGCTGCTGCTAGGGGTTGAATTTCTACACTCAGTAAACTTCCTGCCTGAGAAATGCGTACTACGCTCTCACCAGGCACTGCTGCCACCGTGATATTACCTCCCGGTGCTGACAATTGCCCGGTACTGACTACGGTGCCACCGAGTAAGGTTAAATTCTGTCCGGCGTTGACTGCCAAGTTTCCAGCATTTGCGATCGCTCCCGGCTGACTCATTGCGAAGGCAAAGCCGTTGGGCGTACCCACTAAAGCGTTATAGTCGTTGGCACCTGTGGCGCTGAACCAATTGCTCCCAAAGCCAATGCCGTTAGCAGTGGTGGCGGTGAAGGAGGCAGGCACATTTAGGCTGGCTCCTGCGCCAAAGATAATGCCTGCGGGGTTCATCAAGAACAGGTTTGAATTCCCACCCGTAACCTGGATGAGACCGTTAATTACTGAGGCATTTCCCCCATTGACACGACCCAGGATGTTTTGAATGGATGGGTTTGAGAGGAAGTTGCCTATCTCGTTTTGATTCAGCCCAAACTGAGTGAAGCTGTGGAAGAGATTCGAGCCATTACTAGAAAGGGTGCCGCCACTAATGTCAATCTGGTTTCCATTCTGGTTAACCAGAGTATTCGTGTCATTGGGAGCCGGAATGATTGACTGTGCTGAGGTGGATGTGGCACCTACAGAACCCCCATACAACAACAGGGCTAACAGGGCACCGATTCTGCTGGTAAATACTGACATCAATCTCTTCCTTAGGGGTGATGAAAAATTTGCGGCAACTCTACAGTCCCCAATTTTTCTGGGTCACTCCGTAATATCACAGCTTTGATGAAGGAATGATTAATTAGATATTGAATACTTTAAAGAGTTGATAAAGATGGGTATTTTGCTTTAGGAAATTTTCATAAAGCTGGCTATTTTTGCTTTGGTTTTTATAGGCTGCTTGTTGAATTCATTGCAACTGAAGCCTTTTTGAGACCTGCCTCAACTTTGCATTTTTTAACTTTCGACAGGTAGCAGGATTAATATTCGACCATTCAGCAGCAAACCTGATTTTTTAGACAAAGCAGGCTAGTGGTTAATCATTTTTCGTCAAAAGCAGATGTGGAAGTGTAAAAATAATTATTAATCAGTAAAAATATTTGTGTATTTATTTATAGTATTTTTTAGCCGAAATATACATTATGAATTGGCTCGATCATTTAAGCGTGAACAGATGGAAAGATTCTCAGGTATGGGAATATTTTATAAATATTGTTTTTTATGGCTAATTGTTCATTGATTAGCAATCTTGCCATTAGCTGTCCCAAATTAGTTGCAGATGAATTGAGAAGTGGGATACATCTGTAAAGACATGACAGTCAAAAAGTCCCTACCGAACGTTAGAGCTGCACTATATTCCACCCAACTGACAAACGCTCTAAATTTCTCAAGCAAGCGATCGCTTCGCTGAGTGCAATACTCATGATTTTTAACCTCTCCCAAACGAAAAACTCCTCCCGTTGAGTTACAGGAGAAGCTTTTCAGAAGACTTGAGTGTTGACAGACTTTAGGCTTGAACCATGCCACCAGCAGCTTGAAAACGAGCGCGGGCGCGTCTGAGGGCTTGAGTTGCTTGAATTTGCTCTTGACGGGAACCACCACCCTCAACCTGATTAAGCCTCGCCTCAGCTTCGGTATAAGCAGCACGGGCTTGTTCCCGATCGATTTTGTCGCCGCGCTCGGCACCGTTAACCAGAATGGTTACTTCATTCTCATCCACTTCTGCAAAGCCACCCATGAGGGCGATGGGCACCCAATCTTTACCAGAACGGACACGCATGACACCGATATCCAGTGCGGTCAATAAAGGAGCATGACCGCTGAGGATACCGAGTTGACCTGTAGTGCTAGGCAGAATTACTTCTTCAGCACTAGAATCCCAGACAGTTCTGTCGGGAGAAACAACGCGAACAGTTAAAGCCATAATTTGTGAGTTGTCAGTTGTTAGTTGGTCATTGGTCATTGGTCATTAGTCATTAGCCAGTGAAAAAAGGCTAATGACTAATGGCAAATGCCTATGGACTAGCTTTTGATTTTTTCAGCTTTAGCGATCGCTTCTTCAATATTGCCGACCATGTAGAAAGCCTGCTCTGGCAATGAATCCAGCTCTCCAGACAGAATCTTCTTGAAACCGTTGATTGTTTCTTGCAGATTCACGTATTTCCCTGGAGATCCGGTGAAGACTTCTGCCACGAAGAACGGCTGAGACAAGAAACGCTCAATTTTACGCGCACGAGCCACCGTCAAGCGGTCATCTTCAGACAATTCATCCAGACCCAGAATGGCGATGATGTCTTGCAGCTCTTTGTAGCGCTGTAGCGTTGCCTGAACTTCACGAGCAATCGCGTAGTGTTCCTCACCAACAACACTGGGTTGCAACATGGTGGAAGTGGAATCTAGCGGGTCAACAGCGGGATAAATTCCCTTCGCTGCTAAGCCACGAGACAACACAGTGGTTCCGTCCAAGTGAGCAAAGGTGGTTGCTGGCGCGGGGTCGGTCAAGTCGTCGGCTGGTACGTAGACGGCCTGAATTGAGGTAATCGAACCTTCGGTGGTGGAGGTGATTCGCTCTTGCAGGTCGCCCATATCTGTTGCCAGAGTCGGCTGATATCCCACAGCAGAAGGCATCCGTCCCAGTAGCGCTGATACTTCCGAACCCGCTTGCACAAACCGGAAGATGTTGTCGATAAACAGCAGCACGTCTTGCTTACTGACATCGCGGAAATACTCAGCCATTGTCAGTGCGGCTAACCCAACGCGCATTCTCGCTCCGGGTGGCTCGTTCATCTGACCGTAGACTAGAGCGATTTTCGATTCGCTGAGGTTATCTTCTTTGATAACCCCAGATTCTTTCATTTCGTTGTAGAGGTCATTTCCCTCGCGGGTACGCTCTCCCACACCGCCGAACACAGACACACCACCGTGATTGATCGCGATGTTGTTGATCAGTTCCATCATAATGACGGTTTTACCAACACCAGCACCGCCGAATAAACCAATCTTGCCACCACGGCGATAAGGAGCCAGCAGGTCTAACACCTTGATTCCGGTTTCAAACACCGATGGCTTCGTTTCCAAGTCAGTGAACTTGGGAGCCGGACGGTGGATGGGGAAGGTTTCTTCAGTATTGACTGGCCCTTTATTGTCTACGGGTTCGCCAAGAACGTTGAAAATCCGACCCAGAGTGGCAGGGCCAACGGGTACGGTAATGGCAGCGCCGGTGTCTACTACTTCCATGCCGCGCACCAAACCATCGGTGGAACTCATGGAAACAGCACGCACTTGGTTGTCACCCAAAAGTTGCTGCACTTCGCAGGTTACGGACACGTCCTGTCCGGCTTCGTTTTTGCCTTCAACTTTTAAGGCATTGTAAATCTGCGGCATTTTGCCGCTGGGAAACTCCGCATCGATAACGGGACCGATGATTTGGGTAATACGCCCTACGTTTGTCTTGTCTGTGGTGGCTACCATGCTTGTGCCTATGTTGTGAATCTATCTGTATAGATACGGGAAAACAGTCTTAACATTTAGCAATGCCATTTTCCAGAGTACCACTGAAAGGATGCCGAATCTGTCTGGCGGCTTGAGTTGATCCCCATATAGGAATATAGGATGCGATCGCGCTCATGCGAAGCGAGGCTAACGCCTCGCGCAGAAAAAGTCAGTTCGCTCTTTCGTGTTCTGAATCGAGAGAGAGTACCGTATCATCTTTGGATTTCTGCCAGTGGCGGAGATTGCTCTAATTGTTGAATCAGTAACCAGATGACGGCACCAAGAGCCAGTTAGTAGCCATAAAAAAATGGCTGTGCCTCCTGAAAGACACAGCACTATCAAAAATTATGCTTCGGATCTAAGGTCTTACTCTTGTGCCTGAGATAGGCAAACCACCTAAACTATCTTTGCCATCCCAGCCAAATTAAGCTTTTAGTGCTTTTTGCTTGTGGCGACGGCTCATCAAAGTCATACCACCGACACTCAGCAAGCCGAGCATTAAGCTGGGTTCCGGAACATCCTGCGGAGGCGCTACGACTCCCACAGACTTACCTTTAATGAACACAGCGGAATCGAATGAAGTATCTCCTACATCCTTAATCTTGATGCTAAGAGTGTTCTTGGCGTTTTTGTTGAGCAAACCTTCAAACGTCAAGGTTTTGGTGTAACCATCTAACTCAGTACCAAGACTCCCTAGGGGATTGTTAATGTAGTCGGCATGATAAGGACCAGCCGCATTGGGAACAAGGTTGTTAATCGTGACGGTTTTGCCATCGGTCAACTTCGCTAGGTTGACGCCATTGAGCAACAGTTCAAAAGAGTCGTTGTACGCAGAACCACCCCACTCTACGAACTCTTCCGAGCCGAAGACATATTGGAAGAACAGCTTCTCTACTGAAGCGCCAGCATCAAAGCTAATATCGAGCTGAGCCAACGTTCCAGAACCTGAAGTACCTTCAGAATCATTAGGACCGACTACATCGGTGACATTCCCGGTACTCAAGACGATGCCGTCTTTCAAACCGAAGGGGTCGTCACTGAAAAGACCAAAAGCATCAGTATTGCCTGTGGCATTGACCGAAAAGTTACTCAATCCAGTCGTATCGCCCAACAGAGCATTCAGCAAAGCATTCGTATTGTTGTTTGGAGTTACCGTGAATGCCATTGCTGAATTCCCAAACATCGTCAGGGCAGCAGTAACACCAATAGCGGCTGAAGCAGAGATTTTACTAATAAGATTCATGGTTCGTCTCATACAAGATAGATGCTGGCAGTGAAAATGCCCAGGTGTTCGCAGCTTTTTTATAAACAGAAGCTGTAACTACTTAGAAAGTTTGTTCCTTAGGCTTACTTTTACTACAGGTACAAGTATGCGTATTTCGTAAAAGCTACTGATTAATTTTGATAATTCTTCAGCGCTTATACAAATCTATATTCGGCTCAAAATGTCAATAAGTGAATCTTATAAAGTTGGAGAAAGACGAACTGTAGAAATTACTTAGGCTTTAATGTTGTTTTTGCTTACCAGCTATCAAGGCATGAAAGCCTTTCCATGTAAGGTGTCTGCTCATCAATATTTATCCGCAGCTTTACAGAAAACTTACAATTATAAAATAACTTGCAAGGGAAGAATAGTTGCGGAATTTCTTATCCAATAAAGCTTTAATAGTAATTTGCTGCTGAAAAATAAATGAAGATTCTATGAAGCTCTAAGTTGACAACTACGTAAATTTACTTAAAAAGTATTACGTAGAACAGGTTTTTATTGGCTGCAATCTGCCTGCAAGAGCTTGGCTTCATCGTCGGGCGATCGCTTGTAAGGCATTCTTAGGCAAGACGCACTACGATCGCGCTAGTGGATGAGCAAGACGCGATAGCGAAGCGCTGACTTGTCAGTTCGCACCTTTATGTGAGGCAAGTGAATTCCAAGCGATCGCTCTCTTGTATACTCAATCGAGAGAGAATGCCGTCTCACCTTTGGGTTTCTGCCAGCAGCGGAGATTGCCCTCATCGTTGAATCAGTAACGAGATCACAGCAGCAAGAGCAAGTTAGTAGCCATAAAAAAAATCGCTGTGCCTTCTGTAAAGACACAGCTTTGTCAAAATTATGCGTTCTGAGTCCAAGATCAGACTCTTGCGCCTAAGATAGGCAAACCACCTAAACTATCTTTGCCATCCTGCCGGATTAAGCTTTTAGTGCTTTTTGCTTGTTGCGACGGCTGATCAAGGTCATACCACCAACACTCAGCAAACCAAGCATCAAGCTGGGTTCGGGAACATCCTTCGGAGGCTCTACGACTCCCACAGACTTCCCTTTGATGAATACAGCCGAATCTAATTGACTATCAGTTACATCCTTAATCCTGATGCTGAGAGTGTTCTTGGCATTTTTGTTCAGCAAACCCTCGAAAGCCAAGGTTTTGGTGTAGCCATCTAACTCAGTGCCAGGACTCCCTTCTGGATTGTCAATGTAGTCGGCGTGATAAGGGCTGTTGAGATTGGGAACAAGGTTGTTAATCGTGACGGTTTTGCCATCGGTCAACTTAGCTAGGTTGACACCATTAAGCAACAGTTCAAAAGAGTCATTGTACCCGGTACCAGCGTACTCTAGGAACTCTTCCGAGCCGAAGACATACTCGAAGAACAGCTTATCTACGGTAGCGTCAGCGTCAAAGCTAATATCGAGCTGAGCCAAATCAAAGGAACCCTCCGTATCACCTGGTGTTCCGAAACTTGTACCATTACCTGGAGCATTATTAGGACCCACTACATTGGTGACATTCCCGGTACTCAAGATGATGCCATCTTTCAAACCGAAGGGGTCGTCACTGAAAAGACCAAAAGCAGTAGCATTGCCTGTGGCATTGACCGAAAAGTTACTCAATCCAGTCGTGTCGCCCAACAAGGCTTGCAGCAAAGCATTCGTATTGTTGTTTGGAGTTACTGTGAACGCCATTGCCGAATTCCCAAACATCGTCAGGGCAGCAGTAACACCAATAGCGGCTGAAGCAGAGATTTTAGCAAAAAGATTCATAGTCGGTCTCATACAAGATAGATGCTGGCAGTGAAAATGCCTAGGTGTTCGCAGCTTTTTTATAAACAGAAGCTGTAACTACTTAGAAAGTTCGTTTCTTAGGCTTACTTTGAATACAGGTAAAAGTATGCGTATTTCGGAAGGGCTAGCATTAATTTTGATAATTCTTCAGCCCTTATACAGGTGTATATTTAACTCAAAATGTCAATAAGTGAATCCTGTAAAGTTAGAAAAAAACGATTTGTAGAAATTACTTAGGTTTTAATGTTGTTTCTACTTGTCAGTCATCAAGTCGTGAAACCCTTTCCAGACATAGTGTTTACTGATCAAAATTTATCCGTAGCTTTACAGAAAGTTTATAATAATAAAATAAGTTGTAAAGGAAGAATAGTTGCGGAATTTCTTCTCCAATAAAGCTTTAATAGTAATTTGCTGCTCAAAAATAAATGAAGATTCTATGAAGCTCTAAGTTGACAGCTACGTAAATTTACTTAAGTACGATTGCGTAGTAACAAGTTTTTATTGTCCACAATGTGCCTGCAAGACTTTGCTTCATCGTTGGGCGATCGCTTGTAAGGCATTCTTAGGCAGGACGCGATAGCGAAGCGTTGACTTGTCAGTTCGCACCTTTATGTGAGGCAAGTGAATTCAGAGCGATCGCTCTCTTATATACTCAATCGAAAGAGAATACCGTCTCACCTTTGGCTTCCTGCCAGCGGCGGAGATCGCCCTAATCGTTGAATCAGTAACGAGATGACGGCACCAAGAGCAAGTGAGTAGCCATAAAAAAAGCTGTGCCTCCTAAAAGACACAGCTAGCTAGCAGTCAAAATTGGGTTTTGGGTTAAACGTCGTACTCTTATGCCTAAGATAGGCACTCAACCACCTAAACTATCTTTGCCATCCCAGCCGGATTAAGCTTTTAGTGCTTTTTGCTTGTTTCGACGATTGCCAGGAATTTGTCCGGAATACATTCGCTTTATCTTCGGGCGATCGCTTGTAAGGCATTCTTAGGCAAGACGCACTACGATCGCGCTAGTGGATGAGCAAGACGCGATAGCGAAGCGCTGACTTGTCAGTTCGCACCTTTATGTGAGGCAAGTGAATTCAGAGCGATCGCTCTCCTGTATACTCAACCGAGAGACAATGCCGTATCACCTTTAGCTTCCTGCCAGCGGCGGAGATCGCCCTAATCGTTGAATCAGTAACGAGATGACGGCACCAAGAGCAAGTGAGTAGCCATAAAAAAAGCTGTGCCTCCTAAAAGACACAGCTAGCTAGCAGTCAAAATTGGGTTTTGGGTTAAACGTCGTACTCTTATGCCTAAGATAGGCACTCAACCACCTAAACTATCTTTGCCATCCCAGCCGGATTAAGCTTTTAGTGCTTTTTGCTTGTTTCGACGATTGCCAGGAATTTGTCCGGAATACATTCGCTTTATCTTCGGGCGATCGCTTGTAAGGCATTTTAGGCAAGACGCGATCGCACTGGTGAATGAGCCTCTAGCGCGATAGCGAAGCGCTGACTTGTCAGTTCGCACCTTTGGGTGAGGCAAGTGAATTCAGAGCGATCGCTCCTTTGTGTCCTCAATCAAGAGAGAGTACCGTATCGTTTGTGGATTTCTGCCAGTGGCGGATATTGCCCTCATCGTTGAATCAGTAACGAGATGACGGCACCAAGAGCAAGTTAATAGCCGTAAAAAAATCGCTGTGCCTTCAACGCTCGACAAGCCAAGGATTAAGCTGGGTTCAAGAACATCCTTCGGAGGCTGTACGATTCCCAGAGACTTCCCCTTAATACAGCGGAAGGCAATACACGCTGCGATCGCTATCCTTCATGCAGCGATGGATGCGATCGCTGTGATAGGGACACTCAAATTCAACATCCCTTCTCAAAAAAACTGCCGTGCCTCCGGATGGAAGACACAGCAGTTCTCAATATTGGTTTTATATTCACTTAGGACTGTTTTCCTATTTGTTTTGCCGTTTCCCCAATAGCCACGAAACGGAACCTAACGCACCAAACGCTAATATACTCAAGCCAAAAGAGGATTCAGGAACAGCCGCAACTGTACGGGATGCCAGACGAAACTCAGCCATGCCAAACCCATGAGCAGCACCGTTCGAGAGATCAGTAATTTTGATGGTGGAAAGGAAATCTCCCTCAGTGGCGTAGAACCCAAAATACTTAGCACCTGACAAACCACTGACTTTCTGCAACAGGGTGGTCGAGGTACCATTCATACCCGTTACGGCGATGTCGAATAAGCCAAAGAGGTTTGGCTCCACATATAAATCAAATGCACTAATACCGCCAGGCAGTGTAATCGTCGTGGTTAAGACATTCCAGCCGCTAAAATATACCTCCCCGGTGTAGCCATGACTCCAGGTTGTCCAACCGGAATTAATATTTATTTTCTGAACCTGGGGGCTGAAGGTCAAATTGCCCAACGGCGACGAGAGAGTCGAGAGAATCGAAAACTCTGGTAGGGAACTATTTTCTACCTGAACCATATTGAAACCCAGCTTAGATAGGGCATTTGACCCTGTTGCCCATGACGCTGAATCATCCACTGCGAGAATTGCCGCTTTGAGGGGGGGTGCATTCGCGCACATCCCTCCCACGGAGAAACAGGCTACTCCAGCAGCAGTCATAGATAGTTTTTTCATAAAACTCAAGGCACTCATAAAACTTTTTTCTAAAAAAGTGAATATTGACTGTATAGGTTGCCCGTTCGGATTGAGGGAATCTTGAGGATTTCGTGGCGATCTCAAGCCCAAGCACCGCCAAGGATGACTAATGAGGATTTCGGTTACTCTCAGATAGAATCAATCGCTACAGAAGAATTTTGAAGGTTTTGTGTCAACCGTTCGTCAAAGCCGCTCTGGATATAACTTTTTACAACTTCGTGCCTATACAGTTAAATGTTGATAACCGTATATTCTCTGACGTGCCAATATCACTGTTGTTTCAATAAAACCTACAAATCTCCTTGTGTCTTTGTATACTTTTAAAAATCAAAATTTTGTTGTACATATTTCTGTGCAAAGTCTGGCATATTTTTTGAATAGATTACCAGTACCTTTCGATAATCTTTATTGAAACAATATATTAAAATCGCTAATTTGAATCAAAATCGGAAGCCGAAATCAGCCCTCAGACTGAATTTATATGACTCGGTTAATGCTAATTCGTAAAAAATTATACGAAGGCTTCATGAATTTTTAATAAAGGCTCGCTGTTGAGAATAGGAGTTTAATAGCCTTTCAGCGCGATCGCCCTGCAACTTCACTTTCTAGAGGCGATCGCATCGGGTTTTAGGGATGCAGAACGCTGATTTGGCGCTGATTTGGCGCTTTTTCGGCTCGCGCCGTGCAGATACTCCCCAATCCGCCATAAACTACGCAAAGTCGTTATTGGATATCCCCCACCCCCCCTTAAATAAGAGGCTTTGACGAAATTTTCTCCTTTGAAAAAGAGGTTTGGGGAGAGCAGCCAAATCATTGCGGCATAGGCTAACTGCAAAGTAGCTGCTTTGCAGCTAGCGTGTTGGATGTAACGTGAAGTAGCAAATAGTATTGCCCAATACACCTCTCATCTCTGGTAACAATTGCGATGCCTTCCAAGGAAGATCCGGCAATTGCTAATTTTTCCTTGCAGTTAGTTAAGGATGTTTATCCCTAGCTTTCTGTTCCCATTTTCGCTTCAGCATTTCATTGTGATTATTAGCACTAATCACCCATCCCCTGAATGCAGAATCTGGTTCTCCAGACACTTCCTAAACCTGTGGATTCCACGTCATCCCATTTTGAACTTTAGATTTGGGATTATTGATTTGGAAATGCCGCTTGATAGGCAGTTTCAGAGATTCAAACCATACAAGGGTCGCACCAAATATATGACTTTCCCACATGGTTGCTACCTAGCCATTTGAAAAGCTACTGTACGATTTGTAACTGAAATTTTTCCCTTTTTTAGTCCTACATAAACTTATATGGAATTTCCCGTTTATAAATTGGGGAGAAGCAATATGCTCTTAGCATTCGCTTTTTGACAAAATTTTTATCTAGATATGAGAAATCAGCAGGTTGGGCTGTGCCAACCTGCCTAACCAAGAAGCTAATTTTTTAGGGATGTTTGCGCTTGCGGATAGCACCCGCACCAACAGCACCAAACGCCAATAGAGCGATCGCACTCGAAGGTTCGGGGACGTGTTCAACCGTCACATCAAAAGAACTGAAAGCAAATCCACCATCGCCATCAGAGACTCTCAAGCCAACGGTATAAGTCCCGCTATTGCTAAAAGCCCACTGCCCCGCCGTGCCGGTGAAGTCATCAAAAATGCCATCATTATTGATGTCCCAGTCAAAGCTGAGCAGATCCAGGATGCCCGGATCGGTTGCGGTAGCCGCAAAATCAAACTTCTGGTTTTCTAAAACCGTGAGCGCCGAAGTGATGCTAGTAATGGTGGGGGCAACGTTCTCAACCGTCACGTTAAAACCACCGTTAGCATACCCGCCATCGCCATCTGAGACTTGCAACCCGATGGGGTTGAAACCTTCATCGGCAAAGGAAGATTGCCCGTTGGGTCCAGTGAAGTTATCAAACAGACCGTTGTTATCTAAGTCCCAATTGTAGGTGAGAACATCATAGATTCCCGGATCGGTTGCGGTGCCATCAAAATTAAAGCGA
The DNA here is from genome assembly GCF_014695825.1 of Coleofasciculus sp. FACHB-542. NCBI lineage: Bacteria > Bacillati > Cyanobacteriota > Cyanophyceae > Coleofasciculales > Coleofasciculaceae > Coleofasciculus > Coleofasciculus sp. FACHB-542. The sequence goes on along the minus strand of NZ_JACJPB010000017.1, from coordinate 184,944 downwards.
TCGCCTTCTTTAATGGTTAAATTTGGGGTCAGGCTAGTGATGGTGGGGGCAACATTCAGAACCGTCAGCGTTCGAGTGACGGGCACACTATTCTCACCTCGACTATCCTGTGCTTGCGCCGTTAAGGCAAAACTTCCCTCATCTGCATAAGTCCCTAAGGGTACGGACAATGCACGGACTCCTGAAGTATTTGGATCGCTACCAACGACATTCCCATTTAGCAAGAAGGCGATCGAGTCGGGATCGGGATCGGTCGCATACAGTATCGGCGATACCGATTGACCCTCATAAATTGTGTAATTGTCGAAACTTAGAACCGGCGCGATGTTTGGAGGTGGTGGCGGTGGTGGCGGTGGTGGCGGTGGTGGCGGTGGTGGAGGTGGTGGCGGTGGGGGTGGTGGTTCTAAGGGCTTCACTGGATCGGCGGTGGTGCCGCTATCCGTATCGGCGATAAATCGCATTGTCCCGTTAAATCCGCCGTTCCAGGACATCGACAGTGCCCCAAATAAGTCGCCTCTTGAAATGTCAATCGGAACTGAGTAGGCATAGGCAGAGGGAGATTGCCCTGATAGTACCTGGAACTCCCAACCCTCTGCTGACCCAGGCGTATTCTGGGGACCATTTAAATAAGGATAAGTATCAAAAACGGCATTTCCAGGAATTGCATTGATTAGCAGCGAGGCAATGGGGCTGACGCCGGAGTGGGTCAATCTCCAGCCGTATGCACCATAGGCTGGATCGTAACCGTATGTATTACCCGCTTGGGTGAGAGACCAGCCATTTCCAAATGCTCCTCCCGAAATAGAATCTGTCACCCCCCAAGTTGCCGTTTGGGAAGTCCCATCCAGGAAACCAACTGTAATCTGCATCCCACTCATCATGTTTCCGGTCGTTGCATAACCGGAGAGAGTGGTTGCTAAAGAGGGTGCGGCTGTTCCCAAAGCGATACAGGTGGTCGCGACACCGGCTGATAGATGTTTCCACAAAGAGGTAGTCATTGAACCGGCTCATCCTCAAAAGTAGATATTATTAATGCTGCAACGGGTTTTATCGATGCCCCGCTCGGACTCCTGAAAAGCTCTTTTTTTGTGGAAAAAGAGTTTTAAATGTTGGAGTGATTCTCTTTTTATTGTTAAAGGCAACCCATAAATTTCCTATCCACCCACAGCAGTAAAAACAACCAATCCGGTTAAGTTTGGCTTTAGACAGGGGATGAAGTTAGATGAAGAATTAGATTAATTCGCCCTAAGTTTGCATGAAAACTTAAGTTCGCTCTTAGGAGACAGGAGAACATAAAAGCCTGAGAAAGAAGCCGATTTATTTTAGTTTCAAGAAATAAAAATAGGATTAAAAACTTGATGAAGGCTTTAATAGGATGAGTGCCCCCCTCCCGCAGATGTCAGGAAGTTCCTATGCACAGTAGCGAACTGACTCTTTCAGCGCTAGGCTAACGCCTCGCTTCGCATGAGCGCGATCGCATTGAGCGCATTCAGGAGCGATCGCTATTATGTATCCCCAGGCTCCGCATCTGCTTTGACCCGCCGGATGGGCAAATTGGCAATCAATGCCGTTGCCCGTTGGTTACTTTCTAGAGAAAACTCCAACCCCTCTGCCTCGATTTCGACATAGCGAGAGACGACTTCCAAGATTTCCTTCCGCATTGACTCCACCATCTCTGGTGTTAAATCAGCTCGATCGTGGGCAATGACCAATTGCAGGCGGCGCTTGACTTCCGCGCGGCTGTTGTCAGCACTAATGCGAGGAAAAAGTCGTTCTAAAAGTTCGCTAATCATGGATCGGGCAGATGTGAAGGTTAGATAATCTTAGACCACAATAATTTTCGGATGCGAGAAAAGAAGTTGTCATTCCCAGCATCCAAATTCAGAAACTCAATTGGCTCCCCTTCTAGGCGGCGGGCAATGTTGAAAAATGCCGTTCCCGGTAGGGTGGGATTTTCAGCCAGTACCAGAGGTTCGCCCCGATTGGTGGAGACAATGACCCGCTCATCGTCAGGAATCACACCAATTAAAGGAATGGCGAGAAGTTCCTGCACATCTTCTACCGACATCATGTCATTGGCTTGCACCATTGCCGGTCGAATGCGGTTGACGATCAGGTGGGCACGCTTAATGTTTTGGGCTTCTAGTAAGCCGACAACCCGGTCAGCATCCCGTACCGCGGCAATTTCTGGCGTTGTCACAATCAAGGCTTCCTGGGCGGCAGCGATCGCATTCTTGAAGCCCATCTCAATCCCCGCCGGAGAGTCAATCAAGACATATTCGTACTTCGCAGCTAATTCATTAACCAGCTGTTTCATCTGATCTGGGCTAATTGACTCCTTGGTTCGGGTTTGGGCAGCGGGTAATAATACCAGTCCCGGTTGCCGCTTATCTTTCACCAACGCTTGATCTAACCGACATTCGCCTGCCAGGACTTCAACCGCCGTGTAGACAATCCGATTTTCCAGCCCCAGCAGCAAATCCAAATTTCTCAAGCCAAAATCCGCATCGACTAGAGCAACTTGACGCCCCGCCCTAGCTAAAGCCATACCTAAATTTGCCGTTACGGTGGTTTTCCCCACCCCTCCTTTGCCGGAGGAAATCACAATAATGCGACTCATGTTGAAAAGTTCTTAGCTTCGTTTTAGTGCGTGAATGTATAGGGGCGAGTTTAATCGAATTGTCTATTCTCCCACAGCTATGCCTAGTAAATTCGCCCTTGAGAGAGTTTTGATTTTGGTGTTTTAAATTAGGTCAATCAATTATTTTTGAGTTTTTTTGTTTTGAGTTCAGTATATACTTACTCCTCAAAAATAATAACGCCTTAACTTAAAACTAGCGCCAAACTGAGGGCAGGCACCAAGTAGACATCGCCCTTACAACCCCTACAGAACTTATCACTCGCCCTAGATTGCCTCTTTAACGTCCAACCCCCATCGATAAAGACTGAGTTTTAGAAAACTCAGTTGTTCTTGCGATCCGAATTCCTTCCGGCGTTACGTAGGCAACTTCCGGATAAAATTGAGCGGGTGGATTTTCCGGTGCCCTCGCCAGATAATCAGCGATTCGCAGTTGGGTGGGTTCCATCTGTAGCGCCATAATTAAACACTCTTGATTGCCCTCGGCACCAGCATGAGCAATCCCGCGCAGACGTCCCCACACTAAGATATCGCCCGATGCGATGATGCTGCCGCCCGGATTCACTTCTCCCAGGATAATGACAGTACCGGGATGACGAATTTCCACTCCCGAACGCACAGTCGTTTGCACATATAGGGGTTCAGCTAATACAGTCGTTGGCGGCGAAGGCGGTTGATTGAGGGGGGAAACCGGAGGTGCCTGTTCCACCGAGTAACCGGCTGCTGCTGCCGCAACAGCAGTTTGACGGCGACTGGTGTAGACACGCTTGAGTTGCAACCGATCTTCGGCAAGGGCATCTGCGATCGCTTGCAGCTGGCGTCCATCTAATAAGCGATCTTTTGCCACCAAATGCACCTCTGTATTCGGCTGCCAGAAGCGTTCACCGGCATTGAGGCGCTGCTTCAGCTGTTGCCAAAGGTCAGACCAGCTAGCCGTGGTGGGTGTCTCCGCTTCCGGGGGCAAAATTAATGTCAGCCACCTCTGGTCGCTTTTGATGCGGACTTGTTCGTGGCAATTTACTTCCCCTGTATTTTCGGGAACAACTGAAACAGCTATCGGAACGGACGAATCAGAAGTCATGGACGAAAAGCCTGACCTGGGTGGATTGACTAATTATCCATGATATAGGCAAGCGGCATCAGGGCAAGGAGACAAGAGGGCAAGGGGAGAACTTCTTATTCCTCAACCTTCAACCTTCCGTTGGCTAACGCTACTGACTCAGACGCCGGTAAACCGTGGCTAACCCATCGGCATCCCCCACGTTGCCGGGAAACAATACCACAGGCAAATTCGGAAATTGGGGATGATTTTCTGAAGTCCGTACCATTGAACATCCGGGCAGAATTTGACCGAGTAACCGCGCTGAAGTTAACGCCAAACCTGTACTCAACACATCATTAGAAGTAATGCCGCCTTTGCTGATGAGAAACCCAATATTTGCAGGTAAACCCTGTACGATATCCATCAACAAAGCAGAAACATCTTCCCCAAACAGTAACCGCGTTTGCACATCCTTAAAAGTAAGTTCTTTGCGGCTAGTGTAAACTACAGGCGTTTTCCCCGAATTGTACGCTGCGTGAACCTTTTCCAGTGTTTCCTTCAGGAGACTTCCTAACGCAGTGGCAGAATCATCAAGTAAACGTTCAATCTCTACTTCAATGCCAACTGTACCCGGTTCTTTTAGCAGTTGTTCTAGCTGTTGTGTCGTCTTTTTGACATGAGAACCGACAATCACTGCGCCCGGTTTGCCTTCCCGCACATATTGCGCCATATCTTCTGCGGCTACAGGTTGCGGAGGCAAAGCAGCCAAGGCGGTTAAGATACTGGCAGCACTGCGAAATAGGAAGCGTTTTCCCTGACTGGCTGCTGCTAGAATATCTTCTGCAAAGCGGTTTAAATCTGCTTGAATTTCCCCATCTACGACGCCGCACCGATTGCCACTGAGGTTCATCAGCCGTTCCAAACTTCCAGCCCGAATATCTGCAAGTAAAAAGCGTTCTACCTTGTTAGCTGGAATTCTACCTTTTGTCTTTTCCTCCACATAATCAGGCAGATAACTATGGTGGTAGCCAAAGACTGAATCGCGGGCAAACTCAGTTTCATGAACGGGTGTCGGAACGCCGTCAATTATCAGATAATGTACGCTGTCGCGGGTCACTCGTCCCCCCTCAAAGAAGGCAGGAACCAGGAAATGGGCATCAAAGGAACCCAATTCTTCGGCAATCACATCTGTTTCGACTGGATAATGTCCGCGCAGAGTGGAGTCAGAACGACTGACAATTAGAAAATCATCGGTGTTTGATTGGGTAATGGCTTGCTTCAAGTTGTGACAAGCTTCTCTAGTAACCTTTGCCGCTTCTTCTGGAGTCAGCGCCCTCGTATTCGTCAGTACAAAGAAAATCGGTGACTCGTCCGCCAACCCCAACCGCAAGGTATCTACATCCCAGCGCGTCAGCAGCAAGCAGCCGTGAACCGTCTGAGAACCAGTAGGGTCATCATCAAGGACAATAATTTTTGGTTTGGTTGTCATGCTAAATCCGAACGCTGCCCCTATAATTTTCTCATCTCTTTCTGCACGCTGACTCTAATCTCCAATGCTTCAAATTCGTGACAGAAAGTTTTAATTTATTAGTATAGGCGATCGCCTGCAATAATTTGTTTGGATAGAAGGATAGAATCGCTTTTCTATTTTTATAACTGCTTCAAACTTTAGGTTAATTCTTGAATTAAATTTAATTTATAAAACTAGACACTATTAAAAATTTACTTATATGGAATTTAAAGATAAAAGACGCTCTTAAATATCTTCAGTATGAGTAACTTTATTTCTAATGTACGGAAAAATCAATTAAATTTAAAATAAGATAAGCAAAAATTGTTCTTGTTGTATTTAAAATATTAGTTTTAAATTTGTGTTTAGCTGCTACTAACTTTAAATAATACAACAAGTAGTGATATCGCTCTCCTGAATAAACAAGAGAGCGATCAAACTTTATGAGCTAACTAAACTTAATGCACTAACTCAATCGCGCGTTTCGTTAACGCTTCGGCAGTTAATCCATTAAATGCCATCAATTCACCCGCACTCGCTGTCGTTTCGCCACGCTTCCAGGCGAAAGTATCGCGCTTGCAGTTACTCCGAAGCATGATGGGTTCTAGCATCCCAGAAGCGCCACCCGTGACGCCAACTAAGGCATCACCATTAAATAGCTTGGCAAAGCCAGCATCGTCCAAAAAGTCGCCATCGGATTCGGAACAGGTATCCCAGGAGACATCATGGGGACGATACAAGCGGCGGGGATTAACAATCGAGACAATCCGCGCCCCAATTCCTTCGGTTTCTAAAAACGCGGCGGCTTCAAAGACTGGCATCAGCGTCATATCGCCAATCACGGCAAACACCACCATCTTGTCACCGGGGATTTCATGCAGCACAATGGCACCGTCGCGCAACCCTTGGCGAGTTTGTTCAAAAGTCGTGCGAATCGGTAGCGGCGACTTGCTGGCAGTAATCACAATTCCCTTATTCTTCGTTGTCAACGCCCATTCATAGCAGACTTGGATACTATTCGCATCAGGGGGAAACAGGGGGAAAACGTTGCCATTCCGCATCATGGCGGCAAAATACGCTTCGATTTCCGGACGTTGGTGCGTCCAACCGTTACGCCCTTGTTCCAATGCTCCAGCAGTGTATAAAGTAATCGTAGAAGGAGTGGGACGCCGTAATTCTGCCATCGCTTGCGTTACGGTTTGCCAAATCGGTAAGCCGTTGATGGCAAAGGATTCGTAGGAACACCAGAGAGTTCTAGCACCCATGAGGCATAAGCCAACCGCTAACCCGGCACAAGCGTCTTCACTCAGGGGTTCGTAAACTTGCCCTTGGGGTGTTTGATTGTAGAGATCGTCCACTGTGGGGTGGATAATCTTGAGGGCTTGGTTAATATTGGCAATCCCAGAAGCTTCGTTGCCATCGGCGTTGGTAACAAGGAAATTGCGATCGCTTTCTCCCACTTTCCCCACCAAACGCCCCATTGCTGTCGTTGACACCTTTGCCTCGCCACCGACAGAATATTCTTCCAAGGGCAATTCACCCAAGTCTGGCAACGGTAACTCAAATTCTGTCACAACGGTCTTAGCTGCGGGACCACCACCGGCGCGTTCGCAATTCGTCCGCACCAATTCCCACGCCGCAGAGGATAAGGCGCGTGCTTTCAAAGCGTTGGAGATGTGGGCACTATCCAGGGTGTCTTTAGGATAGAGGTTGTGGGATTTTGCACCTTTGGCGTGGACACCCGCACCCTTGAGCTGTTTAATAATCAGTACGGTGAGTTTGCCGCCGAGTGCAGATTTCGCTGCTTTATCTACTGCCAGTAGCACCGCTTTGGTGAATTCCAGCCGCTTCTCGAAGGAAAAGGCTGTGCTATCAACATAATCTCCTGGCTGGTTTTGATCGTCGAAGTCTTTAGCGTTAATTAAGACAACTTCTTCAAACCCATTGCCACGCCAGTAACCGATCATCTGCTCGTTGGACTTAGTGGACACCATGCTATGGTGTTCCTGGCTGTAGCCGTTCCAAACCAGCACCGGCAAGAAATTCGTGGCTTCGGGGTAAGCCGTGTGGAAGTGTCCCATCCCACTCATAATGTAGGGTTCGCCTAAGCCTCCGTCGCCGAGGGTGAAGGGGAAAAGCTTGTCGCGATGCAGCTTTGCTGCTGCCATTGCGAAGTGTTGCCCTTGTCCCAAGGGACCCGCGGGTGCGAGAATGCCAGGAATGTAGCCGGAGAGGTGTCCTAAGAGTCCGTGCTTTTCCCGGAAGCGATCGCGCAATTGCTGCACGGTCGTGATTCCCATGTCCTCTAGCGACCGATCCAAGAACATGGCACTATAAAATCCGGGGGCGTGATGCCCGACTTCGGTGATGATATTCTTGTAACCGAGCATAACCAATGCGGCATACGCTTCCGCTTGACTCGCAAAACCGCCAGGGTGCCCAGACGCCTTACTTGCAGTGACTTGCAGGGTCAAATAGCGTAAAGCATCTGCATACAATAAAGTTTGGAAGACAGCAGCCGGATCGGTGGGAGATGCGATGCTTGACTTACCTTCTTCTATGGCAGGAGATTTTCCAGCCGTCTCAAATCCTGGCAAATTCTCGCCAAAATATTGAATTCCATCGCAAAAAGCAGGCGTCGCTAACATCGCCTCTTGAGTCGGTGCGGTCATAATCTCAGATTCCTCTTGTAAATTAAGTGCGCGAGAAGCTAAAAACGTAAAATGGCGTTGGCTTCCCGTAGGGTAGGTTCGTCAGCAGTGCTAGGATTGCGCGATCGCTACTCGCACCCATCCCATTGCTCGCTCTGTTGTATGGTTATTTCAGCCGGTAGGCGCTCATCAACCCAAAAACCGTTTTCCTGAAGACATTTGTACTCCAGACGCTAAGTAGTCCGTCCTTCAGCCAACTCCTAGCCTCTTAACCCTCGATCCTACAGCCTTCTAGGTCTATAAATCTCTTTTCTTTCTCCAGTTGTGAAGATTAAAATCTTATTAGAAATTAAACTTCTACTTATCTTTGTGTGAAATTCAATCAGAGGCTAACAAATTAGAATAATTTTTTACAACTAACAGGCAATTCCGGTTGTCAGTGCGGGTATAACTCAGATAGTCCGCGATTTTTTGTAAAATGGCGATACCCCGCCCCCCCGTGGCATTCTTGCTGATCTCCTCTGGTTTTTTAAGGCGGGCTTCTAAATTAAAAGGCGGTCCTTGATCCCAAATTCGGATTTCTAAACATTCCGAAAACAAATTAACTTCAATATCTATTGGAACATCTGAAGTTTTGCCTTTGTGGGCATGACGAACTGCGTTAGTAAAGCCTTCAGCCAGAGCTAATTGGCACTGTAGCCAAACTTTTTTAGGAATCTCAGGTTGATTTAAACCTTCAAACCATGACAAAACACCATCTAACGCCTTGAGGTCGCTGGAAACTTGTACAGAGATTTTTTTGATGAGTTTCAACTGTTCAAAGCCTTTTTAATCAACGACACTGAAACTTTGTATTAAACATCGGCACAAATTAGAGAGAATCCAGTCTAGCCTATAGGTAATCGTTGCGATCGCAATGAATTTTCTGGTTAGTGGGCAGCGTGCCACTTTCTCATTAGCCTCATGAATGGGTGGCATGAGTCAAGAAGTCGGAGGTGCTTAGACTGGAAGTATTGATAGCTTTGGGCGTAGAACTTGCTAGATTTGGTGATGACGGCTCTCAAAATATCTACATGAGCATTTTCGATCGCAGTAACAATGTTGATCATCATAATGCGAGTCAGTAACGAGTGGAAAGCCTAGATAACTTCGAGCAACCGATGACTATACTTGTTTATGATTGGGCATATTTTCGGTGAAGTTTAGCGATCTTCACACTTGCCTCAGGTGTCATCCTTCAGTTTTAACTGCCTTCCATCTTAAGCGACCTGTAGTCCCTCTATCTCATGGTTCAAGTTCTGATTATTGATGATGACCCGGCGATTCAGCTATTGCTCAAAAGAACGCTAAAAAGCGAGGGTTATGAGTTAACCGTCGCCAGCGATGGCGAAGCCGGTTTGACCCTAGCGCAAAAGTTACGACCCGCACTGGTAATTTGCGATTGGATCATGCCGCGCATGAACGGACTGGAAGTGTGCCGTCAGGTCAAGGCAACCGCAGAACTTTCAACAACTTTCTTTATTTTGCTGACATCGATGGGTTCCGTCGAGGATCGGGTGAAAGGGCTGGATGCTGGGGCAGATGATTTTTTGTGCAAGCCCATCGATATGTATGAGTTGAAGGCGCGAGTGCGGGCAGGCTTGAGGTTACACCAACTCAGCCACGACTTGCAGCACCAAAAACTGCTGTTGGAGGCGGAATTAGCAGAAGCAGCCGAGTATGTGTGTTCCATCCTTCCTTCTCCGCTGACCTCACCTCCTGTAACCATTGATTCTCGTTTTGTTCCTTCCCGCCAATTAGGAGGGGATGGCTTTGATTATTACTGGCTAGATCCAGATCATTTAGCGATTTATCTGCTAGATGTCGCCGGACATGGATTGCGGGCTGCTTTACCGTCTCTTTCTGTAATGAACTTACTCAAAAGCCAAGCCCTTCCGAAAATTAATTACTATGAGCCTAGTGATGTCCTGAAGGCGTTGAATGAAACGTTCCAGATGACTCAGCGAAATGATAAATATTTCACTATCTGGTACGGAGTCTATAACCGAGTTAAGCGCACCCTAGTTTACGCCAGTGCTGGGCATCCACCGGCAGTTTTAATCTCTGCAAACTCGAATTTAGTAACCCAAGTCAAACGCTTAAAAACCCCAGGGTTGCCAGTTGGGATGTTTCCTGATGCTGAATTTATGGATGGTAGCTGCGAGGTGGAAAAATCCAGTACCCTATACATTTTCAGTGATGGAATTTATGAAATTAACCAACCAGATGGCACGATTTGGGGTCTTGACGCATTCATCGATCTGCTGACGGAATTTCCGAAAAATCATCAGAATAATCTAGATCGGATAGTAAATTCTGTTCAAGATAGGAATCCAAAAGACTATTTTGACGATGATTTATCGTTGCTGCAAATCAACTTTGATTAGTCAAGTGCTAAGTGCTAATTGCTAAGTGCTAATTGTCGATCGCGATTAGCCATTAGCGATTAGCCATTAGCTATTGACTAATCGCGTTATTGAATTCTTCACGATTCGGAAAGATTTCAAAGACGCGATCCATACTGGTCAGTTCAAATAACATTCTTACTTGCTCATTAATCGAGCAAATAAAGAGTTTACCACCGGCGGCGCGAACAGTTTTGAGTGCAAGCACTAGCGCCCCCAACCCAGAACTATCCATAAAGGTAACGTCCTTAAAGTCAATTAACACCATATTGCCTCCGTTTTCAACAATATCGCTAATTTCTTGACGAAACTGAGTCGCCTTCATACCGTCTAAAATGCCAGAGGGTTGAACAATTTTGACAACAGGATTCATATTCTGTAGTGCTGACCCGTTCCAAGACGATGTAGACCTAGCCAGTATAACTGCGAGAATTGCTTTGGGCTAGAGTTTAGCCGCGGTTAACGAAGAAAATCAGCGAACTGACTTTTTCTGCGCTAGGCTAACGCCTCGCTTGGCATGAGCGCGATCGCGCCTCTTACCATCTCTCACCACCTCTCACGATTCTGTCCGCTTTGCCCTACGCCTCTCCGAGTAGACGCCATGCCCTTAGCGGCTGCTTGCCCTGTGCTTGCCCTGATATTCGCGCCTCATCACAAACAGCCCTAAAGGCGTTTTCTCCCGCGTCTAGCTGGCGGCTCCGGGCGGAGGATATCCTTCGAGTGATAGACCCTTTAAAGTTCTTAACTTTCTTAGAATCGGGGATATACACGGGTCTGAGAGTATTGTCCATGCAAGAGTACGATGTTGTCATTATTGGTGCCGGTCACAACGGACTTGTCTGTGCCGCCTATCTGCTCAAAGCAGGCTATAGCGTTCTGTTACTAGAAAAGCGCTCCATTCCGGGCGGCGGCGCAACAACCGAAGAAATCTTACCGAAAGAGGCACCGGGTTTTAAGTTCAACCTCTGCTCGATTGACCACGAGTTCATTCACTTGGGTCCGGTAGTCGAAGAGTTAGAACTCACTAAATATGGCTTGGAATATTTATATTGCGACCCAGTCGCTTTTTGCCCCCATCCTGATGGCAAATACTTTTTAGGTCACAAATCCGTTGAAAAAACTTGTGCAGAGATTGCACGTTATAGCGATCGCGATGCCAAAAAATATGCCGAATATACCGAGTACTGGCAGCGCGTACTGGGTGCAATGATCCCGGTGTTCAACGCACCGCCAAAATCGATCGTTGACATTGCTGGCAATTACGACCTCAAAAAGCTGCAAGATTTATTCTCCGTCTTGGGTGGGCCAAATAAGACGTTGGATCTGATTCGTACCATGCTCACCAGCCCGGAAGATATCCTCAACGAGTGGTTTGATTCCGAGTTTCTGAAAGCGCCCTTGGCTCGACTCTCCGCAGAGCTTGGCGCACCTCCGTCCCAAAAAACCATTTCTGTCGGTTCAATCATGATGGCGATGCGCCATGACCCCGGAATGGCGCGACCTAAAGGTGGTAGCGGCGCACTGGTTGATGCTTTGCTGAAGTTAGTGAAAAGTAAAGGCGGTGTCGTCCTGTGCGACCAGACCGTTGAAAAAGTATTAATCGATGACGGTCGTGCAGTGGGCGTGCGGGTGGCAGGTGGCACCGAATACCGCGCTAAAACTGGGGTGATCTCCAACATTGATGCCAAGCGCTTGTTCCTACGCCACATGGATGAGAGCGATGTTGATTCAGCCGACCCGAATTTAAGGGAACGCTTAGAGCGCAGAATTGTCAACAACAACGAAACGATTCTCAAGATCGATTGCGCCCTATCCGAGCCTTTGCGTTTTGAACACCACAACCACCAGGATGAGTACCTGATTGGCTCAGTTCTAATTGCTGACTCGGTGCGCCATGTGGAAATCGCTCACAGCGAGGCTTCTATCGGCAATATTCCCGATGCCGATCCCTCAATGTATGTGGTCGTACCCACGGTACTCGATCCGTCAATGGCTCCGGAAGGCAAGCATACGCTGTGGATTGAGTTTTTCGCACCTTATCAGATTGCCGGTGCAGAAGGTACGGGTTTGCATGGTACTGGCTGGACAGATGAACTGAAAAACAAAGTCGCAGACCGCGTGTTAGATAAGCTAGCCGATTATTCACCGAATCTCAAGCACTCGATTATCGCTCGTGCTGTTGAAAGTCCAGCGGAACTCGGCGATCGCTTGGGCGCTTATAAGGGGAACTACTACCACGTTGATATGACCCTCGACCAAATGGTCTTTTTCCGTCCGTTGCCGGAATTGGCGAACTACAAAACTCCGATTGAAGGGTTATTTCTCAGCGGTGCGGGTACTCATCCAGGCGGTTCTATTTCCGGGATGCCGGGACGCAACTGCGCTCGTGTGTTCCTGCATACTCAGCAGCCAATTGCCCAAAAGCTGAAGGATGCGGGAAATTCTCTCAAATCTACGGTTGAGTCTGTGTTTAAAATTTCGTAGCGATAAATCGGGGCACGGCATTGCCCGTGCCCCTACGAATGAAAGGATTAGGAGATAATTTGAGCTGAGCGATCGCTCGGTAACTCGAGGATAAAGCAGGTCTGACGATCCTTACTTTCCACTCGCAGAGTCCCTTTCAAATGGGCGATTAATCTTTTCACGATCGTCAACCCTAATCCCGTTCCCCCTTGCTTCCACGGGTCATTACTGGGAATGCGGTAAAACTTGTCAAAGATATGCGGAAGTTCGCGTTCCGGAATCTCCACGCCGGAATTGCTGACGCTAAACTGAACGCTCCCTGGCTGACTCTGGACTTTGAATGCGATCGTTTCTGATGCGGGGGTGTACTTGCAGGCGTTTTCTAGTAACTCGCTCAAAATCCTGCCTAGCGTCGTGGGGTCGCAGATGAAGCGAGGGAGGTCGCGAGGGAGGTCAAGGAGCAAGGTTTGCTGGTGGTTTCTGGCTCGCTCTTGAAAAGGTTCTACAATGGGCGGCAGCCATTCCTGGAGCTGAATCGCACTCAGTAATAAAGGGTGAGCGCCTGCATAGAGTTTTTGTAAATCCAGCAGGTCATCAATCAGGCGAATTTCTCGTTCGCACTCGTTCTGTAAAATCTGAAAGTAGCGAGCGACTTTGCTTTGTTGTTCCCTCGGCTTGCCCATTTCGGCAAATAAGGCATAGTCACGATTCAAAGCAATGGACAACATCTGAATCGCCATTTTCATGTTAGAGACTGGTGTGCGTAACTCGTGGGGAACGGTATTGAGAAAGTCATCTTTGAGGCGATTGAGTTTTTCCAGTTCCTCGACTTGCGATCGCGCTGCTTGATGCAGCCGGGCTTGCCGAAGGGCGATCGCGCACTGATTCGCGACCTGTTGCACCAGTCGAATTTCTAGCTCGCTGAAGACGTCTTGCTGGGGCTTAAATAACCATAAATCCCCCAGTACCCCTTGGTCATCAACAATGGGGCAAGCGAGTCTGGTCAGCGCACCTCGACTATCGGGCACCATCTGACAAAATTGGAAATATTTGCCTTGCAGCAGCTGAGAATAACCCTCCCAGAAGTCTGCCATCTGCACTACCTGTCCCTGAGCAGAAGGGATTCCCAGGGTGTATTCGTAGCTGATGGTAGACGTGGTCTGGTCGGCATCGTATAAACCTGTATCGCAGCCATCAATATTCAGCCCGACGCCTAATTCCCAGACGACAACTTGTAAAATTTGGTTTTCATCAAGGCGATCGCGGACATCGTCGGTGATGCGTTTGAGCAGTGCTTCAAAGTCGAGCGCTTGTTGCAATTGGGCAGTGCGATCGCGTACCTGGCGTTCCAGGTTCGTATTCAGTTGCTGGACTTGCCGATACAGTTCTGATTGCTGAATGCCAATAGATACTTGGATTGCCAATTGCTTGAGCAGATCGATCTCTAGCGGTTCCCAGTGACGCGGTGCCGAACATTGATGAGCTGCAAGTAACCCCCAAAACCGACCGCCATGCATGATGGGAACGCCTAAGGCGGCGTTGACTTGCGACGAGTGGAAAAACTCAGTGATATCTGCTGGAAACCCTACTTGTTGAATGTCATCAATTACTCTAGCGTTCCCCTGCCGATAGAGGGGCATACATTCTCTAAACATGGCTGCGGGTGCGGTATTGCCTAAGAATGAGAGCCAATCTGCATCTACTGATTCAGCCACCACGACGCCATCCCCATTCGGCTCTGTGCGGAAAATCAGTACGCGATCGCTCCCTAGAACTTGTCGAATTTCTGCTACCGTCGTGTTGAGAATTTCCTCTAGGTTGAGCGACTGGCGGATGCGTTCGGTAATCACCCGGATCGCCCATTCCCCTTCCGCCCGCTGCCACAGCGCTTTTTCAGCCCGCTGACGTTTAGCGATCTCCTGTTTGAGCCGCTCGTTGGTTTCCAGAAGCTCAGCGGTTCGTTGTTCGACTTGGGTTTCAAGAAGATGGCGATCGCTCTGAAAAGCCGCTTCGTGCCGCTTGCGCTCGGTAATGTCTTGTAACAGCCAGAGCAGTTCTACCACCCGCCCGCTTGAGTCGCGCACTGCCTTAACTTTGAAGGTGGCGGGAAAGCGCGTACCCTGCCGGGTTTGAATCTCAACCTCCCATTTGCTTACTTGGTCAGTTGCGAGGAATTGGCTTAAGTTTGTATAAAAGTTTTGCAAAGCCTTACCCGTTACAAAAATAACTAACGGTTTGCCGAGCAAGTGTTCCTGAGAAATATTCAGCAAGTGCGCTACCGCTTGGTTGGCTTCTAGAATCACGGCATCAAGATTCGTCGCCAAGTAAGCGTCTGGAGCCAGCTCGAATAAATCTTGGTAGCGCTGTCGCTGGATTTCCACAGTCTGACGGCTGGCGATTAGCTCTTCATTCTGCGATCGCAGTTCCTCTAAAGTTACTTGCAATTCTTCTAGAGTTTGGTCGTGTTCTTGCAAACTTTCCACCAGTAGTTGCTTGTCCTGGGTGGGAAATTCCTCAGTTCGTTGCCAAAGCTCTTTCCGGCGTTGTGAGGTCGCCTCAATCTGCTGCTCGAAAATTTCCTTTTTCACCGCTGGACACTTCCATTGAGAAGTTATACCAAATCCAGCTAATTACTCCCTTCATTCGCAACTCAATGATGCCAACCTAAAGTTATCTTTAGAATTTAGGAGTTCTTAGCAATTAAAAAAAAGATTTTATTTTCCTTGATTCACGAACGATTGATGCCCGCTTTATGGGTACTTCATGGGTATTTGTTTGTTATCATAGAAGATTTTTTTATACATCTTTCTTAAGTATAATGTAACAAAGTGAAGTTTTCGGGTAGATACTACTTCCCAAAGCTGGGTGTGAAAGTCATCTAATATCTCATGTAGGTCAGCCGATCGACAAATTGATCTTCCGGATTTCGATAAAATTTGTCTGTTCTACTGAAAAAAAGTCTGCCTTGGTACCGATGGAGAGAAGCAGGCAAACCTGATGAACTGAAGATAGCGTTAACAACTTGATTAATGACACGGGTTTTAATTCTGGGAGGAAGCGGACGGATTGGTAGCAATGTGGCGGCGGATATCGTCGCTCACACACAGGCGCAAATTACCGTTACTGGCAGAAACCCAATCGGGGCGCACGGTGTTGCAAGCTTGCCAACGTTGGTCAGCGAAAAGCTGGGATCGCAAGTGCAATTCCAGGTTTTAGATTTAGCGGATCGAGAAGTGTTGAGGGATGCGATCGCTGCTTGCGATCTTGTAATCCACTGTGCGGGACCATTTCACTACCGAGATGCCCAAGTCCTAAAAACTTGTATAGAAGTGGGTGTCAACTATCTGGATGTCAGCGATCACCCATCTTTTACTCGCAAAGCATTGGATTTCCGAGACGAAGCTGCTGCTGCTGGAGTTACAGCAATTATTAATACGGGTATTTTCCCCGGTATTTCTAATAGCATGGTACGCCAGGGCGTCGAGCAACTAGATGAGACAGAACGCATTCATCTGAGCTATCTAGTATCGGGGTCGGGGGGCGCTGGCATTACGGTGATGCGAACAACATTTTTAGGGCTACAAAGCCCTTTTAAAGCTTGGATAAATGGTCAGTGGCAGATAATCAAGCCGTATAGCGCTCGCGAAACCATTGAATTTCCTGCTCCCTATGGTCGCATCGGCGTTTACTGGTTTGATATGCCAGAAGCCTTCACGCTACCCGACACTTTTCCTGTTAAAACCGTCATTACCAAATTTGGTACAGTTCCCGATTTTTACAATTATCTAACTTGGAGCGTTGCCCACTGGTGGCCCTCTAGCTGGCTCAACAATCCAAAAGTCATCGAATTTTTAGCTCGCGTCAGCCACCGAATGACAGATGTTAGCGATCGCTTCACTGGCATCGGTGTAGCAATTCGCTCTGAAGTCAACGGTTATAAAGATGATCAGCCAGCAAGTTATTGCTCAACTTTAGTGCATGAAAATACAGCCGTGGCAGCCGGTTATGGCACCGGCACCCTTGCCGAATTATTGCTAGCAGGCAAACTCAAAAAACCAGGCGTCTGGCCTGTAGAACAAGCACTTTCCACCGATTTATTTGAACAAACTATGCAGAGCCGAGGAATAAAAATTCATCATGAATGGTTAAAAAAATAAACGAATGTATCCTGCGGCAGACGGCATAGATGTAACTAGATAAGTACGATTCATTTCGTACTTAATAAATTGTGTTAGTAGTCCTATCTACTCGCGCATCATCAATTCTCACAAAAAGCAATTGGGAGGAAATTTCCATGCAACGAATTTTAGTAACTTTAAAACAAAAACTCCATAAAAATATTTTTGTTTTAAGTTTAATGACTTTAATCAGTGTGGCAAGTTTATTCATCGCCGCACAGCCTAGTTATGCAGTATTACATTCAAGAGATAAGCTGACATCAGACGACCGAGTTGACCGCGCCTATCAATATAGCGAAGCAACAGGTTTTCTTGAAGAGGATAAGCAGCAAAAATCAGCAAACCCCAATGAACCCTTTGACTATAGCGAAAAGGCAAACGAAAAGACTGTACTCAATTCCACAGAAAACAATAACGACTCTAATTTAATCGAAAAAGCACAAGACTTGATTCAAAAGGTCACAGGCAACGACTAAATCCAATCTTTAGCATTCTAAGAGTACGGGATTTTCAGTAAAAGAGCTGAATGAAACGATGTCATTTTTTAGTATTAGGTTGGGTTTCATTCCTAAACCTAACCTACAACAGCAGTCCCAAATGATTCGTTAAAGCGAGATCCCCGACTTCTCTAAGAAGTCGGGGAACTAAACCACTGGATATCACCCCTAGCATTGCTAGCGATTAAAGGTAAAGCGACCGTTCACTTTTTCGCCATTAATTTCAGAGAGGATAACCACTTTATACTCTCCTGATGCTTGTTCGGGTAGCAAAACAGCGTAGTGCTTACCCTGAACATCGTATTTCATGTCTAAGGTTTTTTGGCTCCCATTGGGTAACTGAACTTGAGCCGTCACGTTGGCATTAGAAACTGCTTCGTGGGTGTCCCCTTTCTGTAGATATAAATCTAAGTGAGTGCCGTTCGCTTCTTTTTCAGGCACAAACTCTAAATGATATTTTCCTGTCTCGACGACTTTACCGCCTTTGGAGGGTTGTGAGTGATCGGGTTTGGCTGCTGTTTTTGAAGGAGAAACAGCAGGAAGATTAGTTTTCGCTTCTGTGGGAGTATTATCAGGTTGTGCTGTCTGCTGTTCCCCAGTGCAAGCTCCTAAAAAAAGCACTCCGACACTTCCCAAAATAATTAAATTTGCCTTCAATAATTTCATTTTCTTTTCATGTCCTTTACGTCTTTGTGGTTTAAATTCTTCTTTTCGCAACTTATAGATCGGACACCGGATTTACCTGTTTCGGCAGCAAAACTTTGCCAAACTTGGCATACAAAGCGGGTAAAACTAACAGCGTTAACGCTGTAGAAGTAAACAACCCTCCTAACACAACCACCGCCAACGGTTGCAGGATTTCCTTTCCTGCGCCACCTCCCACGACCAGAGGTGCTAACCCCAAAGCGGAGGTAAAAGCCGTCATTAGAATGGCATTGAGCCTTTCCATCGAACCTTGAATGATTACTTCCCAAAAAGGCATTCCCGTGGCAAATTTAGCGTTGTAATTATCAACTAATAACAATCCGTTGCGAGTGGCAACTCCAAATAGAGTAATAAAGCCAACCAGAGAGGCGACGGAAATAATCCCACCCGTTAATGCCACTGAAATGACACCTCCCACCAATGCCAAGGGTAAATTAATCATAATCATCGCAGTTGAGGGGATGGACTTAACAGACAAGTAGATTAAGACCGTAATCACCACAAATGCGATCGCACTGAATATCAAGATGTTTTGAGTAGCGCGTTGTTCCGACTCAAATTGACCGCCGTATTCGATAAAGTAACCAGCTGGTAATTGTACTTGTTGTTTAACTTTGCCTCTGATTTCATCAACGACAGAGCGCAAATCTCGACCGCTAGCATTAGACGAGACGACAATTAAGCGGGAAACATTCTCGCGGTTGATGGTATTCGGGCCAGTGCCGTAGCCAATTTGTGCTAACTGAGCTAAGGGAATCTTTTGATTTGTTGGTGTACTCACTAATAAATTGCGGATGGTTTCTAGATTGCTCCGAGCATCTTCTTTTAACCATACAACCAGGTCAAAAGTTTGTTGTTCCTCCAAAACTTGAGAAACGACACGTCCATTGAGTGCAGTTTCAATCGTTTCGGAAAGTTCTCCGACCGTTAATCCATAACGAGCCGCTTGTTGCCGATCGAACTGGATTTGTACCTGTCTAATTGGCAGCTGGGGTTCGAGTTGCAAGTCTACGACACCCTCAACAGTTTTCATAATCTCTTCGACTTGTTTACCAAGCGTGCGGAGTTGTTCTAAATCCGGGCCAAAAATTTTGACAGCGATCGCGCTCCTCACCCCAGACAGCACTTCATCCATCCGGTGAGAGATAAATCCGCCAATATTCGGCGCAACTCCTGGTAATCTGGCAAATTCCGCTCGCAACTTTTCAATACTTCCTTTCCGGTCTTTTATCCCCTTTTCACTCAGTTCTACATCTAAGTGCGCCAAGTTGACACCCGCCGCATCCGCATCTCCCGGCGCACGCCCCGATCGCAACTGGATAAAATCAAAGCGCGGGTCATCCTTAAGCGCATCCTGAAGGGCAAAACCGGCGCGATTAGTCGCTTCTAGGGAGACACCGGGATAGAGAGTCAGGGTGTTGACGAGCGATCGCTCTTGGAACTCCGGCAAAAATACTCGTCCTAAGGAGGGGACAATTAAAATTGCAGCTACTAAACTAGCAGTCGCAACTCCCAAAATAAGCTGAGAATTACGCAAAGAAAACATTAAAAACGGACGATAAAGCCCTTTAAAAAATCTCGCCACCCACGGTTCTTTTTCTGGCAAATGACCGTGAGGCAATAAGATGGCACATAAAGCTGGAGTGATGGTGAGTGCAGTCACGCTAGAAGCCAGAACTGCCACTAAATAAGCCACTCCCATCGGTGTAAAAATGCGACCTTCCACACCTGCAAGAGCAAAAATTGGCGAGAAAACCACTACAGTAATTAAAGTGGCACCAAATAGAGAATCACGTACTTCCTGACAACCTTCAAAGACAACTTCTAATGGTGGCTTTGGTTTCCCTGCTAGCTTATTTTCTCGTAAGCTACGATAGACATTTTCGGCATCCACAATAGCATCATCAACGGCTGAACCAATCGCAACTGCCAAGCCTCCCAGAGTCATCGTATTCAGACCGTATTCCAGCCAATTTAACGCCAGCAATCCTAACAGTAAAGATAAAGGAAGTGCGGTCAGACTTACGACCAGAGTGCGCCAATTCATCAAAAATGGGATAAGAATAAAAGCAACAATAATACTGCCTTCAACGAGTGCTTCCCGAACATTTTCAATCGAGGCGTCGATAAAGTCTTCTTGACGGAAAGTAACCGTCATTTTTACATCCGGAGGCAAACTCGATTTCACCTCTTTCATTGCCGACTCAATGGCACGAGTGACTGTGGGAGTATCGGCTTGTGGCTGCTTATTAATCATGACCACAATTGCCTTTTTGCCATTCAAACTGCCATCACCCCGCTTGAGTGCGGCACCAATTTTGACATCAGCGACCTCGCCTAATCGAATCGGTGTTCCATTCCGAGCGGTAATCGCTGATTGTCGCAAGTCTTCTATCGACTCAATCCGTCCAACACCTCGAATTAATAACTCTTGGTCGGGGTCGATCAAAAATCCACCCGGAGCGTTAACATTAGCCTTTTCTGCGGCTTTAGTCACGTCCTGTAAAGACACATCAAACGCTTTTAGTTTCGCTGGATCGACTAATATTTGATACTGACGAATATCACCCCCATAAGCGATTACCTGCGAGACGCCAGGAACCGCTAAAAGGCGGTTCGTAACCTGCCAATCTACGATACGCCTGACCTCCATCAAGTCAGTGCTAGGTGAAGATGCTTGTTGCCTATTGCCTTCTTCAACAGTGAAAGCATATTGCAATACAGTGCCGATTGGAGAACTAATTGGAGAAATTTGTGGCGAATCAACACTTTCTGGCAGCTTTTCTTGCGCTTGCTGCAATCGCTCTGTCACCAATTGTCGGGCTTGATAAATATCAGTTTCCCAATTGAAGATAACTTTCACAACTGAAAGCCCCACCGCTGAAGCAGACCGTACTGTTGTGACTCCGGGAGTCCCATTAATAGCACTTTCAATCGGTAAAGTAACCAGAGATTCTACTTCTTCTGGTGCTAATCCGGGGGCTTCTGTTTGAATTTCGACTTGGGGCGGAGCAAAGCTGGGAAATACATCCACTGGCATTTGCGACGCCACGCGAAATATCCAAACTGTCACCAGCATAGCGGCGAGGACAACTAGCCAGCGTTGTTTGATAGACCACTTGATGAGCGCACTGAGCATTTGTCAGGTGTCAGTTTAGAGAACTCCTTTTTAAATAATTGACACAGCAAAATGAAATCAGGGTGAAATTAGATGGCACCAGATATTTAGTAATGACACGGCAAGAGTAGTGCTGGGGAGGTCGGTTTAGCTTGGCTTGAAGCACTACACTAGGCAGCAGGGTATTAATCGACTACAGATAGATTGAGTATGAACACATTTGACAACATCAGGATTGATGGCTTCCGACGCTTGTTTGAAGTTCAAGTGGATATGCGACCCCTAACCGTAATGATTGGTGCTAACGGTGTAGGCAAAACTTCTTTTTTGGAGATATTCTCACTCCTGGCAGCGTCCGCAAAGGGTCAGTTACAGTCCAAGATTTCAGAGTTGAGTGGTCTGAGTCAAATGGTGACGCGGGATAAGGCAGATAGTGTGGCAATCTCCTTGTCAATGCCTGTACCGAATGAAGAACCGCTGAAATATTACCTCAGACTTATTCTCAAGGGTCAATTTGAGGAAATTGGTCTAGAAACTCTGACCCAACAGCGATATCCCTTTGCTCCTAACCCTTTCAAGTACATAGAGTCTCGTGGCTCGGATATCAAGTATTACAATACTGTTGATGAAAAGCTATTGCGCCCTAGCTGGGAACATAATCCTTTAGAAACCTCCCTTTCTCAGGTTCCCAAGATGTATGAGCAGCCGGAGAATCTACGAAAGAGATTAGCTTCGTGTACTTTTTACAGGTCATGGGAATTGAATGTTGCCCCCAAAAGCACTATACGTCTCCCTCAACGAATGCGCCCTGCAACATTGCCAGGAGCCAATGGAGAGGATTTGGTTTCCTGTCTTTATTATCTGCGGGAAACAGATTCGGATCGATTTGCTTTAGTTGAAGATACGCTAGCTGCTGCCTTTCCAGATTTTCAACGATTGGGGTTTCCACCCGTAGCAGCAGGAACTTTGGCAATGACTTGGAAGGACAAAAATTTCTCTCAGCCCCTTTATATGGATCAGCTGTCTGAGGGCACATTGCGATTTCTCTGGTTAGTTACCCTCCTGCAAAGTCGCGATCTATCTGCTGTCACCCTAATTGACGAGCCAGAAGTTAGTTTGCATCCAGAGTTATTGCGATTATTAGCTCATGTGATGAGAGAAGCTGCCGAGCGTACTCAACTGATTGTGGCAACTCACTCAGATAGGCTAATTCGATTTCTAGAGCCTAAAGAGGTGCTAGTGTGCGATTCTGAAGATGGTCTGACAACCATGACTTGGGCTGATTCAATGGACTTAGACCACTGGCTAAAAGACTATAGCCTAGATCAGATTTGGGCAATGAATATAATCGGAGGGCGACCATGAAAATCGCTATTTTGGTTGAGGGAGCAACTGAAATGGCCTTTAAGACTAAGCTGCACGATTTTCTAAAGTCACGCCTAGAGCCACCGATGCCAAAACTCAAGTTTATCCCACAGGAAGGTCGTATTCCTAAAGAGGATAAACTTAGACGTGTTGTTGAGAATTTGCTGGAGAAAGATGGTTATGATGCAGTAATTGCACTAACAGATGTTTACACAGGTACTAATGATTTCGTAGATGCACAAGATGCAAAAGAAAAAATGAGATCCTGGGTAGGAAATAACCCCAGATTTTATCCCCATGCAGCGCAGTATGATTTTGAGGCTTGGCTTTTACCGTTTTGGTCAACAATTCAGCAAATATCTGGAGGTAATAAGTCAGCACCCAGTGGTTCCCCTGAGCGGGTTAATCATGATAATCCACCGTCCTATCGGATTAAAGAAATCTTTGAACAGGGTCAAAAACAGGGCAAATGCCGCAGTTATAGCAAAACACGCGATGCTGTTAGTATTTTGAGGAGAAACGATCTGATGAATGCTGTCAACGTATGTCCTGAATTAAAGGCATTTTTGAATACAATTTTGTCTCTTTGTGAGGCGGATCAGATTCCCTAACTGTGCGATCGCTCTTTCCGATTCTTTTAGCTCCACAACCAACTTAAAATTGCGCTCAGCAAGGTGGGGATTAGATTTTGCATATCCACTGGGGTATCGTCAGAATCAGCCAGTTAGTCCCCAGATGGTATTTGCAGTGGGTTGTATACCACGCTCGCTCTCCAGCAGCTTCGTTTCTGGATCTTAGCTCGCTCAGGCGTTCAGGCTAGAGGTAGGCATAATCTACCGTTTTGGTGTTAGTTGCTGAGGATCGGAATCCTGAGTTTTCGGCATTTCGGGAACTGAGAAATTTACCAAACTGACGGCTTTTTTGGTGCGGCGTCCTAACCAAAAGGCAACGAATGCGATCGCTCCCCCAGATGGCAAAACCCACAACCAAGGAAGTGAGTTGTGAATGGCAGAAACCCGATGAATCGCGTCTGAGTTTGGAATTAAAGGCTGTTTCTCTTCGCTTTTGCCTTCTGAGCTGCCGCCGCGTAAGGATTGGGCATACAGTTGAATTGCGCCTTGGGTGACAATGCGATCGCCCTCAAACAAACTTCCCTTGACTTCAACGACATCTCCCATCGTTCGCCCCAAGGTGACTTCAACTGGCTCAAAGGCGGTACCATTTTGCACGTAAACTCGCTGCCTGCCATTGGTTTCCACCACGGCTGAAGTCGGAATGACTAAGATAGGCGCGGGAGTTTGGTCAGTTAACACTTCCAATTCTGCAAACATCCCCGGCTTCAACTGTCCGCCAGGGTTATCCAGTTCGGCTTTGACTGGCACGACTCGCGTTTCCCCTTCTACAACCGAGCCAATCACCGCAATCTTGCCTGTGAAGGTGCGATTCGGCAAGCTGGCAACCTTCACCCTAACTCGTTGCCCAATTTTTACCTTATTTAAATCTTTTTCGTAGATACTCGCCGTAGCCCACACCCGATTATTATTCAGGATGGTCATCAGCTTTGCCCCCGCCTCCTCCACCGATTGACCGAGGGTAATTTCCCGGTCGGCAACGGTGCCAGAAATGGGAGCTGTTACCGTCACCAACCCTTTGTCATTGGCGCGGGTTCCCAGTTGTTGCAGCCGCGTCTGATAAGCGGTATTACTCAGGCGAATCCGGGAATTTGCGACTTTTACAGCCGATTTGGCGCGTTTGAGTTGCGCTTCGGCTTCCAGCACTTCCCGACGGCTGGTTGCTTTGGTCAATTGCGTTTTGGCTTCTGCCAGGTGAGCAAGAGACTCCAGCATTTGGCGACGTGGCAACGCTCCTGCACGCTCCAACTCGCGATCGCGTTCATACTGTTCTTGAGCGACTGCTAGTTCAGTGCGAGCTTGCTGAATGTCTGAGGCGGCTATCTGCGAGTATTGCTGATAATTTTCTTGAGCTAGCTTTAAATCTGCTTGCGCCTGTTGCAGATCCGCTTCGGCTTCGCCTCGTTTTTCCTGGGAACCTACGCGCAGTTCTACTAAGTCGGGTGCGGCGATAACGGCGACGACTTTGCCTGCTTGCACCACTGCACCGGGTTCCACGAGAAGCTCAACGATTTTTCCCGGAGTAGGTGCTGTCACTTCCGCTTTTTGGCTGGGCAACGTTTCAATTTGACCCGTGGTTTTAATGCCAAAACCCAGCCGTTGTTGAGAGACTGGTTTTACCTCGATTCCCATCCGTTTTGCTGTTTGGGCATCTACTTGAATCCCTTGGGGAGTTCCCTGGCTAGCTTCGGTTTCTCCATGAAACTCATCCCCATGTCCAGCATGGGCGAGAACCGAGGTTGGTGCAGCCAGTAGGAGTAGGCTCAGGAGTGTCCCAAATAAGCGATCGCGTGCCTTAGATGGCTTGGAAGCAAAAAAAAGCATAACTAAGGGGTTCCTTGCGTTTGGATGGGATAGCGAGGTTTTATTCCAGCCCTCTAGCAAGGGCACTTACCTACTGCCGAAATAGCCAGCAATACTGACCGCAACAGCGTTAAACCACCATCTAGATATTAAGTTTGCACAAAAGAATGAAATTAGGATGAAATCAGGAACCTCTCCCCAACCCTCCCCGTTCACTTACCGCGCAATACTTATGATTGTTAACTTCTCCCCAACCCCTCCCCTGTCAGGGAAAAAGCCCGTCTCCGCATCGGAGAAGGGTTTGGGGAGGGGAGATCTGCCGACT
The DNA here is from genome assembly GCF_014695825.1 of Coleofasciculus sp. FACHB-542. NCBI lineage: Bacteria > Bacillati > Cyanobacteriota > Cyanophyceae > Coleofasciculales > Coleofasciculaceae > Coleofasciculus > Coleofasciculus sp. FACHB-542. The sequence continues at coordinate 159,573 of NZ_JACJPB010000017.1, read as the reverse complement.
TGCGCGATCGCGGTAGCCCCGTTCGCAGGAAGGGTAAAATTCTGCCCAATAAAATCCTGCCCAATATGAGTTTTTAGTTTTCCCTGTCCTGTCTATCGGTACTATTTTGTAGGCGGTTCCTACTTTCAATTAATCTCAATTACTTTTTGTACCAAGCTTGTCGCCACTGCTGCATTTTCTCAATTTCTGCTTTTTGTGAAGTGATAATTTGTTGGGACAATTGTTTAATTTCGGGTCGCTTCGACTTATTCAGTGCATCTTCAGCCATTGTTAAAGCGCCTTCATGGTGAGCAATCATCCCATTAATAAAGCGCAGATCGAACTCAGCATCAGCAGCGCCCATATCTCCAGACATCATCATGCTTTGGCGTTGTTGTTCTGACATGGGGACGACGGATTTGTCTGCACCTCCGTAAGCAACCGGCTGATTGCTGGCTTGGGGATACCATGCCTGTCGCCACTGTGTCATCTGATTAATTTCTTTGTTTTGATCTTGGATAATATTGTCAGCCAACTGCTTGATTTCAGGGCGTTTAGATTTTTGTTGGGCTTCTTTTGCCATCATCACCGCACCTTGATGATGCACACTCATCGCGTCAATAAACCGCAGCTCGTAATTAGCATCGGCTGGCCCTAAATCCATTGCCATGCTATGATTCATGCCGCTTCCGTGTCCCCTGTGTTCCATGTGTTCCATGCCGCCAGCATCTGATGGGGAGGCGGTTGGGGCTTGGGCTTGGTTTTGAGAGCCACTAGAACAAGCTGTCAGAAATCCGCCAGTCATGGAGGCGATCGCTACCAGGGTGACAGCCAAAAAACCATTTTTAAAAGAATTAATTTGCATAGATAGGGGCATCAATTTATTTAACTATCCTCGCTCCTGATCTGTAAGTTAGTTCAAGAAAGCAGTAGGTATTTCTCAGTGTTTTACAAAAAAATGAAATTAGGATGAAATCCTGATAGGTCATTCGGAAGAAATTTAAAGCATTTAATTAGATAGACGCGATCGCACCTTCCTCATTCTTAAGGTTAACGCCAACAAAAGTACCTTTAATGACGGTTAACTTAAACCAAAATCGAATTAGCCAAAAAATGCAGCAGTGTATTTAATGATGCAAGGGCAGTCTGATTGTAAACGTGCTGCCTTTGCCCAGTTCGCTATGAACGTCGATGCTGCCGTTGTGGGCAGTAGCGATCGCTTTGGCGATTGATAACCCCAATCCAGAACCGCCAGTGTGTCGAGCGCGATCGCTATTTATCCGATAAAATCGGTCAAAAATCCGCGTCTGCTCTGGGAGTGCAATGCCAACGCCAGTATCTTTTATAAAAATTAGTGCTTGGGTGCTGCTCTCTAAAATCACCGCCACCTGACCCCCAGCGGGCGTGTATTGGATAGCATTCACCACTAAGTTAAAAATCAGGCGATACAGCTGTTCTTCGTCGCCGTTGACGTGCAAAGGTTCTGGCGTGCGAATATCTATAGAAAGCGTCAAATCGGCAGCGATCGCTAGTGCTGACAATTCTTCTGCAACGTCGCTGACAAGATCGTTGAGACAGGCGGGACGATATTTAATTGACAAAGCCTGCCGATCCATACGGGAGAGTAGCAATAAATCCCGAACCAATTCAGATAGGCGGTAATTTTGCCGTTCAATGGTTTTTAGAGTATCCCGCGCCTCTAGTTCGCTGAGTTGATTCATTCTCAACGTCGATTCAACGGTTGCTTGGATTGCCGCTAAGGGCGTCCGCAACTCATGGGCGGCATCGGCTGTGAATTGTTGGATTTGCCCATAGGATTGGTAAATTGGTTGCATTGCTAGCCCTGCCAACCACCAACTGGAACCAGCAACGACAATCATTGCCACGGGCAACCCCAGTAAGAGAATAAATTTCAGGGCAGTCAGATGATCGTCCAATTCTTTGAGACTTCGCCCCACCTGAAGATATCCCCAAGGGCGATTGTCTTTGGTATGCAGCGATAGAGAAATTTGATGAAAACGGGTGCCCTGGCGATTCTGGAGGATTTGCCACAATTGGGGTGTAGAAACGCGATCGCCTTTATCTGCCGCTAGCAATCCCACTGGCTGAAGTCCTGCCAAGGCAACTGGGCGTCCCGAATTCTCTAGCAGCCGCACGTAGTAGTCGCCTTGGTGAATTGCCCCCAAAGTGTGCCGAGTCGGATTTTCTATCTGACTAACGCATTTTTCCCCAAGCAAACAAATATCCGGCAACAGTTGTTGGATAGCAGGTTCCAGGCGTCCCGGTTGCTGCAAAATCGGCTCAATACTGTCGTGAAGCGTACCGGCAACAGATTCTAATTCTCGGTCGAGGGCAACCCAATTCGCACGCGCGATCGCTTCATAAACTGCAACTCCACACAAGCTTAAAATCACTCCCATGACGCCTGCATACCAACCTGCCAGTCGCCAACGAGTTAGTTGAAAAAGTTTGTTTTCATTCACGTTAATTGGTAATTGGTAATTGGGGAATCTTATTAGTCATTGGTCATTTGTCAAAAACCAATGACCAATGACTAATAACTATTCAAACGATAGCTGATGGTCATTTGTCAAAAACCAATGACCAATGACTAATAACTATTCAAACGATAGCCGATCCCGTAAACAGTTTCGATAAAGCGATCGCATCCAAAAACCGCTAATTTACGCCGCAACAATCGCATCTGCGCGGCTACTACATTACTCATCGGTTCTGCACTAAATTCCCAAAGCTGAGTTAATAACTGATCGCGGGTAATAATTTGATTGGGATGCTTCATCAAATATTCCAGCAATTGAAATTCCTTGCTAGTCAGAGGAATGATTTGTTTATCATCCAAAGTATTCTGATACCAAACCGTATGAGTGCCATAATCTAAAGTCAGGTTTCCTACTTGTAGGTGTTGGGGATGAAGCTGAGGCGATCGCCTTTGTAATGCGCGTAATCGTGCCAATAGTTCCGCCATCCCAAACGGTTTCACCAAATAGTCATCTGCACCAGCATCCAATCCAGCCACCTTATCTTCCATCCGATCTTTAGCAGTTAACATCAATACTGGCAGAGGATTATTTTTTCCCCGTAGTCGCTGACATAACTCAATTCCTGATAATCCTGGCAGTAACCAGTCAAAAATAGCCAGCGTATATTGCGTCCACTGGGTTTCTAAAAACTCCCATGCCTGCGTGCCATCCAGAACCCAGTCAACCACATACGCTTCTTGACTGAGAGTTCGCTTAATTGCCGCCCCTAAATCTGGCTCATCTTCAACTAGGAGAACCCGCATAATCCCCTTTTTTCTTCGATTTGCTACATATCAGCAAGGTAGCACTCTGTAGGGGCAAAGAAATTGCGCCTCTACAGCAGTATTTTAAGCACTTTGGTAGATGTAGATAAGAGTAAATATTGCTACAAAATTGGTAGCAAACCACAATTTCCCTGCTCCCACGCAGAAAAAAAAATGCAGACTAGACCAAACCAACCGATGACACCAGATAATGCATCTACATGGGTGGAAAGACTGGCACGTTTGGGCTTTGGGGCGCGAGGGGTCGTTTACGCTACGGTGGGAGTGCTGGCAGCGCAGGCAGCCTTTGGTGCAGGCGGCAGAACCACCGATACAGAGGGTGCGCTGGTGACGATTGTGACACAGCCTTTTGGGAAATTCTTGCTGGCAATCGTTGCTTTGGGTTTGCTTGGTTACGTGTTGTGGCGTTTCGTGGAAGCGATCGCCGATCCGGAAAACAAAGGCACCGATGCCAAAGGTCTTGCATCGCGCCTGGGAGCGGTTGGCAGCGGCTTAATCTATGCTGGTTTAGCCTGGAGTGCGATTAAGCTGATCATGGGTTCGGGAGGCGGCGGTAATAGTAATTCCTCCCAAGACTGGACAGCACGCTTGTTAGCGCAGCCCTTCGGTCAATTTCTAGTTGGAATTGTGGGAGCCGCTGTCATCGGCATGGGCTTCTATCAATTTTACAGAGCCTATAAAGCGAAATTCCGCAAAAAGTGGAAAGTCAACCAGATGAGCGAAAAAGAGCAGAAATGGGCAACTTTTGCTGGCAGATTTGGGATTGCTGCCCGTGGTGTTGTCTTTTCCATTACTGGCTTATTTCTGCTTCAAGCGGGGCGTCTGTCTGACGCTAACCAAGTTCAGGGACTAGGTGGGGCGCTAGCAACACTGGCACAACAACCTTTTGGCCCTTGGTTGTTAGGAACTGTGGCGCTTGGTTTAATCGCTTACGGTATTTATAATTTCGTAGAAGCTCGATACCGCCATTTTGCTACCAGGTAGTCAATTTTTAATGCAGAGGTAATAGCAAAGATAGGCTTTACGGTGGTTGAATAGATAGTTAGGTATGTTCCTAACTTCAGATATTTCTAAGTCCTATGCTCAACAAGCATGATGAGTTGTTACTGAAGGATCTTAAGCTTCAACCACTTTGGCTGCTCCAGTTATATGTAGTTCTAGGAGTAGCGGCAGCAATTTCTGGATTCGTTCTTGAGAGCGGAAATCTCTCAAAAGCTGCTTGTCTTGGAGGGGGTTTCCTGATTGCTCTGGGAGCTGAAAAATTAGTAACGCACCGAATCAGAAAGGCTGCACTTTCTTTGATTAATAGAAACTAACGCTATTTTTCAAGCTTATCCTCTCACTTCTCAACCATCGGTAAAATATCTGCACTGTAAAATTCAAAATTCAAAACTTATCAAATGGTTTGACGGCAAAATCTCCCAGTGTCACCGTGAAACTTTCCCGATTACCAGTGGCGACAAAATTAATAATTACTTCACTCGCTACGGCAACAGCCAACATTACTAAATTTCGCGCTAACGGGTAGTCGCAAACGTCATCGTTTACTGGTGAAGGAACGCGGTAAATTTCGTTCCAGATAATTTCAGCATAATCGGAAGCTAAGCCAACGTGCAGACAAGGAATATTTGCCGCTGTGGAATAATCTTTGACAATTTGGCGGCTGATGCTGTTATCAAAAGTATCAATAACAACTGCACTCCCGTTGAGCAATTGGGCGGCGTTTGCTGATGTTAATTCTTTCGGACGCCCATCAACAGCAACACCCAAAGCACGGTAGAGGGTATTGGTGAGAATTTTAGCTTTGTAAGCGCCAACATCTGAGCGGTAGTAAGGCTGAGTAGAAAGGTTGCGTTCCTCAATGCGATCGCGATCGATAACCACCAGCTTCCCAAAGCCAGAACGTGCAAGATTTTCAGTAATATTCGCCCCCAGCGCCCCCGCACCGCACACCGTCACCGGGAAGTCTTTTAGCTTCGCCATCAGTGCAGATGTTCTGTGGAGTTGTTCGTGAAAAAAGATAGACATTTTTGCTAATGGCTAATGACTAATTCAAAAGTCCCAGTTATCTCGCGCTTCGATAACGCCAACGAGGGATTGCAAGTCAAAATCGCGATCGCGTCCGCTTAGGCAAATGCCAGAACTGATAACTGTCAAATCGCGCTTGTCAATCGCAGAAATGTGACGTTCACCCCTGCGAGTCGTCCACTCGACTTGCCAAAAGTCACCGCGATCGCGCACATCTTCGAGTTCGCCACCACCCATCCGTAACGCATCGCGCACGCGCCTTTCATCGCCTGACATCGCCTGCCGATACGAATCTTGCCGTGCCTCTTGGTGGTGCCTGTATTGGCGTTGTGCCTGTTGCTGGCGTCTTGTATCCCGCCGCATCTGGCGCAAGCGTTCTTCCTCAAGTTGTTGCTGTCTTCTACGTTGATATTCTTCCGTCTGCTGCAACGCCAAGTCATAGACGGTACGCATCTCTGGCGTCATCCCCGCAAAGCGAAGATTTTCCGTTTCCGTCACATTCCTCAATTGTTCTTTGAGTTGTTCCGCCACCAGGGGATCTGCTCGTCGATCGAGTTCATCAAACCACCAAGCACCGCCATCCCAACGCGCAATTATTGGCTCAAATGCTGCACCCTCAGTAACTAAATATACCGGCACTGGCTTAGCGGCACCCAAGCGCTGCTGCATATCAGATTCGTTAACAGGGTACGCAAGCCAAGTTTGTCCTTGCAACACATAAGCCAAACGCAGGCGCAACGGCTTCAACAGTCGCAGATATTCCGCCACCTGCGGCAAGTTTGCTTCCTCCACCATTTCAGCCTTTTTTTCGTTCATTGGCTGAAAAATGCCCCATCCTTCAAAGTCTTGTGGCTGCGGTTTAAAGGTATAAACCATCCCCGCTACAGAAGCGCGTACTTTCCCCCCACCTACGCATGGTGCGAGAAACTGAGTATCGCGCAATTGCACTTCCTGTGCAGCAATTTGGTTAAGGAGGTTGCGAATATCTGTCATGATATTGCCTTGATTAAGATGTTTGGCTTAGTTAATTTTTTTTGTAAATAGTGATAAGGCTGACTGCGGGCAACTGTAGGTTTGATTGAGCGGCAAAAACCGATATTCCCAGGATGATGCTGAGTTTCGTTACCTCAATCCAGCCTACAAAATGGGTGTTTAAATTAACATAACACTATTGCCTTTTCCGTCTGCCGTTGTTCAGCAAAGCTTATGTCGCCAGTTAAATAGAATACATATATGTCTCTTCTTCTTTCTTTATTTATTTGTGGTTAAATAACAACCTTGTATCTTCATTTATCTAACCTTACACAAATCGGTGAGCAAATTCATAAGTGAAATCAACTCTTCCTTTGCGTAAAACGGCTGGATCTAATCTTTCAGTTGTATTGCAAGTCATCATAACCACTAACTTTTGCTTCGTATGAATTCCCGAATCATCAATTACGCTTTGATACAATGTTCCATCCAGTAAGCTCAAAATATGCTCCGTCTTATTATTATTTTGAGCAGCTTCAGAAGCGCGATTTTTGGCTAAATTATCCGCTTCGTTGATAATTAGACAAATTCGTTCTAAGTAACTTGGCGGCACAAAATTCTCAACCGCATCGTGATCCAGAATAAAAATCACATATCCGAGAGGCGCGAGAATTTCTTGTGCTACAGCTTGCGTCCAAGCAGTTTTCCCCGTACCCGGATCTCCGTGGACGAGAACCGCCAACTGACTTTGGTCGAGAATTGCCTGCTGTACCGTATCAGTAAAACTTTGAATGTCAGCGGGAAACGACCGAATTGGAAATTCGCCGTGAATTTTTCCTACACGACTTTGGTAGCCACTCAGCATCACTGCAAGATTGAAAGTTGCTTTATTGATCAGTGGCGCTAGTTCCTTCGCCATTAGGGTATAGCGTCGTCGTCCCCGATCTAAATTTTCAATTTCTAGCCAAGCTTGCTGTTGAGGCCAATAGGCATAAACCGTGTTAATAATATCGAGACGTTCCCAGTTAACAAATCGATCTACCGGAAAATAAAAATATCGATCTAGATAATACTGGGTAATCATATCTGGACGACCCAATAATTCCAGAATTTTGAAAATCGTTATTTCCTGTAGCCGGTTGAGGACGTGTTCAATGGGAATGCTGTTACGACTGACAAATTGAATCACCGGCGAATCAACACTTAAAACGTCTTGGAAGCGATAATCTGGAGTTGGAGGATCTGGGGTAATATAATTCCAGAATTCATCAACTTCATATCGCGTACTTTCAGAAAATACATTTAAAATATTTGCCCACCAAGTATATTCGTTGCGACCCATTGCATCAGCAATGTCGCTTGCTAAACCCAAAGTTTTCTGGCTTAGCTCTTTGGAATCGTTAAACACTAAATGCCAAAGAAATCCCCAGTCTATCTGCCGAGTTAAGGGTCGCCAACCTGCACCTAATAAGCCTTTAGCTTGCGGGTTTTTGTTGCCTGGATTGCTTTCGTCGTTTCCGAAATATCCCGATCCCATAGTTTCAGTTCTTCTTGCTTTGTGATGGAATGATGAGAAAGTAATGCGCTTAATTTTTTTCCAAGCTGCCATTAAATTTGTTGCAAGTATTCGGCTGGAACGCAATCCACCAACCAAACCCCATTTTCAGAACAGTAAAATTCATATCCTACTTTGTGCATCGCCGCCGCATCTACAGCAAAAACTATTGGACGACCATGTCGTGCGCCGACAGTTTTTGCAGTGGAAATATCCTTCGATAGATGGACGTGGTGCCGCGACATTTTACACAGTCCTGTACTCAAAATTGATTCGACGGTACCGTGTCCTGTACCGTGGTATAACACATCTGGAGGAACAACGGCTTCTAGCTGCAAATCAACTTCTGTACTATGTCCTTGATTCGCCCGAATTAAGGTACCTGTTGAGTCAAAAGAAAAGCGTTTTTTGTCATTTTTAGCAACAACTTCATCAAGTTCAGCACGAGTAAGCATAAAAGAACGATCTGCACACGCTTTTAGAAGTTCATCGACAGCAACCCAGCCACCAGGTGCAAGTTCAAGACCAATGGCTTCAGGAGTATGCCGAAGATGCTTGCTGAGATATTTGCTAATTTTAACTAAGCGAGAATTATTCATTAAGTCGCTCTTTTTAGCTTAACAATACCAGTCATCTTCTAAATATCGCTTGACCAATCCTGCGTGGGATAAAGGACTCGATAAATCGTCTAAATCGCAGTTTGTTTCATAATCTAATAACAATACTGTTTGGTCTGCACTTAGCTGTTTGAGTTCCGCAAGTAGGTTCTGAAGGCGGTTCTCTAGTACCCATTTATACGATGGTAGGTAGATGGCACGACGCGCTTCTACATAGGACAATAATTTGTCTCCGGTTAAGCCTGCACGATGCCCTAGAACCTTGCCGAAAGTTTGTGTCGTGCGCTTGATCCCTTTCATATTAGCGATCGCTAGTTTGCCCGGATCTACATCCGCAGACTCAAAAACTTTTAATCCTTGCCAAATTCCTTCAACGGTATAGCTGAAGTGTCCTGGGGAAAAAGGAACGGGAATTCCACCATGAGGATAAAAAGGGCTAAAGCGAACCCAAGGTTCGGTACTGCGAGAAGTTACGTCGAGAATCGTTGCTGCATCATAGCGTTTACGCAAAGTATCTAGGGATGTGCGGCGACTTTTTACAAAAAGCGGCATTGAGGGCTAAATGTGTAGAGACGCGATGAATCGCCTCTTGAGTCCTGAGTGGGAAAGAAGAAAGGGAAATTGAATATTTGTATTATAAGGTACTACAGGATGGTTGTGGCAGATTCCCGATCGTTTCTATTTTCCCAATCATAGGGGCGCACAGGCGTGTGCCCCTACTGTATTACCGTGCAATGAGTTTGATATTTGGCTAATACAACTCAGTACCGTCTTTGTGGAGGAGGTAGCGATCGCTGCAAAAGAAGCAACGCGCAGAGAACAAAGGTTTAATAAAGAAGGAAATTAACACCGAGTTTGATGATGAACTTTGTGCTGAATACGACAGTGCTCAAATGGATGGGTATGTCAAGGGGAAGTATGTTGAAGGTTACAAACAAAGCACTAACTTAGTATTGCTAGCACCCAATGTTGCTAAGGCTTTTCCAAGTGATGAAGCAGTGAATAAGGCACTATGACTTTTAATTAGATTTTCTAAATCTCATCTGGAAAATCTTGAGTAAAAAATAAATTTACCTTTGATTGAACTGAATGGCGGGCATTGCTTGCCAGGTAATTTTTGGCTCAAACTGGAAGCATCGATCTAAGTCAAGTGAAGTTAATATAAAAGCTTGGGTTGGTGGGCAATGCCATTCTACTCTGTGTAGGGATGTCGGGATTTTCGCGGGCAATGCCCACCCTACAAGAGATCGCGCTAAAAATGAAGCATTGGTACTGATGAGCTATATGACAAATCCAAATTCCCGACCATCAAATCATCCTTTAGCTACGCTAAATTATCTGTCTGAATCATTTGTTGATGATGCAACACCCTTGACTGAATTTGATTCAGGCGAGCCTCCAAAACCTCCGCGACGCAGACCTCCTACTGGAGAAGAGTTTGAGCCAACCTATCTGGGTAAAAGGATCGTCAACGTGATGGAAGAGTTGGTGCAAAAAGAGGCGCTCGCACAGTTGGCGGAAATTGAAGCCACAAGCGATTGCATCCAGAAGCTGAGAGATATTGTTGCCTATGTCTTGAATAGAGTGCCCCCTCTCTATGCCACCACAAAAGAAGGTGCCGAGTATCAGCAACAACGTGCCAGAGACGAACTCCAACAACTGATTTCCCAGCAAGTTACAGAAGCGATCGCCTACATCAATAGACCATGATTTTTACCATAACGACAAGCCAAGTCCCACTTTAAATTTAATTAGTAGGTTGGATTAAGGTAACGAAATCTAATACCCCTTCTATAGTTGGGTTGAGCATAAGCTCAACCCAACTACATTCTTTGAGCAGTTACTTATCATCCCGTACTGGTAGCGGTGTCTCCAGAATTTCCATTAGCAACTCTAGACGCGAAGGACGAGACAAAAGCAGGATAAGATTCGGCAGCGAGTAGTAGTCACCCGCAAAGCTGAAAGTATCTACTTGCACCTGTTTTTCCTGTAACCGACGCTCCAGCCAATCGTAGGTTTCTATTTTTCTAATCATAAGAGCGCACACTCGTGTGCCCCTACACCTATATACCGTGCCATAAATTTGATACTGACTAATGCAACTCAGTACCGTCCTTGCGGAGGAGGTAGCGATCGCGTCTTATCTGTCTTCAAAACAGCGATCGCTCTTCTGTACCAATTTTGGCTCTAGCGATCGCGCAAAGGCGTATCCACCAAGCAATTTCTCTGTAAGATAGCTGCATCTGCTCGTAGAAGTTAGATTGTGTCATACGCGATGAAATAGCTAAAAACAAGTCAGCTAAACTTATACTTGAGCTGAGACTTCTGCAATCTGCAATCCTCCATCCCAAGTCAGCGTGACTCCATTTCAAAAATAGACACTATGACACTCAGTAGAGAGCAAGCGCTAGAAACCGTACAAACATATCTGGTCGCTGGAGAACGGCTCAAAGCCACATCATTCCTGGCGGATGCCTTGATTAATAACGGATTTGTTCAAGCTGCTGCCTTGTTTAACGATGCTCAAGGGAAAGAAATTGCCCCTGATGTTTGGATGTCAGCAATAACAACAATTGAAAATACCCCCGAAGGATCTGTAATCGATAATGTTTTGTACAGTCCACATAATTGCCACTTGATGGGCGTTTATCCAAATGAAGAAGATGACGAACCAGAGTTCACATACTCAATTGGACTTTGGTATAACTTTCAACACCCAGAAATCTTATGTCTGGGGCTTCCTAATCGCGTTTCAGGGGGACTGATTAACGAATACGCTCAGGAAATTGCCGAGGGGAATGCCCCACCTCTGGATACTCCTTTGGATGGCGTACTTGCCGACGGTTATCAGCTCCAATTTAAACTTTGTAGTAACAAGGCAAAAACAGAATACACCTGCTGGGCTTCTTGGTTTAACGGAGGTCTCCACTATCCTGTTATCCAGATGATTTGGCAAGACAAAGAATACCGCTGGCCTTGGGAAGAAGGGTTCCGCCCAATTCAAGCTCAACCCTTGCTAACCTGAGTTGTAGGGTTTGCTTGGTATAGCCGTAACTGCCCGTAGTTTTTTAGAGTAATAAGGACGAATCCTCAATTCATCTAAAAACTTTTCGGAAATAATACTATCAATCGGAAAGTAGAACGCCAAATCCCCAGATTTGAAATTACCCTTGGCGGTAATAACCTGATACGCCATCCCTTCAAACGTGCAAATGTCTAATCTGTCTGCATTTGGGTGAGGATTGGCGCTATTAATTTTGACTATTTCTACTTTAAAAATGCTCATGACAAATTTATTAAAATTTGAAATAAGTCTGAATTCTTTTTCCCTTTGCTTTAACGCGAAAAATTCGTTTTAATATTGCTAAATCATCGGGATGCTCTTCGCCAGCAATTTGCCATACGGCAAGGGCTACCACTTTGTACGCTGTCTGTATTTCGCTCATGGCATCTTTTTGGGATGAATATATTTTTGGCAAGGATTTGCCACTAGCGGCAAATCTACATTTATCGTTGATATATTTCACCGATAGCGAAACCTATGCAGTCCAGCGTAGGGTGGGCACTGCCCACCCTACTTTTTTTGTCAGAGTAAGTTTTTTAAAACCTACCCCTACTTGTCATCCCGGACTGGCAAAGGTGTCTCCAGAATTTCCATCAGCAACTCTAGACGCGAAGGACGAGATAAAAGTGGCATCAAGTTCGGCAACGAGTAGTAATCACCCGCAAAGGTGAAAGTATCTATCTGCACCTGTTTTTCCTGTAACTTGCGCTCTAACCAATCGTAGGAATAACCTACTTTGACGATGAGGACGCTTGGCTCTACTTTGAGATCGCGCTTGTAGGCGTCGAAAGTTTCCACAAAGTAGGGAGCTTTATTTTCTCCTCCGTCCGTCACCAGGATGATTTGCTCAACCAGCTGCTTTCTTAGGCGCATCGCTTCCAACCCGCAACCGATGCTGGTGGCACCGTTTGCCTTGATGTGCTGGAATGCCCGTTCCCAGTCACTCAACTGGTTCCCAGTCGCTTTGACGGGGTAAGGCATGGTGTCGAAAGCGTAGACGAATAAATCTGCCGCCGCCATACCGGAAATTAAAGCGGCAATGCGCTTTCCGACTTCGATGGCACTCTCCATCGAGCTAGATTTATCGACTAATAAGGCAGTCGGTTTGGCAATTTTGCCACGCTTTTTCACCTGTTCGTCCATGACGCGCTCTAACCGTGCAGCGGTATCGGCGTCTAATTCTGCCGCATCTGCTGCCACACGCGCCTTGAGAGCCGCTACTCGGACATCTCCTTGCGCTTTCTCCAATTTCTCGTCGATGAGTGCTTTTACCTGGGGGTTTTCCATCGCACCGCGAGTTTGGAGTGACTTGAGGTTATTAATCACCTCTTGGGGTGTCATGGAGTTAATTAGCGCGACTAGCACGGTAGGGGTCATCTGTTTGATGGCTCCCACTGCCACGGTGTAGGGGATTTTGTATTCTACAATCAGTTGCGCTTGCTCTAAGGGTGAGGATGCGATCGCCATCAGCTTCAGCGCAAACGCGAGGCTATCTTCTGGCGGGTTGTCCTTAAATAACACTGCATCCGCGCGATCGCTCGGTTTGATATGCAAGCTAGCATACAGGTGCTTCATCGCACTGCGTGCCCGGAGCGCTGCTCGATCGAAGAATACAGGATTTTTCTCCCGTTCTTTCAGATAGCGCCGCACCGCAGTTCGGGTAGAACGCGGCAACTTACCCCGGTGCTGCTTCAAGAAGTCTACAATCCGCGCAACTTGATATGGCGGAAACTCTTGCAAAAGCATATAACCAGCGTCGCGGTGTTCCCCTAAGCTACTGCTCAGCAAACTCCCCACAAATACCTCTTTGTGGTCGCGGACATCCCCGTTGCGCTGATACCAGACTGCTAAATGTCCGTAGAAGATGGGGTCGCTTTCCACCATCGTCCTGTGAACTTCACTCACCTTCTCTAGCTCCCGGTGAGGCGTGGTTAGCAGACTATTTAACATATCTAAACGCAAGTCGCGCTCGGCTGTTTGCACAGGAATCACCTCGATATAAGTCACCCCGTACAAGTTGAGAAAGCTCTTGGTTACTTTGGAAATAAGTATGTAAGCTTTCTCGGTTTGGATACGGGGCGAACGCTTGAAGAATTGGAAATTATAAGCTCCGCGCAAGTCGGCAAAGCCGTTTCACTTTTTCTGGTGCTCTACCACTGAGCTACATCTCCAATTGGAGAGAATGGGATTTGAACCCATGACAACCAGAACCCTAGGTGTGTATGCTTCACTCATCTGGGCGCGGAGCAGAAAAATATAAGTGCCGTCTGCTCTTGGAGATAAAGTCACGTCGCCTAAAAGCGTCGGTTTCGCTTCCACGGCTACTGGCAGATGGCTTCAAAATCAGATACTTCTATATACTACAAAAGTAATACAATACCGTCAAGAGACTGGAAAAAATTTTTTGCGCTTTAGAGACTGACGATAGAATACAAATTCTCTACCAAGTCAGAACACCTGTATGGGGATGGTTCATTTCTATCGCCGTCCGGTTGCGGTCGATTTATTTGCGGGTGCGGGTGGATTTTCTTTAGGGATTGAGCAGGCTGGGTTTGATGTAGCGGTGGCAGTTGAAGTTGACCCCGTTCACGCAGCCGTTCACGCCTTTAACTTTCCCCATACCCAGGTTTTGTGTGCCGATGCCAGGACGCTATCCGCTGAAGCGATTAGAAAAGCATTACAGAGATGGGCATTGCGCAAGGGTAGCAGCGGGGTTTCCCCACCCGCACCCGCTTGGAATGGTGAAATCGATTTAGCAATTGGGGGACCCCCTTGCCAAGGGTTCTCTTTAATGGGCAAGCGGCGTCTCGACGATGAGCGCAACGATTTGGTATTGCATTTCTGTCGATTAGTCATTGAACTGCAACCCCGTTACTTTCTCATGGAGAACGTACCCGGCATTGCTCAGAAAGAACACGCGATTTATCTGGAACAGCTCAAGAGTGCGTTTAAATCCGTTGAGTACCACATCACCGAACCCGTGCAGGTATTAAATGCGGCGGATTTTGGGGTGCCGCAGAATCGGAAAAGGCTATTTTTATTAGGAACTCGTGCCGGGGAGGTGCCTTTGTCTTATCCTGTTGTCGCAGGTTTTGTCGCAGGTAAAGGCGTTAAGGCAACCTTCCCCGATACTTCATTCCCCGATACTTTATTCCCCGATATTTCCTTGCCAAAGACTTCCTTGCCAAAGAAAAGAGGCAAAAAGAAGAATCCTTTGAGCCTGCACTCTTTATCCTTTCGAGTGACCGTGAAGGATGCGATCGCCGATCTCCCCAACCTAGATGATTTTCCCGAACTCCTGACAACCGATGAAGTCTTGCTACAGCAGCGACAACTAGAGCAGATGGAGACATTAGCCAGCATCTATGCACAGCACTTAATGGGGATTGCACCCGAACCGAATAATTTCGCCTATCCCCGGCTAGTCAATCCTCATCTGTTGACTAGCTCTCTGCGAACCCAACACACGGCAGCTTCGATTGAACGGTTCGAGAAAACAGTGCCCGGACAACTAGAATCGGTAAGTCGCTTTCGACGGTTGAATTGGGATACGCTGTCTCATACCTTAAGAGCCGGTACGGGTTCTGGAGGCGGTCGCTACACCTCTCCCCGTCCGATTCATCCAACTTATCCCAGAGTGATTTCAGTCCGCGAGGCGGCACGACTGCACTCTTTTCCGGACTGGTTCCGCTTCCACACAACAAAATGGCACGGGTTTCGACAAATTGG
This sequence comes from Coleofasciculus sp. FACHB-542, assembly GCF_014695825.1. Taxonomy (NCBI): domain Bacteria; kingdom Bacillati; phylum Cyanobacteriota; class Cyanophyceae; order Coleofasciculales; family Coleofasciculaceae; genus Coleofasciculus; species Coleofasciculus sp. FACHB-542. The sequence goes on along the minus strand of NZ_JACJPB010000017.1, from coordinate 144,304 downwards.
AAACGCCGTGCCGCCAAAACTGGCAAGAGCCGTCGGGTATCAAGTTATTGCTGCCTTAGGGATCAGACCACCCATGCCACAACAGCCGATAAATTTGGGTGATATCGAGCTAGTGAGGTTTAACCCGTGGGACGCGGCTCACTATTGGATAAGCGTCAATCGTCATGGTTGATTGCAACCCACTACTGAGAACTGACGACTGACAAATCGCTAAATCTACTTTTGTACCTGACTCTTGGTTGCAGAGACAGGATTGTATCCCGGTGCTCCTGGAGGATTTTGGGATTCAGCAGCCCCTTCTGTAGGACCTGCGATCGCTTTCCATGCAGGAAAACCGCCTTTGAGTTCAGCCACGGACTGGAATCCAGCCGAGCGAAGTTCGGAAGCTGCGCGAGAGGTTTCGGTGTCGCTGTCGCCATAGACGTAGATATCGCGGGCGGGACGAAGGCTAGTTTTCGCACGCTCTACTAATTCATCCATCGGCATGGACATGGCTCCCATGATGTGGCCTTCGTTGAAGGCACCGCGCTCGCGCACATCGAGAATTGTTAAAGCTGGCTCGCCCCATTCCAGACGGGATTTCAGGTCATTCACGCTGGACTGCGTTTTCATTCCCGGTGGGGTGGGAGTAATATCTGGAAGGGCTTCTTTTGCCTTAGAAATGGTGTCTTGAACCTTGGCACTAGCGCTTTCAACGCCACTTACGGCTTTGTCTTTAGCGCCTTCAATGTTGTTTTGAATGTCACTCATAAAAAAACTCTAAGTAATTGATCTCTTCAATGGAAATTTAATCAAAATTTGATATTTAACTTCTCTTTCTGGAGAAAGAACATTTAAATAATCCTTCTTTAGGCAGAGTAAAGTGTTAGAATTCCTATCCCAATTGACAAATATTTTCGGCAAAATTGCGGCAAATAAACAGCAACTCTCGCCTAAACTAAACTGGATCTCATGGTGTCTAGTATTCAAACTCTACCGGCAGAGGTAGTAAATTTAATCGCCGCTGGAGAAGTCATTGACTCTTTGGCTGCTGTAGTGCGGGAATTAGCGGAAAACGCCCTTGACGCCGGTGCAACCCGCATCAGCATCTCCCTATCGCCGGAACAGTGGCGGGTGCGAGTCGCAGATAATGGCTGCGGAATGGACTTGGTAGACCTGAAAGAAGCTGCAACTGCCCACAGCACTAGCAAAATCCGCGACTTAGAAGACTTGTGGAAAATTAGCAGTCTGGGATTTCGGGGAGAGGCGTTGCACAGTTTGGCAGCGTTAGCAGAGTTGGAGATTTTTAGTCGTTCTGCGGGAAGTTGTGAAGGTTGGAGAGTGGTTTATAACTCAGTCGGGGAATTCGTGCAGGTGGAAACTGTAGCGATCGCGCCCGGTACTGTTGTCACCGTCTCTAATCTGTTTGGCAATTGGTTGGCGCGGCGTCAGGGAATGCCTTCCGTCGCCCAACAACTCAGATCAGTGCAAGCCACGATTCAGCAAATCGCCCTTTGTCATCCTCATGTCACCTGGCAGGTTCAGCAAAATGACCGCCAATGGTTCACCATTAGTCCTGGGAAAACCGCACAACAGATTTTGCCTCAAATTCTCCGGGAAATCCGACCGAGTGATTTGCAGCATCTGACGGTGGAAGTGCCAACCGTTCCAGAAAAAGCAGGAACCGACGCGCCGGGGAGTCGGGGAGAATCCAATTCCCGTCAAAACTCAACCCTGACAGTGGTACTCGGCTTGCCAGATAGATGCCATCGCCGCCGTCCCGATTGGGTACGGGTGGCGATGAATGGAAGGCACGTAAAGTCGCCGGAACTGGAGCAAACGATCCTGGGGGCTTTAATGCGAACGCTACCGCGCGATCGCTACCCGATTTGTTTTCTCCATCTTTTCATTTGTGCCAGTCAAATAGACTGGAACCGCCATCCTGCCAAAGCAGAAATTTACTTGAACCAGCTCAATTACTGGCAAGAACAGGTGACATCAGCGATTGAGCAAGCCTTGCGTCTGAATGTGGGGACGATTTTGGAAAAAACCCCAGAGCGAGTCAGCCGCCTGATCAAAGCAGCGGAAGCGAAAAGTGCCTACAGCGTCAATCGTTCCCTTCAATCGCAGCCAACGGATACTCAGGCAAAGAAAACGGATGAGATCGGATTGATGGAACTCCGAGCCGTTGCCCAGGTTCACAACACCTACATTGTGGCAGAGCATCCGGCTGGGGTGTGGTTGGTGGAGCAGCACATAGCCCACGAACGGGTTTTATACGAGCAGTTGTGCCAAGCTTGGCAACTCGTCCCCCTAGAACCCCCCGTCATCTTGAATCATCTCTCTCCCGCCCAGATCCAGCAACTCGAACAGATCAACTTAGAGATTGAACCTTTTGGCGAGCAACTGTGGGCGATTCGCACGGCACCCGCACCCTTACGAGAGCGAGAAGATCGTGCCGACGCCCTAGTGGAACTCAGTTTAGGTGGAGATTTGCAAACCGCTCAAGTAGCGATCGCCTGCCGCACCGCCATCCGCAACGGGACTCCTCTCGGCTTGCTCCAGATGCAAACTCTCTTAGAGCAATGGCAGCGAACTCGTCATCCTCGCACTTGTCCCCACGGTCGTCCAATTTATTTGTCCCTGGAAGAATCATCACTTTCGCGTTTCTTCCGCCGTCATTGGGTAATTGGCAAAAGTCATGGGATTTAGAAATAATTGAGTAAGGACACGGCAATGCCGTGTCCTTACTCAATTATCAAGAATCAGCAGTAACCTTTTGTTTCTTTTTCCTCCCTTCTCTCTTGATATTGTGTTCGTACCAATTCATCAAAGGAGTAGCACTAATCCCATGCAAAAATACAGAAATCACGATGACGATGTAAGTAATCCAGGCAATTTGTTCGCCCAAAGTATCTTTTAAACCTTCGCCAAAAGCATAGGAAAGATAATATAAAGAACCAACGCCACGAATGCCAAACCAGCCAAACAAAAAGCGGGTTTCAGAGGGGTAGCGACGACCGAGAAAACTAATCCAAACTCCCAGAGGTCGAATCAAAAAAATCAACAAGACTGCTACCAAGAGACCCTGACCACCAAACTGGCGAATCGGCTCATACCGCAATAGCGTTCCTAAGATCAAAATTGTTGCAACTTCCAGTAATTTCTCAACTTGTTCGGTGAATTCAAATTGCGAAATTTTCTTTTCGGGATCGTGGTAACTCCGCTGAACGACGACTCCAGCCACAAAAACTGCCAAAAAGCCGTAGCCGTTAACAATTTCTGTCAAAGCATAGGTAATTAAAATCGTACTGAGAGCAACAAAATCCTCCATCAACTCATCGACCTGGCGGAAACGTTGCAGTTGCTGGTCAACCAAAACAACCATTTTTGCCGCGATAATTCCCATGACAATGCCAGCTGCGATCGCCCAAAGTAAATCAACCGCTACCCATTGTTTAAACCAGTTGTCCCAGTTGCTATCTTTTAAGGAGTGAATCCCGAAATAAACAAACGGAAAAGCGAGCGCATCGTTTAAACCCCCTTCCGAAGTTAAACCAAAGCGCAGCTCATCTTTATCTTTTAGATCTCCCATCTGAACTTCTGAAGCCAAGACTGGATCGGTTGGCGCGAGAATTGCACCGAGTAAAATCGCTGGTCCCCAATCCATTTTTAAAAACCAGTGACCAACCGCAGCGATCGCAAAAATTGAAATCGGCATCAGAAATCCAATCAACCGCACTGTTGTGTTCCACGACCTTAATCTGAGTGGGCGATTCATCTTTAGACCGCAGTTAAAGACGGAGACAATCACCACAAATTCCGTTAGTCGTTCCAGAAATTCGGCGTCTGGTCGTATCTGAATTAACTTAAGCCCGTATTGCCCTAATCCGATACCCACGAGCAGGTAAATGATGGCATAGGAGAGGGGTAATCGTTTAATCCAGCCCGATCCCAAAGTAACCATCAGCAGGAGTAGACCAATCACCAACAGGTCAAGAATATAGATAGATACAGGAGGGAATAGGACTTGGAGCATACATTTAGCGATCGCATAGTTGAAAACAGTACCCTCTGAACTCTACTGAGTTGCCGAAGACCCCAAATCATCACCGGGCTAGATTTTAGACAAAATGCGATCGATCCACTTTTACGACTGAAGGCTGAGGATCGCACTCCTGAAAAGCCTCTAAACCCTGACGCCAAATTATCCTGTAGTGGAAGGTTTTCTAGTGGAAGGTTTTCGCTCCAGATTACAGCGATCGCATCGCTGCCTCTGCTAGCTTAGTTTTGCGATCGATAAAAGGAAAAAATAAAAGGAAAAACGCTATGACACTGCCTGATGGGCCGCAGACGCCGCAATTCCTGCAACTACTCCAATGGATTTCCCAGCCCGTGCAGTACCTAGAAACGTCTGTTAAAGCTTATGGTGACTGCTTCACAGCCCGCTGGGGTGGCTTTCCCCCGTATGTACTCATTAGCAATCCGCAAGGAATTCAGGAGCTGTTAACGGCAGATCCCAGACAATTTAACAGCGGTAGTGGGAATAAGATTTTACAACCTTTGCTGGGCGACCAATCTCTGATATTACTAGATGGCGATCGCCACCAGCGCCAGCGACAGCTATTGACTCCCCCCTTTCACGGGGAACGAATGCGAGCTTACGGCAAGTTGATTTGTGACATTACCGAGGAAGTCATGAATCGGCTAACGATTGGCAAACCCTTCCTAATTCGTGCCACCGCGCAAGAGATTTCTCTGGAAACCATCTTAGGCGCTGTCTTTGGCATCAATGAGGGTCAGCGTTTCCAGGAACTCAAGGGACTCCTTACTTCGATGCTGGATGCTGTGAGTTCTCCCCTCTCATCCGCCGTCCTCTTTTTTCCATCACTCCAACGAGATTTGGGTTCTTGGAGTCCTTGGGGAAAATTTCTTCGCCAACGGCAGCAAGTTGACCGACTCATTTACGATGAGATTCAGCAACGCCGGGAGCAATTCGATCCAGATCGCACAGATATTCTCACGCTGCTGATGTCTGCGCGGGATACTGATGGGCAACCAATGACGGATGAAGAATTGCGCGATGAGTTAATGACCCTCCTGTTGGCGGGTCACGAAACCACGGCTTCAGCGATCGCTTGGGCATTGTATTGGATACACCGTCAACCAGAGGTACATGACAAGCTTCTCCAGGAACTCAATAGTGTTGGGGATGTTTCAGATGTCAGCGCCATTTCTAAACTTCCCTACCTCAACGCTGTTTGCTCGGAAACGTTGCGAATTTATCCAGTGGCGATATTTACTTTTGGTCGAATTACGCGATCGCCAGTGCAACTGATGGGCTATCAATTTGATGCCGGTACACCGCTTGCTGCCTGTATTTATCTGGTTCATCACCGTGAGGATATCTACCCCCAAGCAAATTCTTTCAAGCCTGAACGCTTTTTGGAACGGCAATTTTCTCCTTATGAATATTTGCCCTTTGGTGGCAGCAATCGTCGTTGTATCGGGATGGCATTTGCCTTGTTTGAAATGAAGCTGGTACTGGCGAAGATGCTTTCTCGTTATCAACTGGCTCTCACCGATAAACGTCCGGTTAAACCTGTCCGTCGTGGCGTTACCTTAGCACCCCCGTCAACGATGCAGATGCTTGTCACCAGTCAGCGTCCCCAGAATACTCCAACACATCAGCCCCTTTCTACTTCTGCATAAATGACTGCTCGCTCAATTGTCATTGAGTTTGAGCTTTAGCCAGTCCAATCAGAATTTACAAGAAACGCTTGGAAAACTAACAGGTACGACTGAAGATATCTCAAAAGACTCTATACACTGCAAAAATGGCTTGTGAGAATCTCTAGTAAATTTGCACACTTCTGACTTTTATTGATTCCTTCTGCCTTCAGTCCTCTCTTCTAATGAAAAGGTCATGGGCTTAAAATATGCAAGTCTTGGTACCAAATCTTCTTTCCCATGTCCTCTTGCAATTCACAGCAGCGGCGGGAAAACACCGCCTCTACAGGATTCAGCAATTTTTAAAGTCAGGACATCCAGAGGCGATCGCTATCTTGGTAGCGATCGCCTCTGGTTTAAGATTGAGAAAAACAACGATTTTGTAAATATGGTGAAGTAAATGCTCAATTTCTATGTATTTTTAGCTAAAGGCTGGTTAAAATCTGGAACTTTTAAGTGTTTTCTTCATTCTCAGATTTTTTGAAGCATAGTATCTTTAGGTAAGAACTAATCAGGGCAAAATAATGATAATACTTAACATTATTCTAATTTGTGCAGGTTTAGGGATTAGTAGTTGGTTACTTTTAAGTTATGGAAATGAGTTAGTTAAAGCGATAAATGTCTTGTTTTCAGGATTAGAATCTATATTTATGGTGATTATCGTTATTGTTTTTAAAACTGTAAAATCCATAATAATTGGAGGAATCATTGCTCTAGTCTGTGCTGGAATATTTAAAATAGCGGGTGCCCAGATAAGCCTTTTAAAAGCCGCTGCGATTACAGTAGGAATTATATGTTTCGCTTTTCTCATGCTTAAAACCTTCGTAGAAGAGTGGAGTAACTTTTACTGGAGTATCCGCAATGTGATTCGCAACAAATATCGCTAACGGTGAAAACATCTAGTTTCTAAACAGAGCAAACTAAGCTAAGATTTTGAAGATTGTCATCTTCCAGTTTTTCTTATGAGAATTGCCCAAATTGCACCGCTGTGGGAACGAGTGCCACCTTTTCGCTACGGCGGGATTGAACTCATTGTCAGTTTACTAACTGATGAATTAGTTCGGCGCGGTCATCAGGTAACATTATTCGCCTCTGGAGACTCGATTACAAAAGCTCAGATGAAGTCAGTGCATAACCAGGCGCTGCGCTTAGATTCAAAGATTAAAGAGCCTGGAGTTTATGAGCTAATGATGCTCTCTCAGGTCTATCAACAGGCGCATCACTTTGATATTATTCACTCCCATGTCGGCTATGCAGCTCTGCCCTATACGCCTTTTGTGAAGACGCCGACCGTACACACCACACACGGCATTTTCACGCCAGATAATGAGAAAATATTCCGGCAATTTGCATGGGAGCCTTATATCAGTATCAGTGAAGCTCAGAGAGAACCCCGACTCGGTTTAAATTACATCCATACGGTCTACAACGGCATCGACCCAGCAGTATATCCCTTTCAGGAAAAACCAATTGAACCGCCCTATCTAGCCTTTGTGGGGCGTATTTCCCCAGAAAAAGGTCCGGAAGGAGCAATAAAAATTGCTCGTGCCAGCGGCTATCCTTTAAAAATGGCAGGTAAGGTTGACCCGGTAGACAAAGTTTATTTTCATGAACAGATAAAACCGCTGATTGATGGCGAACAAATCCAATATCTCGGTGAAGTTTCTCACGAAGAAAAGGCGCAGTTACTAGGAGGTGCCACCGTGACGCTATTCCCGATTACCTGGCGGGAACCATTTGGCTTGGTAATGATTGAATCGATGGCAACGGGGACGCCGGTGATTGGAATGGCGATGGGTTCGGTGCCAGAAGTCATCGCGCATGGCAAGAGTGGATTTGTTTGTCACTCTCTGCAAGAAATGATTGACGCAATTCCACAAGCGATAACCTTAAACCGCCAGACGTGCCGAGACTACGTTTTGAATCGCTTTAGCGTCAAGACGATGGTGGATGAGTATGAACGAGCTTATCAAATGACGCTAATGGGGAATCCGGAACGAGTAAAACACTAGCAAATTACTAATTTTTGGCATAAGTTTTTTCCTTGAATTTGATTAATTCTAAGGGATCTAAACCAGAGGGCGTCATCAATTCTTTTGCTAATAAATACCCGGCACAAGTCCAGGTTTGATGCCTTCTGGCTTCTCGACCAATTAAGTGACCGCTTTTCCCGTCATAATATTCAGGCCAATCTTCTTTTTGCAAACGTTTTCCAGCTTTTTCAATTGCTGCTTTTGCAAACTGCATATATTCTTCTTCTTTTGAATCTTGACCCAATTTTCGAGCGGCGGCTGCCCACATCCACATCAAAACAGGCCAACTTCCCCCATTGTGATACGACCAAGGGCTATTTTTAGGATCGCAACCCGTCAAAATTCTCCAATCTTCGTCTTCTATGGCTGGATAACAGATTTTGAAAGGCATTTGTCCAATTAGCTCTTTATCTCGTTTTTCGATGAGATTCATGATTTTTTCGGACTGATCGTTGGTAACTAAGGAACAAACGATTGCCATCAAGTTACCAACCGAAAAGAATCGAAAATCCATCTGCGATGGGCCAATATTTCCAACTAAATAACCCCCGTCTTCTGGCAGCCATTCGTCTAAATTAGCATAAGGAATAGATGCGGCATAGATATTGTATTTGTTGATAGCGGTTGCCCCATATTCCTCAACATTGTACTGATAGGTTTGATTTAAACGATCCATATCCATCCAATACTCAGTCCGAATATGGTTAGCCAGAGAACCCAATCGTTTCTCTATCGCTGAGAGAATATCTTTATTGTTGTGATTTTTGCGGTCGAGTAGCTCATCAGCAGCACGCAAGGCAGCGTAGAATAGGACTTGGATTTCTAGTGGGTATCCATAGATGCCCATTCGACGGTCAATCATAAAAGCTCCATCGGGAACTAAGAGAGTAGGTTCTCGATCGAAGCGATCGCTAAAACAAAGTTCCAGAATTAATCTGATTCCTTCTTGGAAGTCGGCTTGATGGACTAAAGAGGTGTCGCCCGTCGCTTTCCAATAAGCCCGCAACAGGATAATCCACCAGAGGCTAGAATCAACTGGCGTGACTCTAGCGATCGCGTGCTGACCAAAATCGGGGTCTAAGTGTTCTTTGCCCTTCTTATTCTTAATAATTTTGAAGCTAGCTGGCATTAAAACTCGACCCGTATTCAAAAAAGTTTCGGATCTTTCTTGCTGGTGTAGTTCTAACGTTACTTCTAGAAAATTTTTGACAATTTCCTTGCCGTTGACTGTCACCTCTTTTTTGTTATCAAGTTGAACGGAAAATTCACCTTTAACTAAAAATAAAAGTGCTACTGGAACAAAATCACGAATAAAAACTTGGTCATAATTCAGCGTATCTCTACTAACTTTTTTGGGGATATTTATTTCATTTTTATCTTTTTTATAAGTATGAGCGGCTGGAGTTCCAACCAGCCGTCCTTTATAAGAGATAAGCGAATCCACCAGTATTTGTAATGCTTCTATTTCCAGTGCCTCTACTCCCATCAGATGCGAACCTCCTTAATTTCTAGAGCAATCTATTATACGAGATGCTGCTTCATCACAGACACTTTTAAGCCAGAGAATTGTGCAACATAATCCCTTAAATAGAGCGTACTATAGAATGCAGGGTGTGGTGTATTGTTGAATTTCCATTTAACGCCGTCATCCCCGCAAAGGGCATGATTGACCAGGTTGAGCGAAGAAAAAATCCGTCCGCAGTAAGAGAGTTGGAAAAAAATTGGAAATTTTGTTCTCTCCGAACGATAGAGCGGATCGTTGATTAGATTTGTAGAAGTATAAAAAGGGCACATTTGTCGAAACCTCGATCCTCTACTGAATATCAGTAGCGATGGGTAAGGTTTTAAATTAGATCGTGTGACCCTGATTAAAGCCTCACAAAGACCCTGTATTCTTGAGCAGAAACCTGATTCATGGCACCGGATATTCTTGAACTGGACGGAAAAACCTTTGTTCCCGCACAAGAGCTGCCCATTCCAGAGTGGCCTTGCGTTCTTGGCGATCGCCCCCAACCGACTCTTACTATTAAAGACAATGACCTGTTTTTAGTCACCGATACCCTGGGCAACATTGCCGGGTGTTTAGGCGATGACATGAATGCCAGCATGGGGCTTTTCTGCGCCGATACGCGGTTCCTTAGTCGCCTGGAACTGCAAATTAACGGACGCTCCCCCGTCTTGCTCAGTAGCACAGCTGACAAAGGATTTGCCCTTTCAGTTCTGTGTACCAATCCCAGCATGGACGGAGGAGAGCGATTAGAGGGAGGGGATAAATTAGAGCCAAATGAGCAAATTGACGGCGGGGCAATTTTTGACTTTGCACCTCTTCGAGCCGACACCATCGGAATTAACCGAGAAATTGTCCTAAATGGAGCGCTGTTTGAAGAATTAACTGTTTCCAACTACAGCACCAGTTCCATTCGCTTTCAACTTAGCCTCAGCTTTGATGCGGATTTTGTGGACTTATTTGTAGTCCGGGGGTACGGTCGAAAAAACAAGGGGCAGCTGTTACGAGCCGTGCCTAAAAGTCAAGCCGCAGAACCCGAAAAGCAAGAAATGACGCTCGCTTATCAAGGGTTGGATGGCTCTGTAATGGAATCGCACATCGAGTTTGTTCATCGCCAGCCAGACACTCTCAGTGGTTATACGGCAGTTTGGCAGCTGGAGATGGAGCCTCACGAAACTCAAAAACTGGGCTATCGGCTGCAAATGCGTACCAATAACCGTCCCACTTCTAGGGTATCTGCCCCAGTCACACTGGTACAGGCTAGAGCCGCAGAGTTATCGGAGCAGCAAGAGTGGCGTCAACACGTAACCGGGATTCGCTCAGACAAAAACACGTTTAATCGAGCGATCGAGCGAGCCGAGCAGGATACTTATTTACTGCGCCAGTCTTTCGGCAAAGGGAAGGTACTCTCGGCTGGGGTGCCTTGGTTTTCGACGTTGTTTGGGCGCGACTCGATTATTGCAGCGTCGCAAACGCTGATGCTCGATCCGACAATTGCCCGCGAAACCCTAACGATCTTGGCTGAATACCAAGGGAAGACGGATAATGAGTGGCGCGATGAGCAGCCAGGGAAGATTTTGCACGAGCTGCGGTTGGGTGAAATGGCGCGTTGTGAAGAAATTCCCCATACACCTTATTACGGCACCGTAGATGCGACCCCGCTATGGTTAATGCTGTATGCGGAACACTTTGCCTGGACAGCCGATCGGGAAACCCTAGAGCTACTGTGGCCTAATGCCTTGGCGGCAATGGATTGGATTGACCGCAACAGCAAGGAAACGGGTTATCTCATCTACCAACGCCAATCGAAGCGGGGTCTGGCGAATCAGGGGTGGAAAGACTCTGGCGACTGTATTGTGAATCGCAAGGGGCAGATGGCGATGGGCGCGATCGCTCTTTGTGAAGTGCAAGCTTATGTCTATGCTGCCAAAATCCGTCTGGCAGAAATTGCCCGCATGAAGAAGCGCCTTGATTTAGCCGACAGGTGGCAAGATGAGGCGAGAGATTTGAAGAATCGCTTCAATCGGGATTTTTGGATGCCAGAGGAAGATTTCTGCGCCTTGGCTTTGGATGGCGACGGCAATCAGGTTGATAGTATTACTTCTAACCCCGGTCACTGTCTGTATTTGGGCATCTTGACACCAGAAAAAGCTTATAGCGTGGCGGAACGGCTACGGGCACCGGATATGTTCAACGGCTGGGGAATTCGCACCCTCAGTAGTTTGTCACCGGCTTATAATCCGATGGGCTATCATGTCGGTTCTGTGTGGCCTCACGACAATGCAATGATTGCGATGGGGGTGCGATCGCTCGGTCTAATCGATCAAGCGCTGGAACTTGCCAAAGCTTTAATTGATATGACTTTACAGCAACCTTATCAACGACCGCCAGAACTTTTCTGCGGTTACGAACGCACAGAAGATAACACTACGGTCAAATATCCCGTCGCTTGTTCTCCTCAAGCTTGGGCAACCGGCAGTATCTTCCAGTTGCTGCAAATGATGGTAAATTTAGTCCCCGATGCTCCCAATAACTGCTTGCGGATTATCGATCCTGCTTTGCCGGAGTCGATTAATCGTCTAGCGCTACAGAACTTGAGAGTGGGGCAGACTTTGCTGGATTTGGAATTTGAGCGTTCCGGCAATACCACTGCCTGTCGGGTTGCCAAAAAACGCGGTAATTTGCGGGTTGTGATTGAAGCTTGATTTAGAAGCTGGGTGGGGAATGCCCACCTAGCTCTATCAAGCTGATTGCCAGTCTCTAAAAAACCTTGCTAATTTTTCGGCTAAATTATCCAATTTTACTTTTGAAATAGCTCTGATTCATGCTTCCTCGGTGTCCCCATTGATACCGGGAGAAGATTTATAGAGGGCGTCCAATTGTTCGCGGGCGTCTTCTACGGTCATGGAACGCATCACGAGAAGCGGTTCATTAATCGGGTTCCCGGCATCATCTAATAGTTCCGGGTGTGGGATTGACCCATAAGGAGAGCGAGAATCTCTAAATTGGGACTGCATCCCTGGTGGGTAGCGCCGTTGAGAATCCATACTACTGATGGTTAACAAGTTGCGGAGCATATTCCCTATAGCAAGAAACGCCAGAACAGTAAAGGCAATTAAATAAAGCAGGTGTAACATACGATTTTCCTCCAAGCCGCACAGTCTAATGGGATGTTCGTCAATAGGGGCTTTCGCATTCGTGGCGAAACGGTAATGCTTGCCCCCGGATTTTCCGTAAAAATGTTTCGCCCTTAGATTTACTTGTTCGTGGAAGTGGATTGCTCAGCGTGGAAGCGCATCGACACCTGCCAACACTCAGTAACCAACTGGTGCCACGGCATCAGAACTGACGTTTCAATGCCAACTTGAGCATCAGTCGCTTGAAAGAGCATCTGAGCGGTGCTGACTTCCGCGTGAGCAAGCTTGACTCGATCCAGTAAGTCGGATTGCTGTTGGGCACTTAAAAAAGTAATTTCTTCAGTTTCTAAGAGAGCGCGCGATCGCGCAAACCAATACTGAAAATCTTCTAAGAGCGGTTGTAATACCGTTTTCAGCAATTCATTTTCAGGCAAGTTGGAAGCAGCCATGAATCAAAAACCGAATACTATCTAAATTTAATCTTAACGTAGTTTACAATTCGTAATAATATTTTTAGATTCTCTTAAACAACAACCACATCGCCAGGGAAAAACAACCTCGGTATGATAGAGGCAGTAACACCCGATTAATTGCCCGTTTCTTCGTCCTTATGGAACCGCCGATGAGCGTCTCAGAATCTCCAGCGTCTCAAGAACAGCCAGAAAAAATGTATTTGCCCCGTACCAGCGAATCTGAATCGTTGAAGAAAATCCGTCACACCGCTTCCCACGTTATGGCAATGGCGGTGCAAAAGCTGTTTCCCAAAGCGCAGGTGACTATCGGCCCTTGGATTGAGAACGGCTTTTACTATGACTTTGATAATCCAGAGCCATTTACCGAAAAAGATTTGAAGTCCATCCAGAAAGAGATGGTCAAAATCATCAATCGGAAATTGCCGGTGATTCGGGAAGAAGTCAGTCGCGAGGAAGCTGAAGGTCGGATCAAGACAATTAATGAGCCTTACAAGCTAGAAATATTAGAAGACATTGAGGAACCAATTACCATCTACCACTTGGGGGATCAATGGTGGGATTTGTGTGCTGGCCCTCATTTGGAAAATACCAGTGAGTTAAATCCGAAGGCAATCGAACTCGAAAGTGTTGCCGGTGCTTATTGGCGGGGGGATGAAACGAAAGCTCAACTCCAGCGCATTTATGCCACCGCTTGGGAAACGCCAGAACAGCTGGCTGAATATAAGCGCCGCAAGGAAGAAGCGCTACGCCGAGATCACCGCAAACTCGGCAAAGAACTGGGACTCTTTATTTTCTCAGATCCGGTGGGGCCGGGATTACCTCTGTGGACGCCGAAAGGAACGGTGTTGCGAAGTGTTTTAGAAGACTTCCTGAAGCAGGAACAGCTGAAACGCGGATACCAGCAGGTGGTGACGCCTCACATTGCCAGAGTCGATTTATTCAAAACTTCCGGACATTGGCAGAAATACAAAGAGGATATGTTCCCGCTGATGGCGGAAGATGAGCAGGCGGCGGCGATAGAACAGGGATTCGTCCTGAAGCCGATGAATTGCCCCTTCCACATCCAAATCTATAAGAGCGAGTTGCGTTCCTATCGGGAACTGCCGATGCGTCTGGCGGAATTTGGCACCGTCTACCGTTACGAGCAATCTGGGGAACTGGGCGGCTTAACGCGGGTGCGCGGTTTCACGGTGGATGATTCTCACTTATTTGTGACGCCAGAACAGCTAGACAGCGAATTCCTGAAAGTGGTGGATTTGATTCTGTCGGTGTTCAAGAGTCTGCAACTGAAAAACTTCAAAGCGCGACTCAGTTTTCGCGATCCGGCTTCAGATAAGTACATCGGTTCCGATGAAGCTTGGGAGAAGTCTCAAGGAGCGATTCGCCGCGCCGTGGAAACCTTGGGCATGAACTACTTTGAAGGCATTGGCGAAGCCGCATTTTATGGCCCGAAACTGGATTTTATCTTCAGCGATGCCTTAGACCGCGAGTGGCAGTTGGGGACTGTCCAAGTGGATTACAACCTGCCAGAACGGTTTGATTTGGAATATGTGGCGGAGGATGGTTCCCGGAAGCGTCCGGTGATGATTCACCGCGCTCCCTTTGGCTCCTTGGAACGGCTCATCGGGATCTTGATTGAAGAGTATGCGGGGGATTTCCCGCTGTGGTTAGCGCCAGTCCAAGCGCGATTGCTGACGGTGAGCGATGCCCAGTTGCCTTTTGCTCAGGAAGTGGCACAGAAGATGCGATCGCTCGGTATTCGCGTGGAAGTCGATACCAGCGGCGATCGCATGGGCAAAATGATTCGCAATGCCGAAAAGGACAAGATCCCTGTCATGGCGGTGGTAGGGGCGAAAGAGCTGGAATCAAATAGCCTGAGTATTCGCACCCGCGCGGCTGGCGATGTGGGGGTCATTCCTGTAGAAGAAGTGTTGGAGAAGATGAAAAACGCGATCGCTAACTTCGACAATTTTTAAGAAGTTGCCAGTTCATAGTTCATATAGGGGCACTCCAAAAGAGTGCCCTTTTTCAATTGGGTGCATCTCAATAACAGCAAAAATGCCACCCCAGCTCAGCCTCTCTCCGCTTGCAAAGAGGGGTTAAATCTTTCCCCCTCTCCGTTGACGGAGAGGGGCTGGGGGTGAGGTTCCGCCTTTATATTGCACGCTATAAATCCGTTTAATATTGATATTTTTCAGCTTCCCAGTGCCTGCCGATTCCAACATTTTTTAGAGTGCTGGTTTGGGAAATCTAACAAATAGATTGCTAATCCCGATAACAAATACATACAGTACAACCGCACCCGCAAGCGTTACCGCAGTGTAGGCAGTTGCTTTATTTTTCGGGCATTTCATCACAATCGGCAATCCCAGATATAGCAGATATACGCTATACAACCCAGCAAGAAATGCGAAAATCGTGAAACTTGGGATGATACGGAGGATACCGGCTAACCAGGCAGGTGTGTTGGCATAAGCAGCAACTTTAAGAGCTTGTAGCTGATTTTTCTCGGCTGAAAATTGAGGAGCGAAAGCATTAATAATCAACGACAAGAAAAATACGCTTAATAGTGTTAGTAAAAAGCTAACACCTGCATATAAAATAGCTGGCACTAAGGGCAACCGAGACGTAACGATACTAGAGGTATTGATGCCGATAACTGCCCAACCAACCGCTGCGGCGATTGGAGCGATCGCTGCCAGAGGAGCAATATAGGTGTTATACAATCTAGCGCTAGAGGTTGTTTCTTTTGCGATCGCTCGCCACTCACTTTTGGGGTGCAACAGGATATTTGGAATGCGCTTAATTAAGTTCATTTTTCACTTTGTTTTATTGATTTGATGTAGCAGAACTGATTTTAAGCCCCAATCCA
Source organism: Coleofasciculus sp. FACHB-542 (assembly GCF_014695825.1). Taxonomy (NCBI): domain Bacteria; kingdom Bacillati; phylum Cyanobacteriota; class Cyanophyceae; order Coleofasciculales; family Coleofasciculaceae; genus Coleofasciculus; species Coleofasciculus sp. FACHB-542. The sequence goes on along the minus strand of NZ_JACJPB010000017.1, from coordinate 128,573 downwards.
GCTAAACACTATATATCTTCCCAATTATTAGGATTTCACCCTTTTGTCAGATGCTGCCAGCACAGATATTAGTCAAATCAATATCCATTTAAATATTCCTTTAGTAAGAGGATTTAAGAGGTTGACAAAAGGTATGCTAAAAAGGGTTTTGTCTTAACTCTCTGGCTAGGTAGGATCTAGCTAAGGTGGAGGTGGTAAAAAAGCGATCGCCCTGGTAAAACATCCGAATCATATGGGATTTCACGGTTGCGGGGATGTTTTCTTGCTGTCATGAATTTGATGAATGAGGGTAAAAGCACGCGAAGCCTAGAGACGAATCAAAGATTTACCTTCCTGCACGCAAATAGGGCACGCAAATAGGGTGCCGGTAGTAGCGATTGGTGAATTTTGACTGTACCGCAAAAGGCGCGGCAACTTGTGTGAAGGCAATTTGTGTCAAATAAATCCCGTTGCGAGGCGGCGATGTGATACCGAATACAGTTCTGGCGGGAATCCTAAGTGAAGGAGCAACTGCTTTTCGCAAAATCTATTTGGTAATAGAGGAATTGCAAATGCAAGTATGCGATCGCCCACTGCAATACACCGCAATAATACACAGGTTGACCCATGCCAACAAAGGGATTGCTTAGCTTAGAATCTGTCATCGATCGTCGTCCTCTGACTGTATCGGCTGACACCCCACTGATGGACGCGATCGCCATGATGGGCAAAGCGAAAAGCAGTTGCGTACTTCCTAGCTTGAAGATACCCCCAGAAGCAGTGCTAATGAGCGAGGCACGAGCTAGCGCTGTCTTTGTAGTAGAAGGGTTGCAGTTAATCGGAGTGTTTACCCACACAGATGCTATCCAGGTAATTGCCTCAGGAATCAATTTAGCAGAAGTCAAGATTGCCTCGGTGATGACGCAGCCGAGCATCGCTCTGACTGAATCTGACACAGAGAATATTTTCACAGCATTGTCAATCCTGCGCCAGCATCAAATTCGCCACCTACCTGTTATAGACGCGCAAGGGCAAGTGGTAGGCGTCATCACCCTAGAAAGTATTCGCCAAGCACTGCCCCTCGATGAGCTAATCAAATCGCAGCCTTTGACAGAAGTGATGACTGCCCCAGTTATTCAAGCACCGGCGACGGCTTCGGCGCTGAGCTTAGCTCAATTAATGGCAGAACACCAGGTCAATTGTGTTGTGCTTACAGAAGAAAGTTCCGAGTCGAGTTCTATTGAAAACTCAAAACTTCAACCCGATCCCTTGAGCGAAGCAAAGGTTCAACACTCAAAACTTCCTACGCATCGCTACACTAACAAAACTCAAAACGTGCGACCTACCGCTACGCTAACAACCCTCCTGAAGCCAGTAGGGATTGTCACCGAACGGGACATCATCGATCTTCAGGCTCTCAGCCTGGATTTATCGCAGATACAGGCGTTTAGGGTAATGAGGGCATCCGTGTTGTCTTTAAGCCCCTCAGATTCAGTGTTAGTTGCCCTTTGGGAAATGCAGCAGCACCAGGTGCAGCGAGTTGTGGTGTCGGAGAATCCCAGGGAGCTGTTAGGTATTGTTACCCAAACCAGTTTTTTGCAAACGCTCGATCTCACACAAATATCTACAGCAGTAGAGCAATTGCAGCAATCGATCGAGCAGTTTGAAGCCGAATCCTCTCTCCCCCCGCCCAATGAAACCCTAGAACCTCAAGGACAGGAAAGCCCAGCGGAACTCTTGGAACAGCTTGAGCGCAATCGCCTGTTAACCACAATTGCCCTTCGCATTCATCAATCACTCAATTTGGACGAAATTCTGAACACCGCCGTCGCTGAAGTGCGGCAATTTCTCCAAACTGACCGCGTGATTATCTACCGTTTTAATCCAGATATGAGTGGCACTGTCGTTGTCGAATCGGTTGCTGAGGGCTGGCAACCTGCTCTAAGTAGCACAATTCACGACAATTGCTTTGGGAAGAATTATGCCCAAGCCTACAAAAAAGGGCGTATTCAAGTCACAGCAGATATTTATACCACCGGGTTAACCCAATGTCACATCGATATCCTGGCTTTGTATGATATCCGAGCGAGTCTCGTGGTTCCGATTCTGCAAGGAGAACATTTGTGGGGTCTGCTGTGCGCCTATCACTGTTCGGGACCCAGGCGGTGGCGGGAGTTTGAGATTGATTTGCTCAAACAATTGTCAACGCAAGTAGCGATCGCAATTCAGCAGTCTGAACTTTATCAGCAAGTACAAGCTGAACTCGCCGAACGCAAACGAGCAGAAGAGCAACTCAAGGCTTCGCTTAAAGAAAAAGAGGTGCTACTGAAGGAAATTCACCACCGCGTCAAAAACAATTTACAGATTATTTCTAGTCTGTTAAAGCTGCAATCTGCCTATACCAAAGAGGAACAGGTTCTGGGAATGTTCAAGGACAGTCAGAATCGCATTCGCTCGATGGCTCTGATTCACGAAAAATTGTATCAGTCCAAAGACCTATCTAGGATAGACTTTGCTGAGTATATTCGCGACCTGGCAGGAAATTTACTTCGTTCCTACAAAGCAAGCTCTCAGGCAATTACGCTGAAAACAAACGTTAATGACATTAACCTAAACATTGATACAGCGATTCCTTGTGGTCTAATTATCAATGAATTAATGTCCAATTCCTTAAAACACGCTTTTCCAACGCCCAGTATCGATAAGGAAATTTGTATTAATATTTACTCAAACGGCAATTATCAATTTATTTTGAACGTCAGTGACAACGGAATCGGTTTCCCGAAAGACTTGGACTTCCGGAATACTGAATCCTTGGGGTTGGAGTTAGTCTGCACCCTCACTGAACAATTAGACGGGACTATCGAACTTGATAGTCGTAGAGGGACAAGCTTTTTTATCACATTTTCAGAAATCGGCAACATTAGGAAGACATAAATAAAAAAAATGGCAAAGGAAAAAATTTTAGTAGTTGAAGATGAAAGAATTGTTGCCAAGGATATCGTAAAGAGCTTGCAACGCTTAGGATATAACGTTGTCGCTTCTGTTGCTTCGGGAGAGGAAGCGATTCAAAAAGTATTGGAAATTCAGCCCGATTTAGTGTTAATGGATATTATGTTGAAAGGACAATTGGATGGAATAGAAACCACTGAAAAAATTCATAAAAACTTCGATATTCCAGTAATTTATTTAACTGCTTATGCCGATAAAAAAACCCTGGAAAGAGCCAAAATCACAGATCCATTTGGCTATATAATTAAACCGTTTGATGAAAGAGATTTACATACTACGATTGAAATCGCACTTCGCAGACATTTAGCCGAAGCAGCAACTCGCGTAGCTCTTGAAAAAGAAAAACAATTAAGCGAACTTAAATCTCGCTTTTGGTTCATGGTTGCCCACGAATTCCGTAACCCGCTGACCGCAATTTTATCTTCTGCTGAACTACTGGAATCTTATAGCCACGAATTAACAGAACTTAGAAGACGTGAGTATTTCTATCTTATTCAAACCTCGGTTCATTCGCTGAACAATTTATTAAACGAAGTTTTAGAGTTTGGAAAAGCAGACGAAGGAAAACTAGAATGCAAGCCAAAACCCCTGGATTTAGTATGCTTTTGCCGGGATTTGGTAGACCATATGCAATTCAGCTCTGGTTCAAAACATAGAATTATTTTCACAAATCAAGGTGAGTGTACTGATGCTTGTTTGGATGAAAAACTGCTGCGGCATATATTTAGTAATTTGTTAGGGAATGCTATCAAATATTCACCCGAAGGCAGCAATATCTACTTTGAACTTTTGTGTGAGAATGGAGAGGCAGTTTTTCAGGTAAAAGACAACGGAATTGGCATTCCTCCAGGCGACCGAGAACTATTGTTTGACTCATTTCATCGAGCGACAAATGTGAGTAGTATTCCCGGTCATGGACTAGGACTAACGATTGTCAAAAAATGTTTAGACTTACAGAGTGGAGAGATTGCTGTAAATAGTGAAGTTGGAGTGGGGACTACTTTTACAGTCATGCTGCCATTGAACATCTGCGTAATGCCGGAAAAAAACGTTCCTTCATAGATAGCAGGCTGTTAAACGGTAGAGTCTATAATAGTCTATTTCGCAATTCGTTGAGATGCATCCTGTTTCTACCGTTACCGTCAGCGTTCCAGCCACAACTGCTAACTTGGGGCCGGGTTTTGATTGCATAGGCGCAGCTTTAACGCTGTACAACCAGTTCAAGTTCACCCGCCTGGAAGCGGATGCTGTAACACGACTCAGCATTACGGTCGAGGGAACAGAAGCCGCACGAGTCAACACGGGTGCTGATAATCTGGTTTATCAGTCATTTGTGAAATTGTACGAGCATATCGGGAAAACGCCACCGGCTGTGCAGATTGAGATCGAGCTGGGTGTGCCCCTGGCAAGAGGACTGGGGAGTTCGGCGACGGCAATTGTGGGAGGTTTGGTGGGTGCGAACTGTCTGGCTGGGGCACCTCTAGATGAAAATGAGGTGAGAAGAATTGCGATCGCTCTGGAAGGACATCCTGATAATGTGGTTCCAGCACTGTTGGGGGGGTGTCGTCTAGCAGCGACGGGTTTGAGTGACGAACCGCACAGACACGGAGAAAGCAAAGAAGAATGGGCAATTTGTGAGATTCCTTGGCATTCTGAGATTGTGCCAGTAGTCGCGATTCCGGATTTTGAACTTTCAACTGAAGAAGCGCGGCGAGTTTTACCAACTCAGTACAGTCGTGCTGATGCAATTTTTAATACAGCTCATCTGGGTTTATTGTTGCGAGGGTTGGAAACCGGCAGGGGTGATTGGTTGCGAGTTGCGATGCAAGACCGAATCCATCAGCCTTATCGGACAGCGTTGATTCGAGGATATGATGCTGTACGCTCGGCAGCAATGGCTTCTGGTGCTTTTGGGATGGTAATTAGTGGTGCGGGACCAACTTTATTAGCTTTAGCAGAGGCGGCGTTGGCACCGACAGTTGTGGAGGCAATGGCGGCGGCTTGGAAGGATGAGGGAATTATGGCACAAGTGCGATCGCTCTCGATTGACACCCACGGGGCGAAAACCTCTAATATTTCCTAAATTGGTCACTCAGATTTTTGCGTAACTGCTGAATTTGTCGAGATTGATTTCTAGGTCCTGAAACAAAAACGAGAACTTTATCCCCTTCAGGCGCACAAATTAAATAAGCTGACAGATTCCCAAATCGTCCGTAAGCTGCTTCTGTGATAACTCCTGTCTCTTGGGCATTACTACTTTTCAGGAATTCAAGCGCATTATCCAGACAGTTGTTCTGGCTGGTATCGTCTCTCCGATTCGTCACTCGGCTGACACTGTTGGTTTCATTGATTTCAATCCATTCGCTCCAGTTACTTGTAGTCATATCCGCTAAAGCAGGCATTGACTCATTTAGCAATCCCGTTTCCATACTTAAAATTGTGGCAATGACTAAAAACGAATTTGCTGTCTTTTTAAGACTAATTCGGTTCAACATAAGTTAGGTCAACAAACGGGTGAATTAATGTCGAGTAATCGTAACCCTGTAAATTGATTCACAAAATGCCAGAAGTTTTACGGAACTATTCACCTAAGTTAGGAAAGTAATTATGGAGCCAATTCAAGTAGAAATTGAAGCGATTCGCACTCAGATTGAGGCGCTCAAAGAAGAACGCGCCATCCTGAAAGTAGATCCAGTATTGCCAAGCTATAACACGCCAGAAGCAATCGTTGAGGCTTATCGTCGTCATGCTAGAGAAACAGCACAAATCTCTGCTGAAGTCAAGGGAATCGATGATGCGATCGCTGCCTTGGAAGCTAAATTGAAGGAGATCGGGCGATCGCAAGGATTGGCGCAACAGTTATTGCATGAGCGGACACAACATCCTCTCGCAGAGCAGGTAGAGGAAGGAAAACAACGCGCTCAGGATCGCGCTGAACGAATTAACGAACTGGCGGAGGAACTGAAGCAGGAAGTGCAAGCGCTCAAGGCGATCGCTGATGAGATTAGTCCCAGTTATTGGCAGTTATACAACAGACCTTTCATTACTGGATTTAGCAAAATTTCGGTTCCCTACGTCCGTTCGGATAGCACTGTGTGGATGATTACGAATCAAGTCGTGTGAACGGGAAAAACCTCTCTCTTAACCCCTCTCCGATTCGGAGAGGGGCTTTGAAGATAGCTTGCGCCCCTTAGAAAGGTAGGAAGGGGTGGACGGTTAGGTCTGGGAGCGCTGGCTATTTTTCCAGGTTCGCCAGTGTTTCCGGTAAAGGCGATCGCTCTTTTACCGGATAATTCCGCTGCTCAATTAAGCGCTGCAATTCTTTAACGCGCCTACCAGGGGCAGGATGGGAGGTCAAAAAATCAAAGCCTGCACCACTTTTGCGACTCATTCGAGCAAAAAAGTCGGTTGCACCCGCAACATGACCGTAAGTTTGTTGCAACAATGTTAAGCCAAACTCATCCGCCTCAGATTCCTGAGATTGAGAGAATCGGGAACTGCTAACAGCTTGAACACCCGTCGCCGCTGCCGATGATAACCCAGCAGCATCCCCAAAGACAGTAGCGATCGCAATGGGTAACAGTAGTTGTCGCACCAATGCCCGTAAATGATCGCGGTGGGCGAAATGCCCCAATTCATGCCCCAACACCATCATCAGCTCATTTTCCGATTCCGTCTGTTTCAGCAAACCGGCGTAGATGATAATGCGATCGCCCGGTAGCGCCAGCGCATTCACCGTATTATCGGGAACATATAGCACCCGATAATCTCGCTCTTGGCGTTGCTCGGAAGGCAACTTTGTCTCCAGCCTATCTAGCAGCTGATTTAGCGTATCTTGAGCCGGTGAGGGCTTCGCCAAGCGCTCATAAGCCGGGACAATGACGGCACCCAACTGTCGCTCCACGCTGGGAGGAATTACCCACACCAAGCTATTAATAAACAACCCCAGCAGCCAAATAACGCCGACGATAAATCCAATAAATAGCCCTAAGACAATCAGTAACTGGCGGTTATTGGGAGGTGGGTTGCGATCGCTCGATGTTGCAGTTCCAGACACTTTAGGCTTGCTCCAAAAACGCTATTGTTACTGCATTGCCTAGTTGCATCCGATATAGCAATGCATTGACCTTCTTTCTATTGCATCGTGAGTTACCTGCACGCGATCGCAATTCTCTATTTAGATGCCCTACAGTTCACCCCCACCCCATTTACCCACAGGGGTTCAATATTCTCCCCTCTCCGCGAACGGAGAGGGATTGGGGGTGAGGTTCCTCTCTATTTCCCTTAAGTAAGAACCGACATAACGCGACCGTCTAAAAGTTCTATTTCGTGCAGTTACAGCAAGATTCAGCTTAGTTACTACTCTTAACTGGACGGAACGGATTCAAGAAATTTACCAGTGCATAAAGCTCACGCGACTGAATCCATAAACGCCCCTTACCCCGGAAGCGGCAAACTAATCCTTCCCCGCCCAAAATTCCAGTTCTCAGCCCTTTAAATGACAAACCTCCCAACATTTCGACATTGTATTGTAACGAGTCTTCAAACGCCACAATATAGCCCGTATCTACTACATAATCACCGGCAACTGGAATTTCTACAATTGCCCCATAAGAACTAAACCAGATATCTCCTTGACCTGTTGCTCTCAGCAAAAACAACGACTCCCCACTAAAGAAGCCTTTAAAACCTTGAAATTTAGTATCAATTTCGACACTAGGGTTTGCTGCAACAAAACCCGAAGATTGCACCATCAATCCATTGCCACTCAAGTAGTAATGTTGAATATCTCCAGGGACTCCAGGCGAAACATAGAGTTGTCCTGCCCTTCCTTCAGCGGTAAATTCACTCAAAAATAAAGATTCACCGCCCAGCATCCGACCGATACCTTGCATTAAGCCACCTTTGACTTTGGACTTCATTTTAATGCAAGTATCCATTGCTGCCATTGCGCCCGATTCTACCAAGACAGTTTGATTTGCTTGTAAGTCGAGGCGTAGGGAAGCATAGGCTGGGGAATGCTCGATTTCGTAGGCAATCTCATTCATAATTATCCTTTGCTAATTCCTAATTGAAGGATGGGTAATCGTTCAAAATCTATTTATCAATGACAAATTCCCACTCTTTATCGCGGCGGAAGCTGAGAACCCACTAGCACCCCGAAGGCACCTGGATTGTGAGTTTGGCAAAACACTCGACCTTGCCCTTGAAACCGACAAACGAATCCTTCTCCGCCCAAAAACGAACCAATTAAACTGGAAGTTGCTTTTTTAATTTCAAACTTCAGGCTTTTCTCAAACGCCACAATATGTCCCGTGTCAACGATATATTCGCCATTCACAGGAATTTCATAAATCGCCCCAAAGGAAGAAAGCAGAACAGAGCCATGACCGCTAACATTTAACCAAAAAATTGATTCCCCAGAAAACAAAGATTTCAAGCCTTGAAATCCTAATTCAAGATCAACATCTGACTCGCTAGCAAGGTAAGAAGCAGATTGGACGACCAGCCCACATCCAGTCATTTGATAAAGTAAAATATCGCCCATCAATTTGGGAGCTAAAAATACTTCACCGCCAGCCGTGGGAGAGCGAAAAACGCTCAAAAACAGCGACTCACCGGCAACCATGCGTTTCAGCCCGCCCAAAATTCCGCCGCCTTTTCCTTGCCTTAAAGTCGTACTGGCATTGATATAACCGCTCATGGCAATCATCCTGCCAGCTTCTGCGACTAATTCTTCACCGGCACCGAGAGTAACGCGAGCGATCGCGCTATCCGGTTGATGTAAAACTTCCACATCCATCGCTTCAAATCCTCTTGATTTATGCACTCAGCAATTAAGCGAAAAAGCTATTACGATCGGCTTTTTCTTAACGAAATTTAGGACGTAAATATCCGACCAAACCCCCAATACTGCGAGATTGTAAATAAATTTCTCCTTGCCCCGTCAGCCGGTTGACTAACCCTTCCCCCGACGTGACAGAACCAAGCAAGCCACCTGCGAGTCCAACATTCATTTTGATGCCAGGTTCGTAGGCAACTAAGTGACCGCTATCAACCACAAATTCCCCGGTTATCCGTTTTTGAATGATGCCGCCATAAGCACCAAAAAATACCTGACCTTGACCGCTTAACTTCAGCTTAAACAGCCCTTCTCCTGAGATCCAGCTCTTAAAACCTGCCCACTGAACTCCCATTTTCACGCCTGGACTATGGGCAATATAAGCACCTGGTTGAAAGCAAATTTCTCGTCCGCCCCGCAAGTCAATACAAGCTATATCGCCAATGGTGGATTGAGTCAAGATTAAATTCAGAGGTTGCTGTGTATTGTTGGTAAAAACATTCACAAAAAGGGATTCCCCACCAAAGAATTTCTTTAGCAATCCAGAGATTAAACCCCCTGAAAATTCCGTCTTTATCGACAATTTGGCATCCATACTGGTCATAGCTCCCGCCTCAGCAGTGAGGCTATCACCTGGATTCAGGATGACAAAAATAGAGGCAAAGGCTGGTTTATAGCGAATTTCGTACTTCACCGACAAATCTCCTGCTTGTGGAGGATGCAAACCTATACAAGTCTGGCAGAAGTTTTTCCGGTATCCAGATTTTTTTAAGAAAAAGCAATAAGTCGATCCGGGGCGACTGAGGCGGCTTGGCTCTGGATTTAGGGCATTATTTAGCTTTGGGGAAGCAGCAACTTGACCGCGTGGTAGGTTGGAAGGAAGACTGTAACAGCATCCTTTCCTCCATGCGATCGCCTCAACCTCGAAAACAATTTGCTCAACACTGGCTGCGGAGTGACAAGGCGCTCAATCAAATTGTCGCCGCAGCGGAGTTATCCAGCAGCGAGTCGCCTGAGGGCGATCGCTCCGCTTCACGGGTCTTAGAAATTGGCCCCGGCACCGGCATCCTGACTCGTCGCTTATTACCTTTAGCTCAATCTGTTGTTGCGGTTGAAATTGACCGCGATTTATGTCAACTGCTGGCTAAACAATTAGGTAAAGTCGATCATTTTTTACTTTTGCAAGGCGATTTCCTTTCATTCGACTTAGACGCTCAACTTGCTCCTTTTCCAGCCTTCCAACATCCCAATAAAGTTGTTGCCAATATTCCTTACAACATTACCGGCCCAATTCTGGAAAAGTTGTTAGGTACCATTGCCCAGCCAGCCGCTAAGCCGTTTGATTCCATCGTGCTGCTGGTACAAAAAGAAGTCGCACAAAGGCTTTATGCCAAACCAGGCACGAAACATTTTGGGGCATTAACCGTGCGGGTGCAGTATTTGGCAGAGTGCGAGTTAATCTGTATTGTGCCAGCCGGAGCATTTTATCCGCCGCCCAAAGTAGATTCAGCGGTAGTGCGGCTGCGTCCGCGATTGATAGAACCGCCCGCCGATAACCCCAAGCACCTAGAGAATTTAGTCAAACTCGGCTTTGCCGAAAAGCGCAAAATGTTGCGAAATAATCTGAAAAGTGTGGTTGAGCGCGATCGCCTCACCCAAATACTGGAACAATTAGAAGTAAACCCTCAAGCCCGCGCCGAAGACTTGGGCCTTACCCAGTGGGTTGCTTTGAGTAATTTGCTCAAGCCTAACGACTAAAGTTGCGGCTACACAAACTCTTGTCAGGATGGTGCGCGGACTGAAAAGATCGCTTGTTTGACTAAGCCTGCTCTCGTCAAACTTGGTTTATGTAGCCCCAGTATGAGAGCCTGTGGGCATATATCTACAAAACCCTAATGCGTTCCTATACCCTGATTTCCCCAGCCAAAATTAATCTGTATCTGGAAATTATCAGCGATCGCCCGGATGGTTATCACGAACTGGCGATGGTGCTGCAAAGTGTTGGTCTGACCGACCAAATTGATTTGCGATCGCTTAGCACTGAATCCATCCAAGTTCACTGCGATCATCCCCTAGTACCGTCAGACAAAACCAACCTTGCCTACCGCGCAGCAGAATTGATGGCGGCAGAATTTCCCCAAGCTTTTGCCCAGTACGGCGGTGTCGAGATTAACATCAACAAACGAATCCCCGTGGGGGCAGGGTTAGCAGGGGGATCTAGCAATGCTGCTGCTGTTTTAATGGGAATCGATTTGCTGTGGCATCTAGGACTCACTCAGTCGGAATTGCAAGAACTGGCAGCAAAAATTGGCTCAGATGTCCCCTTTTGCATCGCGGGGGGGACAGCGCTGGCAACTGGGCGAGGCGAACAACTCTCTCCCCTCCCTAATTTGGAGCATCCCTGGGTGGTATTGGGCAAATACCGCAACCTTGCGGTATCTACACCCTGGGCTTATCAAACTTACCGGCAGAAGTATATCAGTACCTACGTTTCTGACGCTGATAGTTTAGAGGTTCGCAGACAACGGGTACATTCTGGAGCGATGGTTAACGCCATCTTCAAGAAAGATCAGGTGAAAATCGGTCAATTACTGCACAATGACTTAGAAAAAGTCGTATTGCCGGAGTATCCCCAAGTGCTGCGACTGCGGGAAGCGTTCTATGAAGCGGGGGTCTTGGGGGCAATGATGTCGGGATCGGGGCCAACTGTGTTTGCTCTCTCGGAATCAGAAGCCAAAGCACAACAAGTACAGCAGCACGTAAGAAAGTCAATCCCCGAACCCAATTTAGATTTGTGGGTAGCACCGTTTACCACCGCTGGGATTCGGGTTGTTGCCCATTGATTGCGCTAAATATTCATCACCGATCCCTAATTGCGAATCGCTCAATGAACCTATGAATAATCCAAACACTACAGATAACCCACCAGCCCCAGTCCAAACGCCCACGAGTCCTCTACGCTGTTTGAGTGGTGCGTCGATCGCAGGAGCAATGGCAACAGGTTGTTATTTCCTCACCAATTCAATTGCTCAAAGCTTTGCTGCCAAGCCCATCCACTCGGATAATGTAACGACCATCAATATTGCGATCGCTGTTCGCACCCTCGTTGTGGGCGTCAGCACGCTGGCAACCTCTATCTTTGCCTTAGTGGCTGTTGGTCTAGTTGCCTTAGCGATCCAAATCGCCTTTCAACGCTTGACGAATCGGACGCCTCCACCCAGTCAAAATTAGAATTCTTATCTAATTACTTTCAGGGCAAAGCGAGATACCCGTCGAGAGCTTTAGCATCCCAAAAGTCGGGTGGGCATTTTTATCTTGAGACAAATGGAATGAATCGGGGAAGCTTGCCGATGGTAGGTGCTAGCTTCCCAATTTTCTGCGCCGTTAGCGAACTAGAGCAATCCGCTTTGACCGGTGAGCCAGCCCATCAGATCCCAGACTTCTCTCCCGAAGTCTGGGATCTCACCTTTCCGAGTTATTTAGAATTGCTATGCCTAATCAAATGAGCAACTACTAGGGAAATTGTAATGATTATTACAATTTCGCACTGTCAAAAAGACTTGTCTTGGCAATTTTTTCTGATGCGGCTTTCTTGCCCATCACCGCCACAAACTCCTATTTTAAGGCAAGATGAGCTTGATTCTAGCTAACTTAGCTCGCATCTCCCGAAAGTCATTAAAAAGAATCAGTAAAAATGCCGATGACTGGTACGCCAAATTACCTGGAAATTAGAATTTAGGACTCAGCAACCAGTGTAAATTTTTCAAGAAGAATTATGAAGAATAGATGAAGTATGCAAATAAGTAATCACTCTAAAAAGACGGTTTTTAGCCTTTTCAACAGACTCGACAGTAACTTTCAAGACAAACTATGCTTCTGATTTCGTCGCAAATCTTGCTAACTTTATCTTTTCTTTAAAATCTCTGTTTAGAGGTGCGTAGAAATAGCAGATGATAGTCATAGAGAGGTTCGCTCCAAAAACTAGGATTAAAATACTCCTGGTTGAGCGAGGAGCATTACCGGCTGCAAAGATAAACCCGGTATTCCTGCTCTGCGGTGCCTGAGTTGCTTTTTTAGAAACCTATATTCAAGCAGCTACCATCAAGCTTACGTGTAATCAAACGGTGCATACTTATGACTGTCTCCCCTTGCCAGATAATCACAGCGAAGAACCAAGTGTGGCTTCCGGAAATCAAAGAGCCAGCAGAACTCATTGAGCAACTTTTGGCAATCGGGACAGCGCTTTCGAGCAGTCATAATTTAAAAGAATTACTGAATCTGATTTTATCGAAGAGTCGGGAAATTACTTGTAGTGATGCGGGGAGTGTTTATTTAGTAGAGCGAAGTAGTGACACTCCCAAGTTAGTGTTTAAGGTCGCGCAAAATGATTCTCAATGCAGCGATTCCTTTCAAGAGTTTTTGATGCCATTGACTCCGAAAAGTCTGGCAGGGTATGTGGCGCTGACAGGTGAAAGCTTAAATTTGCCGGATGCTTATAATTTACCCCTGGAAGTTCCCTATCAGTTGGATCGCAGTTTTGACAGCTCGATTCCTTACCATACTCGCTCCGTCTTAGTGCTACCCATGCAAGACGGTGAAGGGGAAATTATTGGGGTGCTTCAGCTAATTAATCGCAAGGTTAATCGTGATGCGATTGTCACGCCTGAAAATGTGCTGAATGTTACCCAACCTTATTCTGCTTGGGAAGAGCGCGTTGTGCGATCGCTTGCTTCTCAGGCGGCGATCTCGATCGAACGCAATCAGCTGCAAGAAAGTATTGAAAATCTATTTGAAGGCTTTGTTAGAGCTTCTGTCCAAATTATTGAAACACGAGATCCCACAACATCCGGGCATTCCGAACGAGTTGCCGACTTAGTGGTGCGTCTCTCGCAAGAAGCCAGTACAATTACCACGGGATCGCTGCGGTCAATTTATTTTAACGAACGCCAAATCCAAGAAATTCGCTACGCCGCACTGTTACATGACTTTGGCAAAGTCAGTACACCCGAAGCCATTCTGGGGAAGCAGAAAAAACTCTACCCATCCCAGATAGAGGTGATTCGTAACCGCTTTGCTGTGGCGCAGCGAACGCTGGAAATGGAATGCGCCCAGACTAAATTTAAGTATTTACTGGAGCATCCCAGCCATCAACATAAAGATTCGGAAATTGTCTGTTCCCACTGCCAACAGCTACAACAATTAGATAGTCAGTTAGAGGATGCGATCGCGCAACTCAATGAATATTGGCATCTCCTACTAGAGGCGAACGAACCCCACATTCTCGCCCAAGAGCTTCCAGAACGGCTCCAAGAGCTGTCTGGTTACACTTATCAAGATGTGGATGGACAGATCAAGCCTCTCCTCTCACCGACAGAGATTGCTCAGCTAATGGTGCCACAAGGCAACCTGACAACCGAAGAGCGTTTAATCATCCAAGCGCACGTCACGCACACTTTTGAGTTTCTCAACCGGATACCCTGGACGAAACACCTCAAAGATGTTCCCGCGATCGCCGCAGGGCATCACGAAAAACTCGACGGGAGTGGCTACCCTCAAGGCTTGAAACAGGAAGCGATTCCAATTCAGTCTCAGATATTGACAATTGCGGATATTTATGATGCTCTTACAGCAAGCGATCGCCCCTATAAGCGCCGCTTGCCCGTAGAAACTGCCCTGAAAATCCTCAAAGCAGAAGCCGCCCAAAACAAAATCAACAGCGACCTCGTTACCCTGTTTGAGCAACGCCAAGTTTTCGCTGCTTTGGGACATTCCCTCTCAGTTCCAGCTCCTTCAGCCGCCTGATTCCGTAGGATAGCCATTTAAGGTTGAAATGTTGGATCGGATTAAAACGTTAAATTTTAACCGACCAACGTTTTAAAGTATCAACATTTCAACCCTCGACTGAGTATCAGCCGTCCTTCGATTAGCACTTTGCAATTCTTATCTTTCACCCAACTTTTCCCCACCCATTCCCCAGCCTTTCCACAAAGGCGTTCAACTTTTTCCACAGGTTCTCTGACCTTTTCCACAGGGTTGAACACTCGGATCGGGTTTTGCTGTTCTATTGGGGATTTTTCTAAAAGACAGTAACTCAGCCGAGAGCAACCGAGTTTTTGTAAAGATAAGTAACAAAAATCCGCCTACAAAGCTGATTAACTCGTGAATATTTTTTAGACATACCCCGGCCTGTAATATTTCGCAGCATTGACAACCCTACCCCCTCTCAGCAGACAATGATGCGACGGTCAGTGTGATTGGCAACTGCAAGACTGACCCTTGTAAGGGCATGGGCCTGTTGCGCCCTTACCCATAGACAACGCAAAGGAATTCTATGAACACAAATATCAGTATCTTGGCAGAAATTCCCGAAGACCTACACGAATCTCTCAAAGATTACCTGGAAACTCATCCCGATTGGGATCAAGACCGGGTATTTGCCGCAGCGCTGTCGCTGTTCTTGCTGCAAAATGGTAATGGCAGCACCCCAGAAGCTTCGCACAGTTATCGCAAAGCAGCACGGGTCTATCTGGAAACTCTCTTCCAGCACTCAGTTTGAAAAATTGCTCTGCTACCCTTGCAAAAACTTGTTGATTTTACAGAGTTTGACTGTAGAGGACACGATTGATGGCTTATTTCTGGTTTAAGGCTTTTCACATTGTCGGCTTTGTGGTTTGGTTTGCAGGCTTGTTCTACCTAGTACGTTTATTTATTTATCACGTAGAGGCGTCGGAACAGCCAGAACCTGCCCAAACGATTCTGAAGAATCAGTATCAGATTATGGAAAAACGCCTTTACAACATCATCACTACACCGGGCATGATTGTCACGGTAGCGATGGCAATTGGTCTGGTAAGTACTGAGACTGAAGTGCTACGAGAGAGTTGGTTGCATATCAAACTCGGTCTGGTGACTGCTTTGATTGGCTACCATCATTACTGTGGTCGTCTCATCAAACAGTTAGCCGAAGACCGATGCACCTGGAATAGTCAGCAGTTACGCGCTTTGAATGAAGCGCCGACGTTACTTTTAGTGGTGATTGTTTTGCTGGCTGTGTTTAAGAATAGCCTGCCTACAGACATTACCACTTGGCTCGTTGTTGGGCTGATTGTGACGATGGCAGCGACCATTCAGCTTTATGCGAAAAAGCGCAAGCGAGACCAAGAAAAACTCATGGCTTCTGTTCCCCAAGAAGAGGCTCAACAAGTAATCTGACGAAGTTAGCGATCGCTTCTTAATTCGCTTGACCCAGGTTAGTGGTTACTAATCATCGACAATTGATAATGGACAATCAAAAAATGACCACTGACAATGGAAAGGCAACCTCTACTCTAGTGATTCCCCAGCTAATCGTTGGTCTGGGGAATCCAGAACCCAAGTACGAGAAGACGCGACACAATATCGGGTTTGAAGTGATTGATGCCTTAGCGCGTTCCTGGCAAATTTCCAAGAGTGAAAATCGCAAGTTCCAGGGGGAGTTTGGGGAGGGACGCGGATTACACGGAGACAAGGTGCGGTTACTCAAACCCCTTACCTATATGAATCTCTCCGGACAGGCAATTCGCGCGGTGACGGATTGGTATAAATTGCCGCCAGAGTCTGTCCTAGTAATTTATGACGATATGGATTTGCCGCTGGGAAAGATTCGCTTGCGTCTTTCTGGTTCGGCTGGGGGACATAATGGGATGAAGTCTGCGATCGCTCATCTCGGTACTCAAAATTTCCCTCGATTGCGGATTGGCATCGGTAAAACCAAAGTAGAACAGGACACGGTTTCCCACGTCTTGGGTCGGTTTTCCCCTGATGAAAGTAAAGCTTTGTCTGATGTCATGCAACTCGTGGTTGAGGCGGTGGAGTTGAGCCTCAAACAAGGAGTTGAGAAATCTATGAGTCTTTACAATAGCCGTAGTGTTATGGCAAATAAAGAATCTAAAGAAGCGCCCTAGCTGATGCTGTAGTGGTAGCACGCCAGGGCAACTCACTTTTGTTACCCAAAACGTCTTTTTTTGCGGCGGGCAGCAGTTGCCTTGCGCTTGCGCTTTTCTATGGGAGTTTCAAAATGCCGCCGATATCTAAAATCTGCTAAGATTCCAGCCTTGGATACTTGCCGTTTGAAGCGGCGCAAAGCTGATTCTATTCCCTCATTTTCGCCTAAAACCACTTGGGTCATTCTTGATGATTCCTCTGTATAGGTGATTAAGTTGCTTTTCGGGTGTGAACTTAATCCACGATCGATGGCTTCGCTTGAGCGATCGCAGCTTTCGTTCATTCCTCCTGCGATTGGAGCAGGGGCAAGGGTTATGACCATGTCCCTACTGCCGTTTTCGGTGTGTTTCGGGTAAAGACTTGGCTGCCGAGTCTCTAGTGCCCTACTCACCTCCAGACCCTTTGCGTACTGGAGTTGTACAGACCCAATATCGCTTCTGTACAAAGCTTTTTGCTTATTGTTTTTCCCGACGAGTGCGATTAGCCTACCAACGTACTCAGTCTCGAACTTCCAGGAGCAGCCCTACCTTATTCAGTCGCTCTGAGTACCTGAGATGACTCCAGCCAAACGACGGGCGAGCAGCACACTTAAGCTACCCTAAGCATTGATTGTACCATGCGCCACCCAGCATCTTACGACTAACCTGGTCTGGTGTAGTCGTAAGATGCTGGGCGCATTTTTACTCAATTTTGACCAACTAACACTGCTAGTCCCTAACCGAAATCAAGCAGAGAATTACAGGCAATCGATCTTTGCTGTTATTCCAATCTCAAGTTGACATGATTAAGCCACTAGCTCAATAGCGCCGGGAAGAGAAATTTCCTCCTCCTCCTTGACCGCTCCTGCTTCCTGGACTGCGACTCCCACCCCTATCTTCACGGGGTTTGGCTTTATTTACTTTCAGGGTGCGACCCATCCACTCTGCTCCATCGAGGGCTTCAATTGCAGCTTCCTCTTCAGCATCCGTTCCCATTTCCACAAATCCAAAGCCACGCATCCGCCCCGTTTCTCGATCTGTAGGCAGCTGAACTCGTTTAACGGTTCCGTACTCTGTAAAGACAGATGTGAGATCGTCTTGCGTAACTTCGTAGGATAGGTTTCCTACATATATCGACACGGAAATATCTCCACCATTCAATATTTTCAAGCTCCAGTTTCGGAGAGCTATTTGCCCACACAGTAGAGATAAACTTGCTGCGCGAGTAACAAAGCTTACATCCGATTCTGATTCACGAGCAAGATTCTAGCATAAAATTTATTTTCTGCATCGAACCGTTCCTAACTTTTCATTAAGCAGGCGTACAAAATCAGGGGAAAACTGTTTTTCACCAGCAGCAGAAGTCGGATTTCTTCGTCTGTGTACCCTCCTTGCGCCCCCGCGAACCCCCTCAATTCCTCCACTAAGGGAAGGAGGCTTAGGGGGTTAGGGATTGTATTTGAGCTAACTGTTACCATTTCACTTTTGTGAGGCTACACATCAGCTTTCCTGAACCCCTGCTGAATTCGGGGCAATAGACAGATGAAATGTAGTGGTAATTGGAAAAACTAGAAAAGTAAAAAATAATGCCTCTTGCCTTCGTTGGGGCAATCAGCGGCAATTCCTGATAATATTTAGCTCATAATATTTGGCTCAAGCAGGAAACATCAGCATCCCCAAAGTGTAGGCTTAAAGCTACATTCAGATTTTCCAGAGATTTGATTAACCACGGCACACCATCTCTGGCATAAGACTCGTAGTGGTTAAAAAGAATTGAAAATCGCTTTTCCAAGTAGGGCTTGACCTTGCGGCACAGCAGCACTATTTTCAAAAGCAAGCCGGTTGTGAATGTCGCCCCCAAATTCGTAATCAGATCGACGAAGACATAGTGATTCGGTCGCTGCGGACTTTCTACCACTAAAAAGTTCAACAATTGACTACAAGTTCGGACAATCAAGAATTCGCTAGGTCTTTGGGAATCGCTATTCGGGAGAGTGTTTTTTAGCTGGGCATACAAGCGCTCGTTAAACTGACGTTTACCAAATTCTGGGTCAATGGAAGCGGTCAGATATTCGTATAAATCCCATTTAAAAGCTCTGTAGGAAGGTGTTTGGCTAGTGTGGGTGAGGAAGCGCTGTGATAAATCCCGGTAGGTGTGGGAGCCTTCTACTTTGCCGTAAAATTGTTTGAGAGCAACACCCAGTTCGCGATCGCTCAATAACGTTGGATTCGTCACCGGCTGGATAATTCGTTCGCGTTGACTGGGGCAAGTCTGACGCGACACTTGGGCACGCCGTACTTGGTAAGTCACGTACTGAGACAAATCGACTTCAAATCCCCGCTGAATTCGGGATTGAATTTGCCGAACTGTTTGCTGATGCTCGTAAGAGCTGTCTTCACTCAACAGGCAATGTTCATATAGGTAGGGATACCGGCGAATTAAGCTTCCTAAAGGCTTAGAGTCATTGCCAGCTGCCTCTGCGGCTTGACTCATCACCTGGGCTAGCCGTCGCAGGGTCAGATATTGCTCCGTCTGGTTGAAAATCCTTACCAGTTCCCGCAAACGTCTGGCTCCGCGAGAGCGAACCGTTCCCATGACCGGAGGCGTCTGGAATATTTCTACCAAATCCGGGATGGACGCTTGGAGATTGGGGTGCATCTGCCAGCGATTGATCAGAATATGGCAGCACCGATTAAGAATAAACCGGAATTCCTGCTCAGCCTGCTTGGAAGTCGTAATTCTCTCCAGCGCCATCCAGATTTTTGGCTCTGAATACCCCACGCCATCCATGAACAGCTGGCGAAATCGCTCGATCATCCGACTGGGTGATTCATGTTGAACCCAGTAAAGCAAATGATCGTAAAGCTGCTGCTCTTCAGTGCTAGTGTGTCGGTGATAACAGTCTGTCCAGGTTGTCACTTCAATGCCCCCCTACGTACGCACGCTAGGGCTGAGTTTATATCAGTTCGGTTGATTCGGTTTATTTCTATTGCAACTGTCGTGTAGTAGACGCTTGAATCGATGCACCCTAAATATCACCCTGATAAGGGGGCTATTTTCTATACTCCTATAATCGGAGAAAGATTACCCCAAATAGAGCATATCTTGGTTGATTCTTCAAATGGTTCCGCAAATATGCGGCAAAATTGTGAAGTTTCGATGAAGTAGAAATACGGATGCCGCAGAGCATCAATTATTCACTTCGCGCATCTACCTCTAAAGTAGTGGGACAAGATAGCGGATTATGTGATGGAAATCACTGCTCAAAATGCATCTTTTGTTCTAACGCTTTGCGTAGTGCATGATAAGGATGAATCTTCTTGAATGAACATAAGCCTCATGCCTTGTCACGTCCTCCTCTCTCAAATAGCCCAAATCATAGGGGCGAAACCAATCAATCTATCTGACGCCGAATTAGCAAGATATGTTGCAGGAATTACAACTGACACCCGTAGTCTGAAGCCGGGGGAAATTTTTGTGGCACTACGGGGAGACAAGTTTGACGGGCATGAGTTTGTGGAAACGGCTCTAGAAAAAGGAGCGATCGCAGCCATTACTGACCACCCATTGTCGGGATCTCTTCCACATTTGTGCCTAGAAGACACCTTGAAAGCATATCAGATGATCGCTCATTGGTGGCGCTTGCAGTTCGATATCCCTGTAATCGGTATAACTGGCTCGGTAGGTAAAACCACTACCAAAGAATTAATTGCAGCAGTTTTGTCAACAAAGGGCGACATTCTTAAAACTCAGGCTAACTACAACAACGAAATTGGTGTTCCCAAAACACTATTAGAACTTTCACCAATGCATAACTATGCTGTTATTGAAATGGCAATGCGTGCTAGGGGTGAAATTGCCCTATTAACACAAATTGCACAACCTTCTGTAGCGGTAATTACGAATGTGGGAACCGCGCATATCGGGCGGTTGGGTTCGGAGGAAGCGATCGCCCAAGCGAAATGCGAATTACTCGCGGAAATGCCTTCCAATAGCATCGCTGTTCTGAATCACGACAACCGCTTGTTAATGGAAACTGCGGCAACAGTTTGGCAAGGGCAAACCATTACCTACGGCTTGGAAGGGGGAGATTTACGCGGGGAATTGATTGATAACGAGACATTGTGCGTCGAAGGGGTGCATCTGCCGTTACCGCTACCGGGGCGTCATAATGCATCTAATTTTCTGGCAGCCTTGGCAGTAGCTAAAGTTCTCCAGGTTGACTGGAAATCGTTAACCGCCGGTTTGTCGGTAAATCTCCCATCTGGGAGGGCGCAGCGCTACGATTTGCCCAACGATGTTGCCATTTTGGATGAAACCTACAATGCTGGGCTAGAGTCAATGCTGGCGGCACTGCAATTGTTGGCACAAACGCCAGGAAAAAGGCATATTGCGGTTCTGGGGACGATGAAGGAATTGGGAGAGCGATCGCCCCAATTCCACTTTGCAGTTGGAGAAGCGGCGCGGCGGTTGAATCTAGACGCTTTGCTGGTGTTGGTAGATGACAAAGAAGCCGAAGCGATCGCTCTGGGTGCTGCCCCTTTACCTGCTGAGTGCTTTTCGACGCATCAGGCTGTGGTAGAGCGTTTGAAAGAAATGGTGCAAGAAGGCGATCGCATCCTTTTCAAAGCCTCCCATTCAGTAGCCTTAAGCCGAGTTGTCAATCAACTTCGCACCGAATTAACTGACTAATTATTTCAAATTCCCAATACCCCGTAGAGGCACCTCTACGGGGTGTCCACACCAAACAAGAAGTCACCCCAAAATGGCTAAGAAATTAGACCAAATCCTTGTGGTTGATATTGAATCAACTTGCTGGCAAGGAAATCCACCCGCTGGGCAAGAAAACGAAATCATCGAAATTGGGATTTGTCCAATTGATATCGCTACGGGAGATCGCTTGGAAAAAGAAAGTATCCTCGTGAAACCCGAACGTTCCCAAGTTAGTCAATTTTGCACCAATCTAACCACATTAACTCAAGCACAAGTTAATCTAGGAATTTCTTTTGAATCAGCCTGTTCAATTTTAAAGAAAAAATATTTATCAAAAGATAGAGTTTGGGCAAGCTACGGCGACTACGACCGAAAACAATTTGAAAAACAATGCCAATCTCGCCATATCAGTTATCCTTTCGGAAACCGACATATAAATATCAAAACTCTTTTTGGGATTATTCATGCCATGCCAAATGAAATTGGCATGGATATGGCATTAGAATTACTGAATCTTCCCCTTGAAGGAACTCACCATAGAGGAGGAGATGATGCTTGGAATATAGCCGGTATTTTATCGATATTAATATTACAAAAAAGAATAAATTTAACACTAGGTGCAAGTTGAAAACTTAAACTCACCCATTCGTTATGCCCGCGGAAACACCAACACCCACATTACTTCCATCGATTCTCTTAGGTTCAGCAGAGGCTGATAGCGAGTTGCACTTCTTTGAGCTTAGCTTGGAAGTATCTGAAGTTTAGCATCACAAAAGTTAAATAGTATTAGTATAAGTTAGCTGAAAATAAAATTGGGGCAACAACCTGTGGGGAAATATTATCAATAGCTGCAATAATACTCATCTTGTTCCCCATAAAATATTTTTTTTATATTTATCAATAAAAAAAAACGCAAATATAATGAACGCTTTTTAGAGAGGATATTGCCTGCTGTCCCCAGGTAGACCAATTAAGTGAAAGTAGATAGAATCTAGAAGCAAAATTATTTTAGTGTCTTAGTAGTCCTGAGTCCTTAGTCAAGAGGTAGTAGGTAATCAGCGATCGTTCTTACCAACTACCCACCACCCACGATCCACTACCCACTATCCATGAGCAAGAAAACTATTTGCCTAGTTTTAACTTTGTTTTTGGTGGCCTGCGGTGCAACCGGAAGCAAGATTACACCTACACCTGAGGCTGGAAAAGCCGGGACTTTTAAAGTAGCGATGCTTTTTCCTGGCCCTATAAATGACAAAGGTTGGAATCAATCAGGTTACGAAGGGCTGAAATTAATTGAAAAAGAACTTGGGGCTGAGGTGGCTTATAGTGCTAGCGTTCCTGAAGCTGATGGTGAGAAACTTTTTCGTCAATATGCCCAAAAAAGTTTTGATTTCCTCATCAGTCATGGTGATGAATATCGCGACGCCGCCGAAACAGTTGCCAAAGATTTTCCCCGCACTAAATTTGCCCTCATGAGCAGTTATGCCGGTAACAATAAAAACGTGGGTGCTTTGGCATTTCGGAGTGGGGAAGTGGGTTATCTAACTGGGGTCGTTGCCGGACTCAAAACCAAAACTAAAAAAGTTGCCTTTATTGGCGGTCAAGCATATCCAGTGATGGAAGAAGAGGCTATCTTATTTAAACGGGGTGTCCGGGCAACGAAACTGGACAGTACAGTTTCTATCAAGTGGCTTAACAGTTGGTCAGATGCAGACAAAGCTAGAAAAATTGCCCAAGAGCAAGTAGCAGCGGGAACTGACGTTTTAGTCGTTGATGCCGATAGAGCCAATATAGGTGTTATTAAAGTAGCTGCCCAAAGTAAGGGCGTTTACGTTATCAGCTGGAGACATGCCACCAATGAGATTGAAAATCAGCACAAACTGGCTCCAAAGACGATTGTTACCAGCGTTATCCAGCAGGTGCCTATGTTAATGCTGGAGGGAGCAACTTTGGTACAACAGGGGCGATGGGAAGGCAAGCAATACAAGTTTGGGCTGCTAGAGGAAGTCCAAGATTTAGCTCCTTTTTACGGCTCGTTAACTCCAGAGCAAGAAGCTTTCGTCGCTTCTGTTAAGCAAGAGATCGTCACTGGCAAAATAGATGTTTCACCCTAGAGGCAATTTACATCGCTTCTGTAGGGGCTTTAAACAATTGCGAATCAGCGGGTGCAACTTTCTGAGCTAGGAGGCACGATGAACAAAAGAAATCGCAACAGTGCTTCGCATCAAGCTAATACAGGTATAAATTTACCTTTATCTTGGCTTTCTTCAATTGCAAATCAGCTGAGATACGGCCTGGTCTTGCTAGTCGTTTCAACACTATTGCTCACTTCTGGAATTTTAATCTATCTAAGCTTTCAAGCTCAATTGCAACAAGTAGAAATTGTCCAACAAGAGCGTAGTCATGCGGCTGCTGGGGAAATCAATGCTTACTTGGATGACTTGCAGCGGAAACTAAGCTATTTAGCGAGAGTGCAAGGATTGACCGATCTTTCGCCTGAGATTCAAGATAGATTTCTGGAAGCGTTAACCCGCCACAATAGTGCTTATGAAACAGTGGCAATTTTTAATGATAAGGGTAACATTGTTTCTTCCTCTTCGCCTTATGGTAAAGCAATTTTCTATCAAGAAGAAGCTTCTACATCATTTTTACAAGCTTTTAGACAACAGGAAGATTTTGTCAGCCCCGTTAGAATTGACCCTAAGACTCACTTGCAGACGGTCATCTTAGCTGTGCCCATTCGCAATCAACAGGATGAAATTAATGGCGTTTTAATGGCTTGGATCAATTTAAAGTTTCTCTGGAATGTTCTCTCTCACACCAAAGTAGGGAAGACGGGTTATGCTTATGCGATCGATAATCGCAATTATTTAATTGCTGAGAAAGGAAAATCTCCTGAAAATTTTAATCTGAAAGACCTCTCAGACTACCCATTCATCCAAAAATTAACTAAATTAAATGGTGCAAAACGGCTGACTACTTATCAAGGTTTGCGAGGTGTTGAGGTAGTGGGAGCCATTTCTACCATCCGTACTGGGCGCTGGAAGGTGGTGGTAGAACTACCCACCGTTGAAGCCTACGCTCCGGTGCGAAAAATGCTTTTGGTGATGGGGATAGCATTGAGCGTGGCGATGCTAGTGGCAATTGAGCTGGGTTGGTTCTTCTCCCGGCAAATTGTATTACCTTTGCAGCGTTTAACAAAAGCAGCAGCCCAAATTAGTGGGGGAAATCTAGATACGGAAGTCACAGTTAGACAAGGCAATGAATTGGGGGTATTAGCGACCACTTTTAATGAAATGACGTCTCAATTGCGGGGACTCATTAAAGATTTGAGGAAGGAGCGAAATTTTGTTTCTGCAATCCTTGATACGGCTGGTGCTTTAGTGGTAGTTCTCGATTGCCAAGGACGAATCATCCGTTTTAATCGAGCTTGCGAGAAAACAACTCAATATTCATTTGAAGAAGTCAAGAACAAATATTTCTGGGATTTATTTATAATTCCGGAGGAATTGGAACCCGTCAAAACTATCTTTAAAGCTCTTCAATCAGGGGAATTTCCTAAGACTAATGAAAACTACTGGGTAACGAAAGATGGAAGCCGAAGACCGATTGCTTGGTCGAATACGGTTCTCGTCGATGCGGATAGCTCAGTTAATTACATTATCAGTATTGGGATAGATATCACCGAACGAAAACGAGCGGAAGAGGCTCTGACGCGAAGTGAGGAACTATACCGCACGCTTGCAAGAAACTTTCCGAACGGCGCAGTTTTCTTATTCGATCAAGACCTCCGTTACACGATTGCTGAAGGTGCAGGATTAGCTGCGATTGGTCTTTCTAAAGAGTTGTTAGAAGGAAAGATGCTTTGGGAGACATTACCTCGTGAAACTTGTGAATTGTTAGAGCCGACTTATCGGGCGGCGCTGGCAGGAAAAGGCACTGTTATTGAAGTTCCTTACAATAATTCGTCTGATAGCGATCGCGCTGCTTCCAGGATCTATCTTTTGCACGCACTTCCCGTCAAAAATGAGGGCGGAGAAATTTTTGCGGCAATGGTGATGACGCAAGACATTACCGATTGGAAGCAAGCAGAGGAGAAACTACGCCAAGAAAGAGACTTTAACACCACGATTGTCCAAACTTCTCCAGCTTTTTTTGTGGCTATCAATCCGGATGGCACCGTCAGGATGATGAATGACGCAATGCTTCACGCTCTTGGTTATACCTTTGAGGAGGTTTTAGGAACTGATTATCTTTCAACTTTTATTCCCCAAAGCGATCGCGCAATCGTTTCTGAAGTCTTTGAGCATGTCATCCAACTACAGCAACTGCCTCAAAGGCACAACTACGTGCTTACCAAACAAGGCGAAAAACTGCTAGTAGAATGGCACGGAAAGTCGGTTGCGAAAGAAAATGGGGAACTTGACTTTTTCTTTGGGTTAGGAATTGATATTACCGAGCGCCAGCGTGCAGAAGAGGCGCTGTTACTCTCGGCGGAGCGCGATCGCTTGTCGGGCGCGATGGCACTCCGGATTCGACAATCACTCGATATTCAGCAAATTCTAGATACTACTGTGATAGAAGTCCGAAATTTTCTGTTAGCAGATCGGGTTTTTATCAGTCGTATTTATAGCAATTTTGAGGTGGTTGCGGAATCGGTCGCTCCCCCTTGGCGACCTGTTTTGGGATGGAGTCCCACAGATGAAGAACATATGCAACAAATCAGAGCGATGTTTGAGAATAAAACTATCCACGTTGTCAAAGATACTTCTCAAATAGAGCTTTCTTCAGCCATTTCTCAAGATTTTTCCAATTATCACATCAAAGCTTATCTGGCTGTACCGATTCTTCTGAACGACGAGCCGTGGGGAATCCTGATGGTCGATCAATGTACAACCCCGCGTGACTGGAAACAATTGGAAATTGATTTGCTTTCATCGCTGTCAACTCAAGTGACGATCGCCATTCAGCAAGCAAAACTCTATCAACAAGTACAGGATCTCAATGCTAGTTTGGAACGTCAAGTTGAGACGCGCACTGCCCAACTTATTCAAAAAATGGAGGAACTCAAAGAGCTGAACGAACTCAAAGATGAGTTTCTTCATGCAGTTTCTCACGATCTTCGCACGCCGATTATGGGAATGTCCTTGGTAGTGAATAACTTGTTGAATAAGCCAGGAGACACGATTCCCATTCCTCGCTCAATTTTAGAGCGGATGATCCAGAGTAGCGATCGCCAACTGGGTTTAATCAACTCTCTCCTCGAAGCGCATTCCAGCGAAGTTCGCGGCGTTGTCCTCCAATATGAGTTTGTAGAATTGAGTACGTTGATTCAAGCGATCGCAGAAGACTTAGAACCGCTGCTATCAAAACATCAAGCGTCGCTGATCAATCGAGTTCCCGACGATTTACCGGGCGTGACAGCCGATCCATTGCAGCTGAGGCGAGTTTTTGAAAATTTGCTCACCAATGCCCTGAACCATAACCCACCCGGACTTCGCATCACCTTGGAAGCCACCATAGAAGAAGAGATGATCCATTGCACCGTTGCTGATAACGGCATCGGGATGACTCCAGAAGCGTGCGATCGCCTTTTCGATCGTTATGTTCGAGGAAATCGCGCCCGTTCTGCTGGCATCGGTCTAGGGTTATATCTTTGTCGGCAAATCATCACCGCTCATGGGGGACAAATTGGTGCCATTAGCGCCCCCGGAACGGGAGCAACTTTCTGGTTCACATTACCTTTAGCAACCTCACCAGAGGCAGAAAAAGCTGGTTAGTTCATCGTCATTATTGCGTTACCACTGACTAATGACCGATCGCTAAAAATCACCCAATCGGGTGAGTCACCTGCACGAAGGCGATCGCCAGTGCTTATTGTAACTTGGAATAAGACTGAATAATACTGAAAATGAAGGGTGAGTGCAATGTTGAAAAAGAAATTCTTGGCTCAGAGAACTCAATCACGTGCTGCTCATCAATCAGTTTTTCAGTGTCATCCCATATCTAGGAAGGACATGGTTTCTGATTTAAATTATTTACAAGCTTTACGGGCTTGCTGTCGAGATGAAGCAGCTTTTGAACAGTTAAAGCTGCTCCTGAATTTGGAGGAAGAAAGTGTTGAAGAAATAGTCAGCCAAACTCAAACCCAAGTCGATTCAGATTTTCAGTTCCCAACTGTCACCCATTCCTGGGAAAATCTTTTACCCGCAGAAATTTCCCTGGCACAAAGTGACTCAACACTTGAAAAAGTGGCAGCAAATAAGCTGGGAATTATTTTTCAGCTTCTCAATTGTGATGATTCTCGCTGGTTACTATTTGCCCATTCCGGTTGCCAAGAATTCTTAGAATTAGCATCTTATTCAGCTTATACAGACCCACCTCTGCTATGGAACCTGATCCATCCAGACGATCGGGAAGCTTATGAACAATCATTAGTTATTTCGGCAGCGAATCTTCAACCTTGGATATGGGAAGGTCGTGTGATTACCAAATCGGGCAACCTCAAGTGGATGCAAACTGCGGCTCGACCTATTTTGCAAGGAAATAATGACATTTATTGGAATGGTTTACTGATAGATATTACCGAGCGCAAGACTCGCGAAGAGGCACTCTTGCTTTCGGAAGAAAAGTTTTCTATAGCGTTTCGTTATAGCCCTGATGCTATGAGTATTACAACCTTCAATGAGGGGCGTTATATTGATGTCAATGATAGCTATCTCCGCCTTAGTAATTATAAAAAAGAAGAAGTTATTGGTTGTACCTCACTTGAAATCAATGCCTGGGTGAATCCAGAAGATCGCATTAGGATGCAACAGATGTTGCGGGAACAGGGAGCGATTCACAACCAGGAATTTGAGTTTCGCAAGAAGTCTGGCGAGGTAGGAATCTATTTATTTTCAGCAGAAATTGTCAACATTAATGGCGAATCATGCTTAGTTTCTGTAAGGAGCGATATTACTGAGAGCAAAGCTGCTGAAGCTTTGGCTCGCGCCACCGCAGAACGCGATCGCTTGCTCTACGAGATTGCCTTGCGGATTAGGCGATCGCTCGATTTGAATGAAATTCTCAACACCACAGTTGAAGAAGTTAGGCAGTTTTTGCACGCGGATCGCGTGTTTATTAGTTACTTTGATGAAAAGGGGCAAGGTACAACCGTTGCAGAGTCAGTAGATCCTAATTTTCCGTCAATTTTAGGTTGGGTTACGGAGAACGTTGCTTACAAAGAAGTTCAACAAATATTTGAACTCGATCGCATCCGAGTTGTCAACGATACAACAAAAGTAGAAAAATCTGCATTTATCGCTGAATACCACAATCGATATCAAGTCAAAGCTGGCATTGGTGTTCCAATTATGCTAGGAGACAAACTTTATGGCATCTTAATTGCCAATCAATGCTCTGCACCACGGGAGTGGCAGCAGTATGAAATTGACTTGCTCGATCAACTGGGAGTACAGGTAGCGATCGCAATTCAGCAATCTTCTCTCTTCCAACAAGTACAAACGCTAAATGCTAATCTAGAACGCCAAGTAGAAGAACGTACCGCTCAGCTACAGCAGAAAATGCAGGAACTGCAAGAGCTGAACCGGATTAAAGACGTTGTTTTACATACAGTTTCTCACGATCTTCGCACCTCGGTTCAGGGCACTATCATGGTGTTAAATAATTTGCTCGGCTCGCCAGAAGAAAAAGTGACCATTCCTCGCTCTCTTGTAGAGCGAATGATCCAAGGCAACGAACGCCAACTGAGCATGATTAAGTCATTAATCGAAACCAATACTAACGAAAATAGAGGGGTTGTTCTTCAGCGAGAGTTAGTTCAATTAAATACATTGGTTCCGGCGATTCTCCGAGACTTGCAACCCATGCTGGCGGAAAATCAAGCAACTATCAAAAATATGATGGCGGCAAATTTACCGTTAGTCATGGTCGATCCGTATCAGAGTCAGCGGGTTTTTGAAAACCTATTCACCTATGCTTTAAAACAAAATCCGCCTGGATTGAAATTGACCCTAAAAGCTAAAGTTGATAAGCAGATGATTCGCTTTACCATAGAGGATAATGGTAGAGGAATGAGTCAGCTTGAGTGCGATCGCTTATTCAATCTCTTCGTCCGCGATCCTCAAGCTCGCTGCTCGACTAACATCGGGTTAAAATTGTATCTCTGTCGGCAAATTATTACCGCTCACGGCGGAGAAATTGGAGTGACAAGTCGCCCGAATCGCGGCTCTACTTTCTGGTTTACCTTCCCTTTGGCAACAGCGGAAAGTTAAAACTGCAAAATTAAAAAGTTTAAAGTCTATCTTTTATTTTTAAATTTTTCATAGAGTTACTTGCGATCGCTTCTTCCCCTGTGCCTTACTGGATCTATAGGCAGTAACTCAGCGCAAACATCATGGCAATGCAAGAACTGGCTTCTCGGATTGACACAGTTAAAGTCTACGCTGCCGGTGCCACCGTGACTCGGATTGCTGAGTTACATCTGAACGTTGGGGAACTGCCCGAACACGTTGAGATACCGGAATTGCCTCTGGCGCTAGATGATAGCAGTGTCCGAGTGAGGGTTGAATCTGTAGAGACGCAAAACCCGTCCCCGATTGCCTCAGATGTTCGCATTGGTTTAGCCGTTCCCCCGCCGCAAGAGACACAGAACCCACCCCCGGAGGAGGAACTGCGTGCAGCGACGGCTGAGGTACAACGCATTGAGGACGCGATCGCCCTCATCGAAAAAGAAATTGGCGTCCTCAGTAATCTAAAAGTACCCGATCGCCCCAACGCTCAACCTGGGACAGCACCGCCGCCTTCGCCAATGAACGCTAGACTTGCCTTGGCAAACTTCAGCGACGAACAAATCCGCGCCCGAATCCAGGAAAAGCGGGAAAATTTGGAAAAATTGCGTCTAGCTCAGGAATATCTTGCCGATTTGCAACAAAAGCAGGCGATCGCTTCCACCGCCAGAAATGCTAGACCTAATGAGCTTCGCAAGACGGTAATTGTCCGTTTGAGTTACGAAGAGTTTACTCCCCCTACCTCTCTTCTACCAGGAGAAGGGCAAAATTCCCCTCCTTCCCTTGTAGAAAAGGGGGAATTAGGTTTTTCACGCTTAGTTATCGAATATTTCGTCCCCGGTGCGCGTTGGACACCCACCTATGTTTGTCGTCTAAATAGTGCGGAATCTAGTGCCAGCATTGCCGTCAGGGCGTTGATTTGTCAGCGCACAGGTGAAGATTGGTCAGGGGTAAGATTGGAACTTTCTACAGCCGAACCGATGGGTTGGTGTGCGCTACCGGAATTGCCCTCGCTGCGGCTAGGACGAGTGCAACCAGCGATGAGAAAATCAGGCTGGCGTCGTCCCCCAATCGGTGCAGAGATTCTTTTTGAGGACTACGATAGCCAGAGACCGACAGCTTTAGCCGCTGTGTCGTCACCAAGCGCGATCGCGAATTTCTTAGACAACGCTCCTTCAGTTCCACCCTTACCCGATCTGACGGCGCAGGATCGCTCTGAAATGTACGCTAGTTATGGGATGGCTATGCCAGCAGCAGCGCCTTGTGCAGACTATATAGAGGAATCACTGGCACCGCAAGTAGAATCCCCTTCCCTAGGAGACCGACTAGCGGCTCACAAAGCACTGAAACGGGCGGCAGCTGCCCCACCAGCAGCACCAGAATTTCTCCAGCGTCGAAGGAGGCAGAACCTGGAGGATACTACAGATGAGAATTCTGTAACCGATTTACTTGCATACGGTCTCATGCGAATGGGCGCAGCAGATGACCGAGCAAAGCGGGGTAAATTGTCGATAGAACAACAGCAGGAAATATATTTAGAAATCCTTCAACGTCAGAAAGTTACGGTTACGTTTAATGTCATGCAGGTAGTGCAACAGGCTTTTGATAACGCCCAAAAATGCCTCTGGATGATGCTTCCTCCCGGTGGTATCCATGTGCGAGACGTTGCAGGTTCCTTCGACTATGCCTATAGCGCTGATGGACGAATTGATGTCCCCTCAGACGGGCAATTTCACTCTGTCGCCCTAACTAGCAACAGTACAGACGTAGATTTGCGCTACATCGTCGTTCCCCGCGAAGATACTAACGTCTTCAGAATTGCCCAACTCCGCAACCCCCTACAAGCACCGCTACTCGCTGGCCCTGCGGATGTCTACGTCGATGGCGAGTACATCTTATCTACAAATATTGCCACAGTTCCACCAAAAGCACAGATGGAATTAGGGCTAGGAGTGGAACAAGCCATCAAAGTTGCTCGAAACACCGTTTATGAAGAAGTTCGTTCTGGCGAAACCATCGTCTCTTTCAACGAACTGCGCCACAAAATTAAAATCGATATTAACAACTATCTACCAAGAATTGCCAAGATTGAAGTACGAGAAAGACTCCCCATTCCCCAAGAAGGAGCAAAAGTAGATATCCATTGCGATCGCGTCTCGCCACCTTGGGAAAAATACGAACAACAAGAACGTAACTCACCCATCAAAGGCGGCTATCGCTGGCAAGTCGAAGTCCCCGCAAAAGAGAAAACTACCCTATCAGTTGATTACATCATTAAAACTTTTGTGGCCAGCGAATTGATTGGGGGAAATCGGCGGGAGTCGTAATTTTAATTGAAGATTTGGGCTTACTAAATATATAGCCTAAAGAGAGTAAGTTGTACCGTGGAAAAATACAATCGGCGGGAGTTTATTGTGTATGGCTCAGCCACCGTTTGCAGCCTCTTGCTACTGAGCGTTAGTGCTAGCAGCAAGCCTTCTCAAGCATCAACCAATCCTATTTCCACAAAAATATCAACGAATGAGTATGTTGAAAATAAATGGCAAGAACTCGAACAGCGGTGGCAAGAAATTTTGCAAAAACACGAGCAGCGGTGGCAATACACAGAGCAAACTTGGGAAAACAATCAAATGCCCCCTATCATCCGAATCCGCATGGTTGAGTCTCACCGTTCTGTGTACGATTTAGTTCATCTTATTCAAACTGCTAGAAAACACTCAGTGCTGGGTCAACTTTATCCGTATACCAGTCATTATTGTTTAGGTTTCAGCAGATATACGGAACCTCCTTTTTGGTACGATTGCCCTGCTGCTGTACCCACAGGAAAGGGGCAGTATGAAGTATTGGCTCCTAGTAATTATCAACAGATTATTGCAATTGTTAATGATGCACCTACAGCAATTAGCTTGATAGTTGAAAATTTGCCGCGTAAATATTCTAATCTTTCTACTTAAATGCAAAAGCTAAATGATATTAAATCCGGTTGATTATTCAGCATTTGCGAAGAACCTCTCCCCACCATCGCCGATGGCTCTGGTTCCCCTCTCCGTTAACGGAGAGGGGTTAGGGGTGAGGTTCCAAATCATGATGATTCAAGGGTAAATGATATCAAATCGGTTGATTACCCAGCCTTCTCCAAGAAACATCATGATGATTCAAGGGTAAATGATATCAAATCGGTTGATTACCCAGCCTTCTCCAAGAAACTCTTCCCGCGATCGCCTGCGGCTCTTCCCTCTCCGTTAACGGAGAGGGGATAGGGGTGAGGTTCCAAACAATGACGATTTAAATAAATTTGATATGAGGAAGTGATAAATTATGCAAGCAATTCAAAAGTCGCCAGAAGTCATTCAAGAATTAACGCTCGATGCACCTGTTTGTGTAGTAACACTCTTAGAAGATAGGGCACAGGTGCGACGAATTGGCAAAATTAATTTAACCCAAGGACTGTGGAGAATTCAAGTCCAGAAAGTTGCCCCAGTTCTTTCAGATAAATCTCTTCGGGCAGAGTTTTGTGAGGAATATCCAGAGGCACGGATTGACGATGTTCGCGTTCGCCGCCAGATGTTGGTTAAGGAAACAGATCGACTAGCCAATGTAGAGATGCAAAATTTCGCGTCTCTACAAGCAGAACTGCGATCGCTACTTAACTCCTTCAACAATATCGGCGAAGACCGCCAGCACCTCGAATCGTGCTTCGAGCGAGTAAACACCATCCTTGCTAAAGGTTTGCAGGAACTCCCCGTGGATGCGATTTGGGGACAAATTGACCCTAAATCCTGGCGAGAGCAAATTTCTACTTTATTTAAACAATTGCGAGATTTCCGATCGGAAATCTTAAGCAGCTATCACACTCAAGAACAACTACACCAGCAAATTCACGACTTAATTGCCAAAGCAGCAGCCTTATCTCGTCCCGATAGGGTCTATGTTGCCAACATCGAAGCCGACTTAATGATTCCCCAAGCGGGAGAGTATGCGATCGCTTTCGACTATGTGGTTCCCGGTGCCATGTGGCGACCTTGGCACCAAGCACGCCTTCTCCTCGACGAAAAACCGACGCTCTCTTTCCGCTTCGATGGCTGTGTCTGGCAACGCACGGGAGAAGATTGGAAAGACGTAGATTTAGTCTTTTCTACCGCCCGCGCATCCTTGGGAACTGAACCACCCCTGCTGACAGATGACCCTTTAAATGTTCAAGAAAAATCTCAGCAGATAATCATTCAAGCGAGAGATCAACAAGTTCAGACAACCGGACTTGGAACCGACACCACCCCCGCCACAGTTGATTTACCCGGTGTTGATGACGGCGGCGAAGTCCGAAACCTACGCAGCCAGACAAAAGCAACGATTCCCTCAGATGGTCGCCCTTACCGCGTTTCCATCTACTCCTTCGACTCTCCCGCCTCTGTAGAGTATGTCTTGATGCCAGAATTATCCTGTCAAGTCATCCTCAAGAGCGAACAGACAAACACTTCTAAATTCCCGATTCTAGCTGGGCCAGTGGATTTAGTGCGGACTTCTGGCTTTGTCGGTCGTACCTCAGTTCTATTTATCGCGCCTGGAGAGAAATTTGCTTTGGGATGGGGAGCGGATAATGCAATGCGCGTGCAGCGCACCCAAACCCAAAAAAGAAAACAGGATCACTTGACTAAATGGAACAGTGTCACAACTACAACAACATTGTTCCTTTCCAATATTGGCGAAGAACAAAGAGCGATCGCAACCACTGAGCGGGTGCCGGTTTCTGAGCTAGAGCAAGTGAAAGTTGAGGTAATCTCCGATAAAACTACCGACGGCATCCAGGCAGATGAAAATGGCTTTTGCACCTGGAATTTCATCTTAGAACCTTACTCTCAACTCCAGGCATCCTTGGTCTACCAAGTTTCAGCCGCACCGGAAGTACAAGGCATCTAGCGCCAAGATTCCATTGATTGGAGCGACAGGAGAGGGGAACTTTTGGGTAAAGAATAATATCACATAATTAAAGAAAAGAAATCTACCCAGCTCCATAACCTCCTCACCATGTCTTTGCCTTCAAGCTCCTCCAAGCGTCTATTTGGACGGTCAATTGCCGCCCTAGCCACCGTCGTCCTCTCCACCCTCAGTGCCGTCAACCCCAGCCCAGCCGCCGTTTTTACTCAAAAAGAAGTTGAACAAGGTAAATTTATCGCCGTAGCTGCTCCTTACGGCACGAATAGTCATCAACTGCTGATTCTGGAACAGGTATCAGATAAACGGGCGTGTTGGAGTGAAAGTGGCGATCGCCCAACAGCAGTCGATCCGCTGCTACTCAACTTTGACTTCACCGGCATTTGCGGACGCAGTACCGATAGCAACGGCTATTCTATGCGTATGGCGGGGACGGATTTGGGGCTGAAGTACAGCTTCAACTTAGTAAAGCGCGACGGCGAACTCGTCCTTGTCGGCACCAACTTTAGCGATCGCACTGTCCCAACCATTGAAATTGGCAGAACCAACGGACTCAGCGATGGTTTTATGAAAATCAATCTCGATCCGGCGTGGCGGTTCGCCAAAAGAACCTACAACGGTAAAACCCTCGGTCACGTCTATCTTGCCAGCGACCAAGCCGCGCCGGGAATCGACCCTGGCGATATCGCAACGCCTCCCGGAAGTTCCACCTTCGGAGATATCGCCTCAGATGTCTACGCGAAAGAAATTGAACAAGCCGTTGCGCTGGGGTTCGTCGCAGGCTTTAAAGAAGACAACACCTTCCGCCCTCAAGTCGCCTTAACCAGAGAGCAGCTCGTGTCTATGGTGTTGGAATCTTTAACCAAGCTACCCGGAGCCAATGTCACGATCCCGACTCAAGCGGCATCCCGACCCTATCCTGATGTCGATGCTTCGCGCTGGAGTGCCGCTAAAATTAAATGGGCGCGGGATAACAATATTGTCAGTGGCTACCAAGACGGCACCTTCAAACCCACTCAACCCGTCACCAGAGCTGAATTGATGGCAGTGCTGCGACGTGCTGCGGAATTTGGCAAAAATATGCGTGGACTTGCCCCAGAATTAGCGACCAAAAACTTAGCGAAAACCTTCTCAGACACCGAGAAACACTGGGCTGCCCCGCTGATTAGTCAAATGTCTTCTTATTGCAATGTCGCCTCCCCAGTCAATGAAGTCGGCAGCAAGTTTGAGCCAAACTCTCCGACTCGCCGCAACTATGCTGCCGCCGCCACTCTGCGGATGCTCAACTGCGTCAAAACTGAGTAATCCTCATCGTTCTTTCGCGTCTAAATAGACTCTCAAGACAATTTTGATGGTTTGTTCTAGACGCGATAAACCCTTGTTTCTACGATTAATGAATCCTTCCGCTTAACCCTGACCGATTACTAGACATCCGGTGAGAAAAGCCTTCGTTGCGATTAAAAATCAGATGATTTTGGTTAGCGCGTAGCCGCTAGCTTCTCTAACAACAGATCCAACTTTTTCTCAATTTCTCCGGCACACTGTCGATAAGTTGCCAAGTCGCCACCATAGGGATCGGCGATTTCAGCTCGATCGTGATAGCCAACGTATTTTTTCAAGGTATATACTTTGTCGGCAGCAGCAGAGAATGCATCAGCGATCGCTTTCTTTTGTCCGCCCGTCATAGTCAGCACCAAATCCGCCCAATCGATCAGATGGCGATCCAGTCGCTTCGCTTCATGGTAATGATGGATACCATACTCTTTTAGGACGCGCTGGGTTTGTGGGGATGCAGAATCTCCCTCAAACGCCACGACGCCCGCCGAGCGCACCTCCACTTCCATTCCTTTCGCTTTTTGGCGGAATAGCGCTTCTGCCATCGGGCTACGACAGGTATTGCCCGTACACACAAATAAAATCCGCATTTGTGAGCCTCCCTTTTCTATCTCGCTGTTGCTCAGCCAATAAAACTGCTGTAGTTAATTCTACGGAAAAGTGGGTCTATTGATTGCATAAACGCGAACAGTCTTTTCCTGAATAATTGTGTCTTTTTCGTAAGTTAAGCCGACTTTCATTGCGACCTTCTGCGATGCGATGTTTCCCGGAGCGATTAAGGAAATGAGGCGGTTATAACCCAGCTCAAAACCATAATCCCGAATTGCACTAGCCGCTTCGGTTGCCAAACCCTTTCCCCAGTATTCCTTAGCCAGCATATAAGCAATTTCGACTTCTTCTTGCCCATCCACTCGCTGCGGTATTAATCCACACCGACCAATAAACTGGTTTTCAGCCTTGTGAATGGTCGCCCACAAACCGAAGCCGTATTTCTCGTAGCAGCTAAATATCCACTCGATGTTGAGCTTAGTTTCTTCAGATGTTCGCGTGTTGGGGAAGAACTTCATCACGACTGGATCGGCAAAAATGGCTGCCAAGTCGTCTACATCATCCCATGTGAGATGTCGGAGAATTAAGCGCGGTGTTTCAGTTACAATCATCTGATTTTTGGGTGCCTGTTTCACAAAGTTGAGTTCAACTGATATCTTGCACCAATATCTTGCAATCTTGCACCAACGCGATAACCTGCCCAGAATTCAAATTCTGGGTGAATAAATCAGGTCTATTGAAATAGACTAAAAACCTTAATATTTCTGATTTTTAGCCTGTTTTAACGAAATTAAAGCTATCAGCAAAAAAATTGCTTTCCTTGCGCCTCATTAAACTTCAGTTCTCATGCCGAGAAATGTAAAACGCACTATCTTTGTTATTAGACCTATTTTGACACCGCAAAATGAGGCTGAGGATAACACGGCGACGGTTCGGTATGCTAACGATCGCAAGTACCTTGGTCGTTGCTAAGGACGCGATTGCATCCCGCATCGCGAATGCAAACCTTACAAAAAATATTTTTATGCAAACAAGCCCTAAGACTTCCACCGCAGTCGCGAAAACCCTGGAGCCTGGTAGTATTGACGTGACGCTGCGGATCAATGGTAAATCGCACACTTTGCAAATAGAACCGCGCGTGACGCTACTGGACGCACTGCGCGAACGCATCGGTCTGACAGGCACCAAGAAGGGTTGCGATCGCGGACAATGCGGTGCGTGTACTGTGTTGGTTGATGGACGGCGCATCAACTCGTGCCTGACCTTGGCGGTGATGCAGGAGGGCGCGGAAATTACAACGATTGAAGGTTTAGCGCGTGGCGATGAACTGCATCCCATGCAGGCGGCTTTCATTAAGCATGACGGCTTTCAGTGTGGATATTGTACGCCCGGTCAGATCGTGTCTGCGGTGGGTCTATTGGCAGAAGGTTGCCCGACATCCGATGAGGGAATTCGGGAGTGCATGAGCGGCAATCTCTGTCGCTGTGGTGCCTATCCTGGCATTGTTGCCGCTGTGCGCGAAGTTCATCAGACGCAGACTAGCAATGGGTAGTCGGGACGCATGAGCAATTCCGTCGTTTCACCAATCAATTGCATACCCGCTCCGCCCTGAAATAATCGGGCTAATCGCTAAAGTTAGCTAAAGCTAACTGGATATGGATTTCAACGGGTTGAAATGGTTTTGAGCGGTGAAGCCGGAAATTTATTTCATGGCTCTTAAGTCAGTGCCATTCAACTTAAACCCATGCACAGGAGTTTTAATGAAACCTTTTAGTTATGTGCGTGCTACTGAAAAAGGCGCAGCCATTCAGACAGTTGCGGGGGATCGGGCAGCAAAATTTATCGCAGGCGGCACTAATTTAATCGACTTGATGAAAGGAGGCGTGGCGCAGCCTGACCAACTGGTGGACATCACCCGGCTACCCTTGGCAGACATGACGGCAATCTCGAATGGCTTACGCATCGGGGCGATGGCACGCAACAGCGACGTGGCAAATAATCGGTTGGTGCGCGATCGCTATCCGTTACTTTCTCAAGCGTTACTCGCTGGCGCGTCACCGCAACTGCGGAATATGGCAACCATCGGCGGCAACTTGATGCAAAGAACCCGCTGCTACTACTTCAACGATTCGACGATGCCGTGCAACAAGCGCGA
Source organism: Coleofasciculus sp. FACHB-542 (assembly GCF_014695825.1). Classification (NCBI taxonomy): domain Bacteria; kingdom Bacillati; phylum Cyanobacteriota; class Cyanophyceae; order Coleofasciculales; family Coleofasciculaceae; genus Coleofasciculus; species Coleofasciculus sp. FACHB-542. The sequence continues at coordinate 89,803 of NZ_JACJPB010000017.1, read as the reverse complement.
ACCCGGTTCCGGTTGTTCGGCGATTGAAGGGTACAACCGCATTCACGCGATTTTTGGTGCAAGCGAACAGTGCATTGCAACGCATCCTTCGGATATGTGCGTGGCGCTGGCAGCCCTTGATGCCGTGGTGAGTGTTGAGGGGCCGAACGGAGAGCGACAAATCCCCATCAGTGACTTTCACCGCTTACCGGAAGATACGCCCCAAATCGATACGGTGCTTCAACATGACGAACTAATCGTTGCGGTTGATTTGCCAAATTCACCCTTTGCCGCGCGATCGCACTATTTAAAAGTACGCGATCGCGCCAGTTATGCTTTTGCCCTGGTTTCCGTCGCCGCTGCCCTCGATATCGACAACGGCACCATTAAAGCGGCGCGAGTGGCAATGGGGGGTGTCGCACATAAGCCGTGGCGGGCGGTTGAGGCGGAGAAAATTCTAGTTGGCGCAAAAGCGAACGAGCAAACCTTTGCAGCAGCAGCAGAGGCAACCGTTCGGGAAGCCCAACCCCAAAAATACAACCGATTCAAAGTTGAAATGGCAAAACGAGCGATCGCGCGGGCACTCACAAAAGCAGCAGGAGGCACGGTATGAGTCAATCTGAGAATGCAACCAACCAAGCTGTGGGCAAGCCGATAAATCGGGTGGATGGACGCCTGAAAGTGACCGGCGGTGCCCGCTACTCAGCGGAAATCCCCTTGGAAAATCTCGCCTATGCCGTCACTATCGGCAGCGCGATCGCCCGCGGACGGATTAAGAGCATCGACACCCGTGCGGCGGAACAGTCCCCTGGTGTCCTGGGCATCTTAACGCACCTCAACCCGCCCAAACTCCGCCCGGTGCCCACCTTGTTCGGGGGTGGGGCTGCTGCCGAAAACCGCCTGGTGCTGCAAGAAGCGGTTGTACATCACATCGGTCAGCACATCGGCGTTGTAATTGCCGACACCCTGGAAAACGCCACCCATGCCGCATCCCTGGTCCGCGTCGATTACGACGCCGAAACGCCAGTGGTGGAGATGGAAAAGGCGCAGACATACGCGCCGAAGTCCGTGTTTGGCAAACCGCCAGAGACGATACGCGGCAACCCGACGCAAGCCTTAGCCGATGCTGAAGTGCGGATTGAAGAAACTTACCGGACGCCCACCGAACACCACAACCCGATGGAGACGCACGCGACAACTGCCGTGTGGGAGGGCGATCGCCTCACCATTTATGACGCAACGCAGTATAACTTCGGCGTGCGTCAGGCAATGGCGACGACGTTTGGCATCCCCGAAGAGAACGTGCGCGTCGTGTGTCAATTCATCGGCGGCGCGTTTGGCGGCAAAGGTTTGGTTTGGCCTCACGTAACGCTGGCAGCGATTGCTGCCCGTCAGGTACGTCGTCCCGTGAAATTAGTTTTAACCCGCGAACAGATGTTCACCACGGTCGGGCACCGGGCGGAAACCGAGCAACAAGTCGCACTGGGCGCAACCCGCGACGGTCGCCTCACCGCGATCGCCCATCGGGGCATCTCCCATACTTCAACGTTCGAGGAATTCCTCGAACCGTACACTGTGGGAACCCACATGATGTACGCCACTCCCAACTTGCAAGCAAAGCAAAGTCTCGTCCGTCTCAACAAGGGAACGCCGACCTTTATGCGTGCCCCCGGCGAAAGTCCGGGAATGTTCGCCCTCGAATCGGCGATGGACGAACTCGCTTATGCCTTGAAACTTGACCCGATTGAGTTGCGCCTCCGCAATCATGCAGACACAGATCCCAGCAATAACCTGCCTTGGTCGAGCAAGTCGCTCAAAGAATGTTACCAACTCGGCGCAGAAAAATTTGGCTGGTCGCGGCGCACTCCCGAACCGGGTTCGATGCGGGACGGTCGTTACCTAATCGGCATGGGAATGGCAAGCGCCACGTACCCCGTGAATCACTTCCCGGCTAGCGCGAGAGTCCGCATCCTGCAAGACGGCACCGCCTTAGTGCAGAGTGGTTCTCAAGAGATGGGGACAGGTACGGCGACGGTGATGGCGCAAGTCGCCGCTGACGCCCTTGGGTTGCCGGTTGAGCGAGTGCGATTTGAACTGGGAGATACCCAGTTGCCCCGTGCGCCGATATCGGGCGGATCGGCGACGATGGGAAGCGTGGGGACTGCTGTGCATGAAGCGGCGCAAGCAGCCCGTAGGAAGGTACTGGAATTAGCACGCACGGATGCTAGTTCGCCGCTTTACAACGTCCCGGAAACGGACATAGCGATTGAGGGCGGACGCCTGTTTCGCAAGAGCGATCGCAACCAAGGCGAAACCTACCAAGCGGTGCTGACGCGCCAAAATTTGCCGCAAGTCGAAGAAAGCTTTGATGCCAAGTTTAACCAAGCTGAAAAGAAGTATTCCATGCACTCCTTCGGCGCTCAATTTGCCGAAGTGCGCGTCGATCCTGACTTTGGCGAAGTGCGCGTAACCCGCTTTGTGGGAGCCTTTGGGGTGGGACAGGTAATCAACCTCAAAACAGCGCGATCGCAAATGATCGGCGGTATCGTCATGGGGTTAGGTATGGCGCTACTAGAGGAAACGGTGACAGACTCCCGTACCGGACGCATCGTCAACGCCAATTTGGGCGAGTACCACGTACCTGTCAACGCAGACATCCCTGCAATTGAGTCGTACTTCGTCGAAGAAATCGACCCGTACATTAACCCGATTGGAGCCAAAGGCGCAGGCGAAATTGGCATCACTGGCGTGGCGGCGGCGGTGGCAAACGCTGTCTATCACGCCACCGGGAAGCGCATCCGCGACCTCCCGATTACGCCGGATAAGTTGCTGTAATCTGTCTTAGCACCTAACCCCCCATCCCCTTCCCTAATAGGGAAGGGGAGCCATATTCAAAGCCCCTCTCCGCGTTGGAGAGGGGTTTGGGGAGAGGTCAGTCCGTATTGGCTCAAACTGCAAAGCGCTCTATGAAAGAATTACAGGAGATTATTGCCGCATTTGCAAAAGCCAAAAATTGCGGCAAGACAGTAGCGATCGCCACCATTGTTAAAGTCAGCGGGTCTACCTACCGGCGACCGGGCGCTCGAATGCTGATAACGCTAGAGGGTCAGAGAATCGGCTCCATTAGCGGCGGCTGTCTGGAGAATGACGTTTTTGAACGCGCTCAACAGGTCATCGTGTCCGGTCAACCCATGTTGGTGAACTACGATACGACCTCCGACAATGACATCGTCTGGGGGTTAGGACTCGGTTGCAAGGGAATGGTACAGGTGTTGATTGAACGCCTAACTCCAGAGAACGAGTTAAGTCCGATGACCTTTCTGGCAGAGTGTCTGCATCGGCGGCAGGTAGGAGTTCTAGCAACGATATTTCACATTGAAGGTCAAATCAAGGCACAAGTCGGAACCCATTTAATGCTGCATCAAGATGGCACAATTTTCAGTAACCTCGAAGATGCAGATTTGAGTGCAGACATCCTCGAAGATGCCCGTGAAGTGCTTGATAAAAATTGCTCGCTTTTTAAAGCGTATCCCTTACTGGGAGGGAAAGCCGAAGTTTTTATCGAAGCGATTCAGCCACCTGTTTCGCTGGTCATTTTTGGAGCAGGTGACGATGCTATCCCGGTTGTACGCTTGGCGAAAGAATTGGGGTGGTACGTAACAGTCATTGATAGCCGACCTGCCAATGCAAAATCGGACCGATTTCCCCGCGCCGATGAAGTCATTTTGTCTCGCCCAGAAATCGTCAATGAAACCCTAGAAATCGATAAGCGCACAGTAGCTGTCGTGATGACTCATAACTATCTGCACGACCTAGAAATCCTGAAAACTCTTTTACCTTCTCCCGTGCAATATTTAGGCATTCTTGGCCCCAAGAGAAGAACCGAACAGTTACTTCTTGAGCTAAAAGAACAGGGAATTCAGCTTACAGAAGCCCAACTTCACCGCTTGCATGGTCCTGTTGGACTGGATATTGGCGCTGACACGCCGGAAGCGATCGCACTCTCAATTGTGGCGGAAATTCAAGCGTTTCTCGCCAATCGTTCGGGCGGGTTATTAAGAAACCGCCAGGAACCAATCCACAACCGGAGTAACGGATGAATGCGCCTGTCGTCGGTTTGATAATTCTGGCAGCAGGAGCATCCACTCGCATGGGGACGCCAAAACAACTGCTGTTGTATCAAGGGCGCAGCTTCCTCCGTCACACCGTAGAAATTGCGATCGCTTCCCTTTGTCAACCCATCGTCGTCGTTCTGGGAGCGAATGCGGAACAAATTAAGCCGGAAGTCAGCGAGTTACCCATCCAAATTGTCGAAAACCCACAATGGGCGGAGGGGATGAGTTCTTCGATTCGGGTGGGTATTGAAGCGCTGAGTAATTTAAATCAGAACGTAGAAGCAGTTGCGATCGCACTTTGCGATCAGCCTTTTATCTCTTCCCCACTACTCAATCACATCGTGGAAGCCTATCAGGTCACGCGCCGACCGATTATTGCTTCAGAGTATGCAGGAAGCTTGGGCGTACCCGCTTTGTTCAGTCGCGCCTTGTTTCCAGAACTCATGAGCCTAAAAACGACCGAAGGCGCAAAACAAATCATTAAAAAATACTCACCCGAAGTCTTTCCCTTCCCCTTTCCGGAAGGTGCTATCGACATTGACACCCCAAAAGATTACCAGCAATTTCAAGCGATCGCTGATGAGTCTATACAAAGCAGGACTGGTATTTAGCAAATATCAAAATGAAAGATAATACAATTTTTACTTTTTAAAGCATTTTCTCCATGAACACAGTACAATGACCCTCGTTGTATCGGTCAATAAAATAGAAGCCGAGCCGCTGATAAAGCTTCAGAGCTTGTGCTTGTTTTTGTTCATCAATCGTATCCAGCCTGACTTTCTTATAACCTGTAATTCTGGCAAAATCTAAGAGCATCTGAGCCATTTTCGTCCCCAACCCTCGTCCTCGATAAGCTTTAAGAAACCACATTCTCTTTAGTTCACAGATGTCGTCGCTCAAAGGCCGAATTGCGCCGCTGCCAACAACCCGCTCCTCATCAATCAGCACCAAGAATGTGCCCTTATTGTCGAAGTAGTGCGATTGCAAGCCATCTATATCAGACATGGCATCATAACGCCTAATCACTTCTTCAGGAAGCTGCCATATTTCGTTGCAAACCGCGATGATTACGCGCTTGACTTCTTCAACTTGGTGTGATTGTATCGGTTTGATTTCTATCATCTGTTTTTCTGCCGTTAAGTATAAACGGGACAGATTATAAGTTTGAGATCCTTAAAGTCGATGTGCAACCGCTGAGTAAAGCCCCACCAAGTGTGAAGGCGGAAAACCGATTGCCAGTTAGGAAAAATGTCTATCTTAAGACGTATCCCCAAGCAAGTGACAAAACATCGTTCCCTGCGTAGACTGAGCGCAAGTCAATCAGGCAAACTTTAACAAAGAAATTAGCGATGAAGATACGACAGTTAGGACAAAGCGATCTCACCGTCTCGGCAATCGGTTTGGGTTGCATGGGAATGTCAGATTTTTACAGCAACCGCGATGATACTGAATCAATTGCCACCATTCATCGGGCGCTAGAATTGGGGCTAAATTTTCTCGACACGGCTGATATGTATGGGCCATTCAAGAACGAAGAATTGGTCGGACAAGCGATAAGAGATCGCCGCGACTCTGTGGTTCTCGCTACTAAATTCGGCATCGTTCGCAGCGAAGACCCGACGGTTCGCAGTATCAATGGCAAACCGGAGTATGTTCGTTCTGCGTGCGAAGCGAGTTTGCGTCGTCTGGGTGTAGAGACGATTGACCTCTACTACCAGCACCGAGTTGACCCAAATACTCCCATCGAGGAAACCGTCGGTGCGATGGCGCAACTGGTTCAAGAAGGCAAAGTCAGATATTTAGGACTCTCGGAAGCCGGAGCGGAAACCTTGCGTCGTGCTTGCTCCGTACATCAAATTACCGCATTGCAGAGCGAATATTCCCTGTGGAGCCGCGATCCAGAAGACGAAAATCTCGCCACCTGTAGAGAGCTTGGCATAGGGTTTGTTGCCTATAGCCCGCTCGGAAGGGGGTTTTTGACCGGGCAAATCAAAAGCTTTGATGATTTGGCTGCTGATGATTACCGTCGCAACTCACCGCGTTTTCAGGGCGACAACTTTCAGAAAAATCTGGAACTGGTGCAACGGATTGACGAACTTGCCCAAGAAAAAGGTTGCCGACCAGCGCAGCTGGCTCTTGCTTGGGTGCTGGCGCAGGGTGAAGACATCGTTCCGATTCCCGGAACTAAGCGGCGGCAATATTTGGAAGAAAATATCGCGGCGCTGGAAGTGAATCTGACGCCAGAAGATTTGCAGCGCATCAACGAAGTGGCACCTAAGGGCGTTGCTAGCGGCGGACGTTATCCGGAATCGATGATGAGCATGGTAAACCGCTGACATTTTTGAGCGACGGTTTCTGCTACAAAGATGCTTGTGACAGGTCAAAGTTACTGCGTGCAATCCTGAAAACGGTTAATTCCGAGCCATCAGATTTTTTGTCCGCGCTAAAACTCCCTTCGTTCTACGAGGAAAACCATGAGATACAAGCTATTCGGAAAGAGTGGATTAAGAGTTTCCGAACTCTGCCTTGGCACAATGACTTTTGGTGAAGACTGGGGTTGGGGCGCATCTAAAGATGAAAGCCGCCAAATCTTTGATGCCTTTGTGGAAGCAGGCGGTAACTTTATTGACACTGCCAACGGCTACACAGAGGGCACCAGCGAGAAAATGGTTGGTGAGTTCATTGCCTCAGAACGGGAACGCTTTGTCGTTGCTACCAAATACTCGTTTCCCTTGCACATGAGCGCTCGCGCGGGAAATCCTAATGGCAGTGGCAACCATCGCAAGAACATGATGCAGTCATTAGAAGGCAGTCTGAAACGCCTTAAAACTGACTACATTGACGTATACTGGCTGCACGCTTGGGATTTCACGACACCTGTAGAGGAAGTGATGCGTGCCTTTGATGACATGGTACGCTCTGGCAAGGTTCTCTACATTGGCATTTCTGACGCACCCGCCTGGATTATTTCCCAAGCAAACACGCTGGCGCAGTGTTACGGCTGGACGCCGTTTGTAGCGTTGCAAGTCGAGTACAGTTTGATTCAGCGGACGCCAGAACGCGACTTGTTACCGATGGCAAAGGCTTTCGACTTGGCAATTACGCCGTGGTCGCCCTTGGGTGGCGGTGTGCTAACGGGCAAGTACAATCAGCGCACCCAGAGCAACAATAGCGAACAGGGGGGCGAACAGGGGCGAATCGGAACGATAGGGGGGAATATTTCCGAGCGGAATTTAGCGATCGCTGACGTTGTGTGTCAAGTTGCCGAAGAAATTGGGCACACGCCTTCACAGGTGGCGCTGGCTTGGCTAAGCGCTCAAAGCAGCGTCATCATCCCGATTATCGGTTCTCGGAAGGTCAGCCAGATCGAAGATAATCTGGCTTGCCTAGATGTCCATCTGACGCCAGAGCATTTGCAACGCCTCAATGAGGTGAGTCAGATCGATCTGGGCTTCCCCCATGACTTCCTGAGTAATGACACGATCCGCGATCGCCTTTATGGCGGCACATTCAACTTAATCGACAATCATCGCAGCTGAAACCAGGGTAAGGAATAAATCAATAAACCCATGCTATTTCCTGATAATTTCCAATGGCGATCTAATTCACCTTGCAGAATTTACGCTAAAGCCAGAGAATCAGGAATGCTTGGGGGAATTGGAGCGGGAATCTGTAATGTTAAGGTTGCAAAATCCAGAACGAAACGATTTTTAAATCTCCCACAAAAATGTATCGCTTAAATAAGGTGAAGTTGCCATGAAAGTTAAATCTGCATATACAAGGCTTCTGGTTACTGATATTGAAGCTTGCTTTCTGTTCTACCGAGATGTAATGCAATTCAAGGTAAATGTAGAAGATTTCACGAGCGGATATGCTGAATTTGAAGCGGGAGATATGAAGCTGGCTTTATTCAGGCGCAAGGAAATGGCAGAGATGATCGGAAACGATCAGAAGCCTTCCAGTGCCGAATGTCAAGACAAAGTTGTATTAATTTTCTCAGTCCCTAACTTGGACGAAGCCTATCACGAATTAAGACATAAAGACATCGAATTTACTACAGATCCGATGACCAACCCATACTATGGAATGAAGACAGCCTATCTTCGAGATCCTGATGGAAATCTTATCGGTTTATATCAATTTTTAGACTGATATAAAAGAGCCAGTCTGGTTAGCGATTCCTACGCTAATGATTGTGCGATCGCTATTTGCATTTTGGGCCTGCCGTCAGCATTACAAAAAAAGCGCTGCCCCTGGATAGCAGTTTATCTCAGCGTTCGGAAACCAAAGGCAAACCAAATTCCGCATCCCTCTTAGGTGCGGCTTGCTGACGGACACAGTGCCTTCGATACCTTTAAAGAACTCCTGACACAAGGCGGTGCAGGTTTAATCGAACCCATGTGAAATGAGCCAATATCCTGGCGTGCTACCGATCCGAGAAGAGGGCTTTCCAGCGAATAATGTAGCTGAAGAGAGAAAATCGCAACTTTAATCTGGCGAACTGACTTTTTCCGCCCTTGTTGTCCCAGCGCTAACTATCGGTCTCCAAACCACCATTGCTCCCCTAAATCGAAATATAAAATTACAGTTTTCCATGTTCCGAAATCTGTAAATTGTTCCACAATTAAGGGAACCTCTATTAAGGAATTGTTATGGGCAAGGAAAAGGAAAAGGGTGGCAAAGAAGCCAAAAAGCCTAAAAAGGAATCTGACGGCACTAAGAAGCAGAAGAAAGATCCGAATAGACATGACGGACCACCAGGAGGGAAGTAAACCGAGCTAGACGAGTTCCGTCTTCATATGACCCGCCCCACTTGTAGGATACGGTTGGCATCCCGATCTAACCTCTCCCTAGCCCCTTTCCCTGCTAGGGAAGGGGCTAGGAAATTCGATTTGCCAAGCATGGCGTTTTAAGTTGATAGCCACGACCTCATTTGCTTACAACATAATCAAACCCAACCTCGCACCCAGAGTCACCGCCTCAGTTCGGCTGGAAGCATTGAGCTTTTGAAAGATCGATGATACGTGGAACTTGACGGTATGCTCCGAGATGCTCAACTGCTTGGCGATATTCTTGTTACCCATTCCCAGCGCCAGCATCCCTAAAACCTCAATCTCCCGTGGTGTCAGCGCCTGAATCGGGGAAGCAGGGAGTCGGCGTGCGGAGGACTCTCTGAGAGGCAGCAGAGAATCCATAAAGTCTGGATGTAGCACCATCAGCCCCAGCGCTGCTGTCACCACAGTTGCGACAATTTCCTCAGCCGTTGCCGTTCGCGGTAAGATTGCCCGCACGCCGACTTGCAAAACCGACTCTAGCCAAGTGCTGTGGGGGTTGTTCGCTAAGATGACAAGTGCCGGAGATTCTGCACCAAGCGCGAGTAATTTCTCTTCAGCCGGATCGTCATCTGAGAAGGAATAATCCAGCAACACCACATCGGGTTGTCGTTCCTCAAGCAGCTGCACCAGAGTGTCTGTGCTAGAGGAACTACCGACGATTTCCAGCAACTCAGAGGTGCGGATGATGCTCTCCAACCCCGCACGCACGATGGGATTTTCGGCTGTCACCACGACCGAAATCACGCTGACTTCACCTCTGGAAAGGTTGGTTCGGCACTGTCTTGAGGAGCAGATGCGATCGCGTAGCAGCGTCTCCCAGAACGCAGAAATTCCAACATCAGGGGCTTCCCCGGTTCGGCATACTTGAGAATGCTGAGCAGATCCTCAGGAGTATGAAAAGATTCACCGCCCACGGCTATTAGCACGTCGCCCATTTGAAGACTCACCGAGGCAGCTAAACTCCCCGGAGCAACTTCCAACACCAATAAGCCTAAAACGCGCTGATTTTCTAAACGAAGCAGTACGGGACGGAGGGTGACGCCCAGAGAGAGTGGGCGATCGCGTTTGAGAAACCGTTCGACTCTCTTACTGGGGATTGCCAACGCTAACCCATTGGCAATCATCGTGTTAATTGCGATCGCTCGCCCCCGTGCATCGGCAAGCAAACCCCCAGAATTTCCGGGTGCTAGCCGAATATCAGCCTTCACCCATCTTTGAGTGCTGAAGTCATCGGTGGCGTTAGTCGCGTGGATAATTCCCGTAGTGAGTGCGCCAACTAAACCTAGCGGATTTCCCACTGCCAGCACCAGTTCGCCGACTCTGAGGCTCTCCGAATCGCCTACCGTGACGGCGGGAAGGTCAGTTGCCTCAACCTGGAGTGCTGCTAAATCCTGTCTGGAGTCGATATCAGTGCGGATAGCCTCAATGACTCGTCCATCCCAAAGTTCCACAATCGCCCGGTCGAAAGGGGCGACATGAGCGTTGGTGATAATCAAACCTTGAGAATTCCAGATTACACCCGATCCGCCACCCCCGCGACTGCTGCGGACTTGTACGGTACAACGGCGTAGTTGTTCGGCGATTTGCGACAACTCCAGGGCAATCTCTGCACTTGCACCTGTATTTTCTAGAGTTGCGATCGCGAAGCGCTGACTTGTCAAGTTCACCATCTTAATCCTCCCTCGCCGGTCGTTCGCCAACGATGAGTGTGACTTCCAGGGGCGCACCCCCTCGAATCAGCTGCACTTTCAAGCTTTTTCCGACGGTTTCCGTCCCCAACATCGCCTGCACGTTCTCTGTGTCGCTGACCGGATTGCCATCGATTGCGACTAGCACATCGCCAATCAGCACCCCAGCTTTATCCGCAGGACCATTCGGCTCAACGTTGACAACAATCACCCCACCATTAGAAGCCAGAGAAAGCGCCCTCTTCAGCGTATCGGGCAAGCGAACCGGCTGCATTCCCAAACCCAGGTAGCCTCGTGCAATCCGTCCTTTTGAAAGCAACTGATTGACCACCCGGTTCACCGTAGACGCGGGAATGGTTAAAGCCATATTGCGAGGCCCGGAGGTGTTCATGCCTGCAACTTTACCGGCTGCATCGACCATCGGCCCGCCGGAGAATCCGGAGTAGAGGGTTAAATCAAGACGCACAAATCGATCGATCGAACCACCGCTCATACTACGCCAAGCATCCCCAATCGCGCTCACCACACCCATAGAGGCACTCACGCCGTTCTCAGTCCCGCGTCCGAGTGCAAGTGCTAGATGACCGACCTTTAGGGTTGCCGCATCGCCAATTTCCGCCACCGGGAATTCGATGTTTTCTAGCTTCAGGACAGCGACATCGGTGCTAGCGTCACGCCCCAGGATGGTAACGGGGACTGTCCGACCATCGGGTAAGGTGACGGTGATTTCCTCTTCGCGCTTGATGGTTTCGTCAGAGGTGACGATGATACCGGGTCGCCAGTGGATACCGCTTGAGGAGGAATTCCGCCTTAGCCATCCTCTTCTCCCGTGGGAGGTTCGCCCATTGACTGCAACAACTGAGGCACCGACTCGCTCAACAGTATCGGCTAAATTGTTGGACAGAGCCAGCAAGGTGCTGGATATCTCCGATGAAGATAAAGACATTCCATTTCTCCCATGCGATCGCTTTTACGGGATAACTGCCAATCCGGTTCGGTAAACTCCCTCAACCCCTCTCCATCTCTCCCTAACCCTCCTCGCGGGGGTAGAGAAGCGGGTTCGGGGGTGAGGTCTGCCCGATTTAAACCGAATTGCCACTTCCTGCTGATATCGTGCCGTTTTCAAAAGACGGGCGGCATCGGAGAAATGGGGAGAACCCACCCTAGAAAAATGGCTAGGGTTGCGTGTATTCCTAATTACAAGCCAACTTTATGAGGGCTAACTCCTCTGGCAGAACGCTACCCCGCACGAAGGTAGTTCTTAAGAACGAGGTAAGCTGAGAGCGGTTTCTCCAACATAGACAGCAGGCAAGTCATGAAGAACGCAAAAAAAGTCTATGGAACCAACAGAAACCAATCCATCCCAAAAACCGGCAGACAAGAACTCCAAGCCAATTACTCAGGTACAACGAGATAGTGTAATTACCTCTGAAGACTTGCCTCCGAAGGCATTTCGCATCAGCCTGACGATACCAACTCTGGCGATTGTGTTGCTGTTTTTTGGCTTTTACTTCGGCATCATTAATGTTTAGAGTATTGCTAGCAAGATGAGCTACTTTGCATTTCACCTTGTCTTTATCCTGCCACCAATCCTCTTTCTAGCATGGGTTCAACGCCAACCTCTAGCTGGTATTGGAGGACTGAGAGCGTGGTTAGGGCTACCCCTGATTGCGCTGATTGCCCTGATTTATACGACACCGTGGGACAATTACCTGGTTTGGCACGACGTATGGAACTATGGCACGGATCGGGTGGTGGGTACGATTGGCTACGTGCCCGTTGAGGAATATTTATTCTTCATCCTTCAGCCACTTCTAACAGGTCTGTGGCTGTACTGGTTGTTTCCTCTCACAACTGAGCCAGCACAGGAGGAGGATTCTCCTTGGCTGCGAGCATCTGGCATCGTTTTCTGGCTCGTTCTCAGCATTGCGGGAGCTTTTATGTTGCAGTCGGAGAAGACTGTGTACATGGGGCTAATTTTAGCTTGGGCATGCCCCATACTGGCGCTACAGTGGGGAGTTGGAGCAAAGCAACTCTGGGCCAGAAAAGATGCTTGGCTGATTGGCACTCTAATCCCCACAGTTTACCTGTGGATAGCCGACCGCATTGCCATCGGACAGGGCATTTGGAGCATTTCTGAGACCTATAGCATTGGATTTAAGCCGTTTGGGTTGCCGATTGAAGAGGCGACATTCTTTTTAATCACGAACCTGCTAGTGGTGCAAGGACTTTTACTGTTTCTATTGGTGGGGAAGATGCGATCGCTTCTACCACTCATCTCTTTCCCTATTCTCAATAATGGGCGACCAGAACTTCCAAAAGCTCTTGCTCAGGTAGAGTCTGGAAACGATACGGTTTGAGATGGTTGCCTCTATTTTCCACATCACCTTTTGGGAGTAAAACCGAGATGCCTATTAAGGAATTTTTAGAACAAATTTCTGACACGGTATGGGAAATTCCGGTTTCCTACAAGGAAGGGATGCGCGTTCCCGCCCGGATTTATGGGACAGAAAAGATAATTTCCGAATTAGATGAAGCGGTTTACGACCAAGTTACGAATGTAGCGACGCTGCCAGGAATCACCAAATATGCTATGTGTATGCCTGACGGACACTTTGGCTATGGTTTTCCCATAGGTGGCGTGGCGGCGATGGATGTGGAAAAGGGGGGCGTGATTTCCCCCGGCGGTATCGGTTTTGATATCAATTGCGGAATGCGCTTGATGGTTACAAACCTCACCTACCATGAAGTCAAACCCTATATCAAAAAGCTGGTAGATAAGCTCTACGAAAGGGTTCCGGCTGGAGTGGGAAGCAGTGGCTTTGTGAAATTATCGCGGAATGACTTTCGCAAAGTGGTCGAACAAGGCGCTCAGTGGTGCGTCAATAATGGCTATGGTTGGGAAGAAGATTTAGAACTCATTGAAGAGAACGGCTGCATTAAAGGTGCTGATTCTGCAAAGATTAGTGACAAGGCAATTGACCGGGGTTTTAATCAAATTGGAACTCTAGGATCGGGCAATCATTATTTAGAAATTCAAGTTGCTCGAAAGCAAGATATTTTCGATCCAGAGTTAGCCAAGACAATGGGAATTACCATGCCAGATCAGGTGGTGGTGATGTTCCACTGTGGAAGTCGCGGATTTGGTCATCAGGTGGCAACTGACTATCTGCAAAGATTTTTAAAGGTAATGGATAGCAAGTATGGAATTAAAATACTTGATCGAGAATTAGCTTGTGCGCCCTTTGATTCTCCAGAAGGACAAGCTTATTTCGCTGCGATGAAATGCGGCATCAATATGTCTTATGCCAATCGTCAAGTGATTCTGCATCGCATCCGCGAAGTATTTTCGGAAATCTTTGAACGTTCGGCGGAAGACTTGGGGATGCACATGGTTTATGATGTGGCACACAATACCGCCAAGCTAGAGAGTCATATTGTGGATGGGAAAAAGCGATCGCTCCTCGTCCATCGTAAAGGTGCAACTCGCGCTTTTGCAGCAGGAATGGCAGATATTCCGGAACGCTACAAGAACATTGGTCAGCCAGTTATTATTGGCGGCAGTATGGAAACCGGATCTTATTTATTAGTCGGCGTACCCACTGGCGATCAAACTTTCTTCAGCACTGCACACGGAAGCGGACGCACAATGAGCCGTACCAAGGCTCGAAAAGCTTGGAAGGGAGAAACACTCCTGAAAGATATGCAGAAGAAGGGCATATATGTCCGCAGTACCTCAATGTCTGGACTAGCAGAAGAAGCGGGTGCAGCTTACAAAGACATTGATGATGTGATTGAAGCGGCTGAGTTAGCGGGGATTAGTAAAAAGGTGGTGCGGTTAACACCGATTGGAAATATCAAAGGATAAAGCAAATTTAACATTTGCGCGATCGCCATCTCCTACTAAAATTCTGGCTTTTTAGGTTGCTCTAAAAATTCCAAATCTTTACAGAAACTAGGCTTACCTTTTTTGAAGTCACTAAGCTTGTATTTGTAGAGGGTTCCTTGTTTGGCAAACACTAAATTACCCAGAAAATCCCAAGTAGCCCAGTCAATAGAATCAAGAAGATCGGGATATTCATCTAACCTAAACTTGAAAGTATAGCCACGTTGCAAAAAACCTGTGTAATACATTCTTAATGTCGGATGCTCTCGACTCGGCTGCCAATACCAGCCGTCGTCATTTTCGCACTTGACCGTATACGTTTTGGAATTCTCAACTTTCACATTATTGCCGTAATTGTCTCCAGCTCTAGTCCATCCATCCCGCTCCAACCGGGGATATAGTACGCCTAAATCTTCTCCTCCAAACTGGGAATTCAACTGTCCTAATTTAAAAGGGATGCTGCCTTTTGGCTGTCCCAAACCATTCAATAACAGTTCTTTCTCATCTTTCCAATAGCCTCCTCCAAACCACGTTCCCATATTGTCTGCCTCCAAGTGGGTTTTTAACCGAGGCAACAGACAAACCCCGCTCCAGGTGTTGCCATTACGCCCCCCCATCGCCAAATAAACCATCCATTTTCCATCGAAAGATATATCGCATCTTTTTGGATATAACTTACCGTTAAACCAAGACCCATATTCTAGGCAATCGTCTTCTGTATTCCAACGAATGATGTGGAAAACTTTTGACGGCTTTCGTCTGATTACAGCGACGTAGGGCGAGCCTTTCGCTGGAAGTAAATGTATTCTCGCTGGAATTTCTTCAATCATCGCAGTGCAGTTCCATCAAAGGGATAGTTTATGCAGGTACGCACGCCATTAACAGTGATTACGGGGCCACTCGGAAGCGGAAAAACAACTCTGCTTCGTCACATTCTCGACTCTTTTCCTAAAAAGATTGCCATTTTGATGAATGAATTTGGCGAAATTGGTATTGATACTAAAATCATTCAAGGCAAAAATGTCCAAATGGCGGATCTCGGTGGTGGTTGCGTCTGCTGTTCGCTGTTAGGCGAGTTTGAAGCCGCTGTCAATGAAATCATTGATAGCGTTGACCCGGATAATATTGTGGTGGAGACAACAGGGGTTGCAGAACCAGATGCGCTGGTGTTCGACATTCAAGAAAGCTTAACTAAAGTGCGACTGGATGGAGTTGTCACGGTTATCGATGCCGATGCAATGGTGAAATATCCGTCTGTGGGACATACCACTAGGATACAAATTGAAGCAGCAGACACCCTCCTTTTGAACAAAGTTGATTTGGTTTCTGAAAGCGAGTTAAAGGCGATAGAAGATAAATTGCGCTCCTTCAACGAAGTCGCCTCAATTTTGCATACTAAGCGATGCCAAGTAGACCCAGATTTACTATTTGGTATTGGTCGAGAGCGAGTTCAACCGCAACCTCACCACGTTCACCAACTTGAATTTGAATCCTTTAGCACGACAAGTCCTGCGACTTTCGATCGCCAATGTTTTGGAGAATTTGCCGACTCACTTGGGACAGATGTTTATCGGGCGAAAGGTTTTGTACGATTTCCTGAAGGAAACTATCTATTTAATTTCGTGGCTGGACGTTGGGATCTAGAGCCATTTGAACAAGAGGGGACGGAGCTAGTTTTTATCGGTAAACAGGTAAGCGATCGCAAGGAAGAAATTATTAGTCAGTTAAAGTCGTGTGAGCAATAGTCCTATGCCTTATGAGTTTCTTGAAGATGTTGCCACTGCGGATATTGCTTTTCACGCTTGGGGAAAGGATTTAGAGGAGCTTTTCATCGCGGCGGGTGATGCAACCCTTAACGTAATGATTGATAATCTGGATGCGATCGCGCTAACCGAGACGCGCACCTTCAGCTTAGAAAATGATGAATTGGATATGCTGCTGTTTAATTTCCTGCAAGAATTCATCTACTACAAGGACAGCGAGTTACTACTGCTGAGGGCGCAACAGGTTGAGATATCCGAGAAAGATGGATTATATCAGCTAAATGCGGTTACGAAGGGAGAAAAGCTAGATAGCGATCGCCATCAACAACGGGTAGATGTCAAAGCTGTTACTTTACACCAGTTCCAATTAGAAAAAACCGATGACGGTTGGACAGCAATGGTGATTCTTGATATTTAGTGCGTATCTGCAAAAAGGCTTTGCAAATTGTAAATGCCGATGCGGATATTTTAAGAAGCGAATATTGCGGTTCTCAATTGAGTGGAACATAGGTTGTGTTTGGAGGGGCAATTCATGAATTGCCCCTCCTGTTTACTTTCTCAAAGAATAGCTAATTTTCCCTTAAGCCAGTGACATTCGATTTAAATACTCTGATAGGGGAAAATATTACACAAGTGAAGTCTCTCTAGCCTACGGCACGCTACGCTAACGCCGACTCACCAAAAGCCCAAGTTTGGAAACCTGCGAAGGCAGATTTCGTCTTGTATCCATAGCTTACAGGATATCCTTATCCTTCCAATCGCAGTGGGTATTTATAAACATCCTTTCAAGAGGAGATTTTTCCCATAATGCACAATTTGATAGAACCACTGGGTAACTGGAATCCCCAACTGTTGCGGGAACTCAAAGGACGTCTTAAACCTCGCAACATTCTGTTGGCAAGTGCTATCTCTGTGCTGGGTCAATTTGGAATATTCATGTATTTTCAAACCCAGATGCCGAATTCTATTAACCGAATCGCGGATATCTACCATAAATATTGCACGGGCAAGCCCCTTCCTAATAGTAAGGAACCGCTATGTCTGTCGGATGGATTGGGCAATTTGGTTATCAACTCGCAATTATGGTCACTAGACCGATTTATATCCCTGAGCATTATTGGCATCTTAATCCTGTTACTAGCAGGAACTTATTTGCTAATTAGTGATTTGGCTACTGAACAACGTCGTGGCACCCTGAATTTTACTCGCCTCACCCCTCACTCTACTGCTGGTATTTTGACGGGAAAACTGCTAGGGGTTCCGATTTTGATTTATCTGGTAGCCGTCGTTGCAGTTCCTTTCCATTTGTGGGCTGGACTCGCCGCCAAAATTTCTTTGGGACAACTATTGAGTTTCTATGGGGTTCTCGTTGGTAGCTGTATTTTCTTTTATAGTGCTGCGTTGTTATATGGCATTGCCAGTTCTTGGCTGGGCGGTTTTCAAGGTTGGTTAGGCAGTGGTACGGTTCTGGCTTTACTAATGCTAACTAAGGGAATAAGTACGACCAGTTACTATAATTCAACGACTTGGCTGAAGCTGCTTAACCCCTTTTGCCTCATCCCACATTTGTCTGCTAGTTCTTTTAATGAATCTTTTGCCACAGGGTTAGAAGGGTTTAAGTGGTTTAGCTTACCATTGGGTGACAGTGTTTTAACTGCCGTAGGCTTTGTGCTGTTAAACTACAGCATTTTGACTTGGTTTATTTGGCAAGCTTGGCAACGTTGTTTTCGTAATCCCAAGGCCACTATGTTAAGTAAGCAGCAGAGTTATTTGTTAACTGCTTGCTTTACAGTTTTGACTCTAGGATGTGCCAATTACAACTCCATAGAAAATCGTAGCGTTTACGCTGCGCCGCTGTTAGAAAACCTCTTGGCACTATCGTTGTTGAATCTGTTGCTATACCTCTGTTTAATTGCTGCTGTGACGCCTCATCGCCAAACTCTACAGGATTGGGTAAGCGCTCGACCCAAGAGGGGTTCTAATAGCAAGAGATTCGCTGATAGCTCGTTGGTAAAGGATTTAATTTGGGGTGAAAAAAGTCCAGCGGTAGTAGCGATCGCGCTGAATGTAGTGATTGCGATCATCCCCTTGGCTTTATTTATTTTACTCTCCCCTGCACAATCAGCTACTGGTATAAATGCTGCTGCAAAAGTAAATGAGAGCAGAACTGGGGCGTTGTTTGGTCTTACTTTAGTGGCTAGCTTAATCCTAATTTACGCAAGCATAGCCCAACTGCGATTATTCATGCGAACTCAGCAACGGACGCTCTGAGCAGCGGGAACGCTAGGGGCACTAATTGTATTGCCACCAACTATTTTTGCGGTACTGAGAATTCACCATTTCGATCCCTTGGCGGTGCTGTCGCTGTCTATTGTCTCTCCTTTCGCTCTCTTACTAGGCTCGGAGAAAATTTTTCTGCTAATTCCGGGTCTGGGACTAATACTGGTATTGTTGAACCTGCAACTGACACGCCAGTTGCGGCAAGCAGGCAAGCAAATCAAAGGCTCCAGCCACGTCACCTCGTAGTGAGAAACGCGCGATCGCCATCAACAACGAGTAGATGTCAAAGCTGTTACATTACACCAGTTCCAATTAGAAAAAACCGATGACGGTTGGACAGCAATGGTGATTCTTGATATTTAGCGCGTGTCTGTGAATTTGAGAATTTAGAGCGATCTCATTTTTTTGGGAATTACTCTCAGTGCTGTTCCACTTTTAATCTAATTGCTTGAGAAGTTTCCGTAAGAACCAGGCTCTTTACCAAAGAATTCTACCGAGAAGACCATCTACCCAAGAAACCCTCTCAAGGTCATGCCATAGCCAACTGTATGCCAGCTCTGTCGCGGAGTTGGGATTGAACACATCAAGATTTGACCAAGACATAGTATAACCAATCCACGTAGCTGCTTCAGGACGTAGAGAATGTAGTTGCTCATCCAATGCTGAGCGCAAATGGATATAGTCTATGGAGATATCTCGCTCCCCAACGCTGAGTTCGACAATACTTTGACTACCGTGAGGAAGTACCTCAAAATGCCAATGAATACCGAAATCCCCCTGCTGAACAATTACACCTACAAAGCGGACAGGTAGCATCACTGCTGTTTTTAGCTGAGGTGCCAACTTTGGAAACCATGTATCAACAAGTTGCTTGTATCCCTCAATCGCTCCTGAGTACACAGCCTTGGCACGAGCTAACAGCTGCTGTTGAGTATAACTTTTCCCGATCCATCCATCTCTAAGACCAAGGTCTGGTTCAGGCAAAGGAGAGCGCAACTCTACTTTTCCTGCTTCACGGAGATGGTTGATTTCTGCCATAAGCTGATTGAGGTATAGTGTACGCCTTCTGTTCGTCACCCCTGAAGGAAAAATATTCAGTGGTAATTTAGCGAGACATTCCTCAATTTCGATTAGAGAGATAGGAGTGTAATTAAACTTTCCACGGCGAGTGACCGTAAGTGCTGTCTGCCAAACAGCTTCTCGTAAAAGAAGACCATCATTAATTGGCAGTTCACGATTTTGTAATAACTTAGACAGTGAATAAACAAGCTCATTCAATGTCCACTCCCAAGCCCAAGCCGACTTGGGGCTAGGCTTTCCACCACGAATTGTGGGCCAACCGGATGAGGCTCCGAACTGGGAGAATTGCAACTTGACTACATCAGCGAGGTCATCACTCCCACAGTACCAAGAGGTTGTAAGCCGTTCTTCGTCTATGTGTATTCCTATTGGTGGCAGTGTCCCATCATCTCGGACAGGAGAAATAAGCTTAAAGAGTGGGTCAATACCCCTTACCCATGCCTGCATTGCTGTCTGTATTCGTTGTCCACATTCAGATGACGATGGTAAGGAAACATTCTGTATACCGTTCCAAATCCTTCTGGCTAATTCCTCATTGACAATTTCTGCGGCAAAAGCTGGGTGCTTCTCAGCAAGTGGTACCAGTAGCTTTGATACTCTGTCATGGTCGAAAGAACCAACAAAAATAGCTATTGGATACCGCCAACGTTCAAGTCGCTCAGAGTCATTGGTAAGGTCATTTGGATCAGGTATGCCAGCAGCTAAACTTTGTGCTGCAAACCACTGAGTCAGGATTGGTAGTGAAAAACTAATGGTTCCAGCATCCTCAACGACTAATCCTGAGTCTAAAAGTATTTGTAATTCTGATCTTGATGCCACCTCAGTTTTAGTAACTAGACCTTTACTGCGGTCAGTAGAAAGAGCTGCAAGGTGTTGTAGCAGTTGCTCAACATTAGGGTTACTTGCTCTTGCCTGTTGGAGGGAACGCTCAACAAGATTTGATAGCAGTTCTCCTACAGAACTAGGTGCTATCATGTCTCGGTCTCGTAGGTAGATACCAAGTAGGACAGCAAACAAAGGTCGATGAATAGCATCATGGACTGATTGAGACCATCTCAAAGCCACATATGCCGTAATTTGTTGTCCTGAGAATCTTTCAACCAGAGCATATGCCTCTTCATCGGAAAGTAGAGGAACTTGAACAGCTTCCTCTGATTCAACAAGGGTAGGAATTGGTCTACTGGTAATAACCACAGTAGTTTTTAACCAGGCGTTGACGAGAACGCAAGCTTCGTCACATAACTGAACAGCCAGGTCACTGCCCAACTCATCAGCCCCATCGATGATTACTGCAACACCTTGAGCGATTGATGCTCCTGGTAATTTACGGATTTCAGCTTCTACAGCTTCTTGTAGCGAACTTGTAAGCTTCTTCGCCTTCAGATATACAGGCACAGGAGCATTACTACTTTCTTCAGCTTGCTTAATCAACCTTTGAAAGAGGCGTTCCGCAAGCAGTGACTTGCCAGCCCCAAATTCTCCAATAAGTACAATTAGTGGCTTATCATCACACGGCTGTAATTCAGCCCAAGGTGTGCCAATAGATGAATAATCAGTAAGTTTAATCGCTTCAGTGCGAGGCATTCCCACCGCTCGCCAAAGAGCTATGCACCGTCCTCTAGAAAGCCCAGCCAGCTCTTTTAACCTTTCAGTAAGAGACTTTAACTTTACCCGTTCCCCTTCGGGTGACTGTAGTCAGAAATTGAAGCTAGGGTTATTGATTATGGGATTTCCGCCCTTAATGTTTATCCCTTGCCAATTCTCAATGGTGGTAATTGGCAGCTGAGCCTTGACAGCATCCGCTAAAGCTTGAACAGCAGTAGCAATCTCAGGATCTGACTTGGCGGCTGATTCTATTTTTTCCACCAAGACGGCTTCGCCATAAATCTCAGGTTGTTGTTCAACTAATTCTGGACGTTGTGCAACCATTTCCATCGCACTTGCGGTGTCAGGAGATTTATGCCTGAGCAGTTGCATTAACTTACCGCCTTGCTCTAGTGCCTTTTCTCCCAGCACTTCACCTGTCTTTTCAAAGGCTTTGGTTAAAACTAGAGTGACGAGCGCGCCAGCTGTAAGCGACATAGGTTCCATGCACCACAGTTATAGGTAGATGTGTTGCCCTAGTTTTAACTTAGTCTCTGCTGATTTGCAAAGACCTGTTTAAGTAGTCAACAACAACAAAAGGTGACATTGCCTGCAACTACAACTCGACTGCCCTGCCTAGTTAAGATACAAGCAGTAAGTTACCAGAGGGAAACGTCATGGTACAGTACAACCCGTTGCAGCATCTTCCCACCGCTGAAGAACTGCCTGAAACTGACCATAAGCCTGTGGAAAGTCAACTACAAATTCTGGTTGCTAATTTATTGGAAGAAATCCTGGCTTGGCTTTGGCAGAACCGCACAGACTGGTTTTGGGGCATCAACATGGGGGTCTACTATGACCCTGAAAAATCTGCAATTGTCCCTGATGGATTCTTAAGCTTGGGAGTTGAACGGTTGACTCGTGCTGGGGGACGGTTGAGTTATGTTATCTGGCAAGAGGACAAGGTTCCCCTTCTGGCACTTGAGTATGTCTCTAAAACTTACGGTCAAGAGTACGACAGCAAGAAAGATGAGTATGCCAGTATTGGCGTGTCGTACTATGCGATCTACAACCCGGAGTACCATAGGCGTGACAAGCACAATCCCTTTGAGGTTTATCGCTTGGTGGATGGGCAGTATGTGCTGCAATCGGGTGAGCCAGTGTGGATACCTGAGATTGGCTTAGGAATTGGGAGGGCGCAGGGTACTTATCGGGCTTGGACGCGGGAGTGGCTGTACTGGTACGACCAGAATGGTAATCAACTCTCTACACCCGCAGAAGTCGCACAGCAGGAGCGTCAACGGGCAGAGCGTTTGGCAGAGCGACTGCGGCAGATGGGAGTTGAGCCCGATACTCTGTAGAAATGCGATAAGCCTTACGGTATGCTTTGCTAACGCACGGTAGTAATTCATCAGTGCGATCGCATCTGGGTCTATTCCAGTTCAAGTTGAGCGATAAGCGAAGAGCTTTCGCAACGCTTACCCGCTTTTCTCAATTTCAGCTTCGGTGCTGGAAGCGATCGCTCCAAAATTCCTCCTCCCTCTCGCTATTACCTATCTGCTGAACCCTTATCGATAGTTTCCCAAAATACATCATTCTTTATACGGAGAAATTCATCACAAAAAAATTTTCTGATGTTTAGACAATACTCATTCACTATTTTTAGGCTAAATATTCTATCCCCCCTACCCCCTTCTACCTTTAACAACCTGAGGTGCTGTAGTCTTAAAAACTAAAAGTTGGGGGGATTGCTTTTTTTTGCAGACGCTTCGTGAAAAAAATACTTCAGAGATTTAGTCAATACTCATTCAACATTTTCAGGCTAAATATTCTATCCCCCCTACCCCCTTCTACTCTGAATAGGATGATGTGCGGTAGACAAAGAAGTTTGGGATCGGGGGGGATTAGTGATTACGAATAAGTTGCTGAAATGGGATAAGTTTTACTACTTTGGAAAGAACATTATAAGATTTGTTTCAAATAATATAGTTAAAAGAAAACAGTTTAGAGCGAGCTTATGCAGATTGTAGATAGAGAAGAAAGTTTGAGCTACAAACATTACAGCAGCGAATGAAAATGGGGTTTTACCCCTAGCGCTGAAATTTGGAATGGTCGTTTGGCAATGGTGGGCATTGTGATTGCTGTCCTCATTGATTTAGTAAGCGGTCAGGGAGTTCTGCAATTTTGGGGAATCCTATAAGCAAGGCGATCTCTTGCTAATTTCTCTTACCGTTACCCGCCTTTATATATGACTTTCTTCTTTTTACAAAGTCGCGTTTGGAATTTAAATAATGCAAACTTTGCCAGAAAAAACAGAACAACAATATACTGAAGCTGCCATTAACATAGAACAAGGCTTCACACCAAATTCGGAAATTTGGAATGGTCGCTTTGCCATGATAGGTTTTGTATCTATCCTGATTATAGAGGCATTAAGTGGACAAGGTATCGTTCATTTTCGGGGTGATATCCTCAGCAATCTTTGGTAATTTTTCTAATCAATTGAAATCATTGAAATCTAAATTCGGAGCATTATGACAACTGAACAACCAAAAAATCCCAACCAGACTGATGCTGTGCAGCACGATAGCGAAACACCTCTTGCTAAGAAACCCTCTGTTCTATTTATCCTCAGCACTTCAATAGGACTGATCACCATTATCACTGTGGTTATAAGTGTTTATCGCGGAGTTGCTGGCTTCTAGTTCTACTCAATAGAAGTTCTAAACGCTGGTATTTTCTTAAAGAAGTTATCAGCGTTTAGAG
Source organism: Coleofasciculus sp. FACHB-542 (assembly GCF_014695825.1). Taxonomy (NCBI): domain Bacteria; kingdom Bacillati; phylum Cyanobacteriota; class Cyanophyceae; order Coleofasciculales; family Coleofasciculaceae; genus Coleofasciculus; species Coleofasciculus sp. FACHB-542. Next base: position 65,827 of record NZ_JACJPB010000017.1, on the reverse strand, counting down.
CTGATTTATTGCAATTCTCGTTTGAATGCAGTACGGTTTAACCTTACCCCTGCCCCTCCCCTGTAGAGACGCGATATATCGCGGCTAAAACGTTTATCTTCCTTGCAAAGGAACTTTGCTCTTGGGTGAGGTTTTTGAAATCGAAATAGGCGATCGCTTATCGCTGAGTCACCAACATCTTCATGCCATGTTTTGGGCGGAGTGTTAACGAGGGTTGCAGCACCACCGGATACTCTGGTTGTAGCGTCAGGCGAAACTTTTGCGCGATCGCTGCCAGTAGTAAACTTGCCTCCATCATCGCAAATGCCTTGCCAATGCAGATTCGCGACCCGCCACCAAAGGGAAAATAGGCAAAGGTAGGCAACTTCTTGATGAAATTATCTGCCCAACGATCCGGGTTAAAAACTTCTGGATTTTCAAAGAAGCGAGGATCTCGGTGCATCGCCCACTGATTGATAAACACAGTGGTTCCCCCCTTCACCTCATACCCGCCCAGAACGCAGTCTTTTACGGCACGTCGGCTCATTCCCCACACCGGCGGATACAGTCGCATTGATTCCAACACCACTCGCTCTGTGTAACGCAACTGACGTAAATCGGCAACCGTGGGTGCGCGATCGCCCAACACTGTCTTTAATTCTTCTTGCAATTTCGCTTCTACTTCTGGGTGTTGTGCAAGTAGAAACCATGTCCATGTCATGGCGTTAGCAGTCGTTTCATGACCCGCCAAAAAGAGAGTCATTGCCTCATCTCGCACTTGGCGATCGCTCATCCCAGTTCCATCAGATTCATCCCGCACTTGAAGCAATAGGGAAAGCAAATCGCCTGTGTCCTTACCGCTAGCTCGGCGCTCGTTAATAATGCGATAGACAATCGCATCTAATTGTTTAATTGCTTGTTGGTAGCGTAAGTTACTAGGAGTAGGCACCCAACCAGGAAGGAAATATTGATTAGCAAGATTGGAATTAAAATCCATCACTGCATTTAGCGCCGCCTGCACTCCTTCCGCTTCATCTTTAATATCAACATCAAACAGTGTTTTTGACACAATTTCTTCGGTCAGCAACATCATATCTTGATGAATATCGCGGATTTCGCCATCGCGCCATTGGTCAATTAATTGCTCAGTATAGTCAACCATTACCTTCCCATAGGCGACAACTCGTTCCTGATGAAAAGCTGGTTGAACCAAACGGCGTTGACGCTGCCAAAAGTCGCCTTCACTGGTCAGTAAGCCGTTCCCTACAACGCGCAGTCCGCGTCGGTACACGCTACTTTTAACAAAGTTGGGGTATTGAGTGACCAATACTTGCTCGATCAAGTCGGGATGGTTGGCTAAAAAAGCTGGAAATGGCCCAAACTGCCAGCAAACAAGATCGCCATACTCCCTAGCACATTTGCTCAAGAATTTAAGTGGATCGCGGTTTATTTCCGGAAGATGACCTACAAGAAAATGACCTTTAGGGCCAGGTGGTAAATGTACTGCGGGCATAAACAAATCGGTTAAAAATGCTTTTAGGGATAATCAAATGGTTTTATGGCTGCTCATGCCGAAACGTAGCTATTATCTCGGTTTTGTTGAGTTCTAGCTGTAAAAAACCACTTTCAAGCCTTACCCGACGGAACAGCGACGATTACAGCGATCGCTACTTTTTCTTAAAGAGCGCCTATCTAAATTTTAACTAAAACAAATTTTTTCAAAATCAAATGGCATTTGCATCGAACGCGAACATCCTGGGGACGCGCTTTGCGATCGTTTCTGCCATCCCTCGTCTGCAAAAGTGCAGGACAGCACAAGCGTAAGCAATACTAATTAACAAAAGCAAGCTAGTTAAGGTAAGACTTTGGGACGGAATAATAGATAAAAATTAGCCCTTACATTGAAAGGGCTAAACTGAACTAACGACTGGCCTTTTGGTTAGAAAAAAACATAAATTAATGAACGTCAATAATGGGTTGGAGAAGAAGGGCGATCGCCCCAACACTGACAAAAGACAAAGTTACCCAAAAGAAAATTCTCATTCTATTTTCCTACCTTGATTTAATTTCTAGTGCTTTATACGGTTCAATTTACTGGGATCGTAGTGAAGAGTTACGAATTGCCTAATCCACCTAGGGACAGAGAAAGGCTTCAATAAAAAGAGAGAGTTAATAGACTAGGCGCGATCGCCTATCGCCTATCGATTAGGTTCACGAATTTTCCTTTGTCAGCTACCATTTTTCTACTTAAACCCAATCAGCCATCAGCACTTAAGGAAGCAAGTCCAACACAGATAAAGGGCTGACTATTTGCCCTGCGATCGCAACAGGTACTTCATCAGACAGTTGATAATCTTGACGACGCTGATAGATGGATTCCTCAGCCACAACCGGCTCGGTGTAGACCTCAATCTGCTTTTCTGGGAGGTTGATAATCCAGTAAATCGGAATCCCAGCACGAGCGTAGAGACGCTGTTTTGAGGTACGGTCGCGCTCTAGGGTAGAATCGGCAACTTCAATAATCAGAGCGATGTCAGAGGCACCGGGATGACGATCAAGATAATCGCGGGTACTTCCCCGAACGACCACCACATCCGGTTCTGGCTCACTATCGGCTAGGGTGATAGGTTCTTGAGTATCGACGTACCAGCCTTCTGGAATGACCGCTTCTAAGGCATTTAGAGTAAGTTTTGTGGTCGCACGATGGGGCGGATTTTTCGGCATTTTGTAGACCAACCATCCATCCAGCAGCTCTACCGGATCGTCGTCGCTCAGGATGCCAAGACGAATCATCTGGTGATACTGCTCAACACTCAAACGCCACACGGGTTCTGTTGGTACTGCCGCAATGGTTTGGGTATTTAGTGTATCAGATGGTATGGATGTGGACACTGGGTATGTGAGTTGAGCGCATTTACTGGCAATCGTAGCACTTGTGAAATTGCCTTTGTATGCGGAGAATGGGGCTGCTTAGGCGAATGCGCGATCGCACCTATCAGAGTAAGTGATGCCATTGAATCGGATGCCAAAACTATCTGGATGCCGACAATGAATCATCTGGTTGGAAGTCAGGATCGTCAAAGTAGTATTGTCCCTTAGCTTTCGCGATACGTTCAAACAGTTGCGGAATTCCTTTGGCAATTACCTTTACGTCTTCGGTTGTGAATGCCCAAACTTCTTCCCCAAAAATGGTTCCTTCCCAAACGGGTTTGCCTACAATCACCCACCATTCCCAAAGGCGATTTCTACTGTTGAGGCGGCGTACATAACCGTAGGCAATGCAGCGATCGCCCTCAATATCCATGAAACCAGTGAACCGATCGCCCTGAATATCGATGAAACCAGTGAACGGTTTGTTAATACCTTTCAACTCGTGATGAGTATAGTCCTGTAATGCCCGAATGTGCCAAGGATATTCGCTTTGACCAACAATTGTGCCACCGTCGAAATGGCTGTGGAGTTGAGTCAGTTCCTTTGGCATTGCAAGTGGGGGTTGACACTCTGACCAATCAATCGGCAATCGCACACCGGGTTTTTGCTTTAGCGTGTTTAGGAACCTGAGAAATCGATTTTGCTCCCGTACTGCCCAGCCGATTTCCGGTTGGAGATAGCCATCTTGTTGCCGAACTCCAATAAAGCCTGCAACCACTTCTAAATAACCTTCTCCTTGAGAGGTAATGAGTACGATCGGTGCTTTAGAGAGTCCCGTGGGTAATACTGTTGGTGAGATTCCGTCCTCGACCGTGAGTTCTGCACGAGGGATATCTAGAATCGGATTCTTGTATGTAGGAGCGTGGGTGACGGAGTGATTAATGTAAGGAAATAGCTCGGCTAACCATCCTGTAATCACCTTTCCACTGTATATCTCCTTTGGTTTGTATATGTGCTGCCAAAATTTCAGTGGAGGTCTACCAGCAACGGTGTCAATCAACGCATCACAAATTGGCAACAGCCGTTCTGTCCACCAATCCAGATCGTAAGCAGCGATCGCTTCAACCCGGTGTCGGATACTGCGCCAGTCGGCTTCTGTTCCGCGCACTGTAATCCCAGGAATGCCGCAAATGGCATAGAGCATATAATCAAAATACTGCTGCAACGCATCCATCATCACCACCTGACTTGCAGTTTGGATGATGGATGTAGTGGTGCTGAAGTTGCACACCATGAGTGAGTGAATATCGGGCTTAACATTGTGACGAATGCGTTCTGACCATTGTTCAATCACTTCAGCCCAGTCATTCGGTTGATCGAGTTTTTGAGTCTCAACCTTTAACTCCAGCTTGCCTGAATAACCCACAAAACGCGATCGCAACTCTTCGGCATGATTGTTGATATGTTGTGCAAACCCTTGGGCAATTGTCAGCCAAATTACATCTGGAGTCAGCAACAGCGGTCGATGTTCGCTGTGGGCAATATGAACAGCAGTGACTAGAGGATGATTCCCTGATTCCTGAATGACTTCAAATGAGTTACTGTGGCTGAATGCCAATAATGGAGAACCTAATCGCTCCTCAAATTTACTCCAAGCCTCGCTAACAGGAATGATATCTCGACATACCTGGACATCATCAACAAGAAAACTAATTTCTCCGTCCGATTGATGCAAAATCGACGCTACGGTTTCCATAAAAATTTCTGGTGGTGAGTAAATAGGATGGAGGCTAAGCCTACTTACAAGGGAGTGGCATCCTTCAAGAATATATCTTACGAATCAAGGAACTAATCGTGTCTTTCTCTATGGTGTCAAGATGGTGTCAAGGTCAGATGCGATCGCCTATCGGTTAGGTGAAAGCACGAAACTCAGCCTAATCCGATTGATGCCCTAACGGTAATGCCAACAAGTGGCGTTTGAGGTCACAGCACCCACCAAGACTGCCGGATTTAGCGTTAGATTTTGCTTTGGCTAAATCCAACTGACAAGGTGAAAGTATATCGGTTATTTAATTAGGGCTGCTCACAAACGGTTTTTCAGAATGTAAAAAATGTTTTGCACTGAGCAGTATCGTACCGATTACTGATGGATTGTACCATCAGGCATCGTGACCTCTTCTAAGCGTGCTTCGCTCAAATCGGTTTCAATTACAGCCGCATTGGTCAAATTTGTCTTCAGCAAAACTGCCCCAGCTACATTTGCTTTGAGCAGAATCGCTCCTGTTAAAATTGCGCCAAACAGAATGGTTTCACAGAGATTTGCGTACCTTAAATTAGTTTGACTCAGGTTCGCTCCACCTAATACGGCTCGGTTTAGATTTACCTTTTTCAAATTGGCTCCCGTAAGATTGGCTCCGCTGAGATTTGCTCCCGCTAAATTCGCTCCCTCCAGGTTGGCTCCCGTTAAATCTGCATCCTTCAAGTTCGCCCTCATCAAGTGTGCTTGTTGGAGGTCTACTCCACGCAGATTTGCACCCCTGAGGTTGATCATGCCTAGATTAGCTTGACTGAACTTCGCTCCATCTAGACAAGCAAAGGTGAGTTTTTCTCGGTATAGATTCGCTTGCCGAAAGTCTCTTTGTCCTGCTGCATACTTGCTTTTGAGTGTCTCACCATTCATATTCACTACTTCTTCCTAGGTAACACTTAACAATCTTGTTCTTTCCCTATCGAATGTTAATGTCGTGCAATAAGTTCCCTAGTTGTTTTTTGCGGGACTCCCAGAAAGCCGTTTTTCAACCACGCAAAGCAAGACAGCAAGCTCATGCTATTTTCTCTCCCTGTAGTATTTAGTAAATCTTTCATTTTACTTTTACATCTAATTTAGGGAATAAATCGTGAAGATTCTGTGTTGATGCTGAACCAAAAATTTTTAAATCGGACATTAAACCTTAAAAAGTTGTTACTTTTTAATAAAAAAACGGCTTAGTCTGCATTTATTTACAGATTAATTGTAACAAAAGTTATTGTATCTGTTTTTTTTAAGGGCACGGTACTGCTGGAACCCTGAGAAAATTCACCATTAGCCGCTATAAAGAGTTATGTTTATTTCTCTAAGTTTGCTTAATAAAAAACTATAAAAATCATTAGCCAAAATATAATAATTTTGGGTTTAAATTAAAGATTTACACAATTCGCTTAGGCACGGGTTTTGTGAAGATGCGTTCGTGCAGCGTGCCGGAGGCATATCGCCAATACTTCCCGCCAATACTTCCCGCCGTGCCAGCCTAAAGCCGGTTATGACAGGATTGGGACTAGCAACAGACTGCTGTTAAACGGAGATTGATACATGACAGAAAGTAGTCATCAGCCCTCGCAGGGGGGGCGTTTTGAGCCGCCGTATGACGGGCACGCCGACCACTTGGAGACACCCATTGAACCCATTGAACCCGTTGAAGTTCAGGTGGAAGACGATCGCACTGGGATGACGGTCGTGACCCTGAAACGGGCGTTTGCAGATAACCTGTATTACCTGCTGGCAAAAGATGAGTATTGGGCGACGCCCCATGATTACTACATGGCTCTCGCTTATACTGTGCGCGATCGCTTGCTGCACCGATGGATTAACACCAGCAGAACCTACATTGACAAAGATGTCAAAACCGTATACTACCTATCGGCAGAGTTCTTGATGGGTCGTCAGTTGGACAATAACCTACTCAATTTAGGTTTGTACGAACGGGCACGCCAAGCTCTCCACGAGTCCGGACTCGACATCAACGACCTCAAAGTATTAGAATCAGAACCCGGACTCGGCAATGGGGGTTTAGGACGTCTGGCGGCTTGTTTTCTCGACTCCCTCGCCACCTTAGAAATTCCGGCAGTTGGCTACGGCATTCGCTACGAATTCGGGATCTTTGATCAATGGATTCAGGATGGCGCTCAAGTCGAACACCCCGACAAATGGCTCCGGTTTGGCAACCCTTGGGAAGTTCGCCGCTCAGAATTAACCGTTGAAGTGAAGTTCGGCGGCTATACAGAAGCTTACAGCGATGGACAAGGTCGTTATCGAGTGCGTTGGATTCCCGATCGGAAAATCTTAGGGACGCCCTACGATACACCCGTATCTGGGTACAACAACAATACGGTGAATACGCTTCGTCTTTGGCGGGCGGGGGCTTCTGAAGAGTTCGACTTCCAAGTTTTCGACAGCGGTGACTATGCCGGTGCCGTTACCAACAAGATATTTTCAGAAAATATCTCAAAAGTTCTCTATCCCAACGACAACACCTCTCAGGGTCGGCAACTGCGCCTAGAACAGCAGTATTTCTTCGTCAGTTGTTCTCTCCGAGACATTATCAATTCGCATCAGCGCATTCACCGGACTTTCGATCGGTTCTACGACAAGGTCGCTATCCAGCTCAACGACACGCACCCATCGATTGGGGTTGCCGAACTGATGCGGTTGCTGGTGGATGAGTACGAATTAGGCTGGAACCGAGCTTGGTACATCACCCGGCGCGTCTTCGCCTACACGAACCATACACTGCTCTCTGAGGCTCTAGAACGCTGGCCTGTGAGCTTGTTTGAGCATCTGTTGCCTCGGCACTTAGAGATTATCTATGAAATTAACCGTCACTTTCTCGATGAGGTACGTGCCAAGTATCCGGGAGATGAGGCGCGGGTGGGGAGATTGTCAATTATTGAGGAAGGTGCCCAGAAGTACGTCCGCATGGCGCATTTAGCTTGCGTGGGCAGCCATTCCATCAATGGGGTAGCAGCACTGCATACAGATTTGCTCAAAGCGGATGTCTTGCGAGATTTCTACGAATTGTGGCCCGAAAAGTTTAATAACAAAACGAACGGGGTGACACCGCGCCGGTGGTTGTTGCTGAGCAATCCCCATCTGTCTGAGCTGATTACCGAGAAAATTGGCAATGATTGGGTAACACAACTCGATCAATTCAAGCAGCTAGAAGCGTTTGTTGATGATGCTGAGTTTTGTTCTCGCTTCTCGTCGATTAAGCGCAAAAATAAGCAATCCTTGGCAGAGTACATTCTGCTCTACAACGACATTGAAGTAAATCCAGATTCTCTGTTTGATATTCAGGTGAAGCGGATTCACGAGTACAAGCGTCAGCTGTTGAATGTGCTGTACATTATTACGCTGTACAACCGGATCAAAAAAGATCCCAATGTTGATATCTTGCCCCGGACTTTTATTTTTGCAGGCAAGTCCGCTCCTGGCTACTACATTGCCAAACTGGTCATTCAGTTGATTAATTCGGTGGCGAAAGTCGTCAATAATGACCCGGATGTGCGCGATCGCATTAAGGTCGTTTTCTTGGCAAATTTCTCGGTCTCTCTCGGTCAGCGAGTTTATCCAGCCGCCGATCTTTCCGAGCAAATCTCCACGGCGGGCAAAGAAGCTTCCGGGACGGGCAACATGAAGTTCGCCATGAATGGGGCGCTTACCATCGGAACGCTGGACGGTGCCAACATCGAGATCCGCCAAGAAGTCGGGCCTGAAAACTTTTTCTTATTTGGCTTGACAACTCAAGAAGTATATGCCCTGAAGGCAAGGGGATACAACCCGCGAGACTATTACCATAGCAACGCCGAACTGCGACAAACGATCGACGCGATCGCTTCCGGCTACTTCTCACCCGACAATCGCGACCTTTTCAAACCAATTGTGGAATCGTTGCTAGACAGGGATGAGTATATGCTCTTTGCCGACTACCAAGCGTATATTGACTGCCAGCAAGAAGTCAGCCGAGCTTATCGAGACGCAAAGCACTGGACTCGAATGTCAATTCTCAACGTTGCTCGCACGGGGAAATTTTCCTCAGACCGCACGATTAAGGAGTATTGCCAAGAAATTTGGAACGTCCAGCCAGTCAAGATCGACTTGAAAGAGTATCAACCGCATACAGCGGGTTTGCAGGTGAAGGTGCAAGCCAAGCGCCCTGTCCTTTAACGAGCAACTCGTAAGTAGGGGACAGCGCGACAAGACAGTCAATGCAGTTGCATCTTAATCGTTAAAATGACGACCCAGGCTGCTGAAGAAACTCTGCCTCCTGGGTCGTTGTCTCTCGACCGAGAATCTGATTGCGATGGGGAAATCGCCCAAAGCGTTCAATTACCTCGAAGTGTCGAACTGCGTAGGAAATGTAATCAATACAGTCAGGATCGTCGCCCAATTGCTGAAATAACTCCACTGACTGACGCTGATGTTCGAGATTTTCACTATGTTCAAACGGTAAGTAAATAAAGCATCGCTGGACTGGCAGCAGTTCTCGATCGAAGCCATTATCAACCGCGTGCTGTGCAGCAGACAGGGCAAGGCTGTCGGTTGCGAAGGCTTGGGCACTCCCGCGAAACAAATTGCGTGGAAATTGATCTAATAGCAGTATCAGTGCTAAACAGCTTTGGGGCGATTCCTTCCAGGGATTTAACTGACCCGCTGCGGCTAGTTCGTAGTCTCCTAAGAAGCGGGTTCGGATCTCCTTATCAAACTGCGGTTTTTTGGTAAACCAGACTTTACGGGGTTTCCCATAACCCGCCTCATCGGGTTTGCCAAACCAAAAATTCAAAATTTCATGGACTTGTGACATGAGTTTTGGCTCCAGCGCTCTCAATTTCGCTCTCCCCAATCCTCCGCTCAATCCCCGCTTAAAAAAGTGGCTAAGGTGGGATCGACACCTGCACTGAGCAGGATTGCCAACGCCCGGAAGCAGCGATTTGGTGATGCCGATGATAGCTGAAGATTACATTTGGGCACCCTTGAAATAGAAGTCTCTAGCTGCATGACTTTCACTTCACGCTCACCCCCAGCCCTACGCATGAATTACACCGATAACCAAGAGCTGCTTCAACTGTTTATCCAGCAAGCGCCAGCAGCCGTTGCTATGTTCGACCGCGAGATGCGTTACCTGCTGTTCAGTCATCGATGGCTGACGGAGCAAAATCTTGGTGAGGATATTATCGGGCGCTCTTACTATGAAATTGAGCGTGGAGTAGCAGACCGTTGGCAGACAATTCATCAGCGCTGTTTAGCGGGAAGCATCGAGAAGGTTGAAGAATCTTTACCCCGTACTGATGGAACTGTGGAGTGGGTAAGGTGGGAAGTACAGCCGTGGCGCACTGGCACAGGTGAAATCGGCGGATTGATCGTGTCGAGAGAAGCGATCGCTGAGCGCCATCCATCACAGGAACACCTACACCTGTTGGAGAAGGCGATCGCTGCTAGCAATAACGGCATCGTGATTAGCGACGCGAGCTTGCCAGACAATCCCCTGATTTATATCAATCCCAGTTTCAAGGAAATGACCGGGTACTCCGAGAGCGAAGTTTTAGGGCACAACTGCCGCTTCTTGCAAGGAATCGATACAGAGCAACCGGCGATCGCTCAATTGCGAACGGCAATCCGGGACGGAAAAGAGTGCAATGTCACCTTGCGGAATTACCGCAAAGATGGGACGCTTTTCTGGAACGAACTGCGAGTTGCGCCAGTAAAGAATCCCCAAGGAAAACTCACAAACTTTGTGGGTGTCCAAACTGACATCACCGACCGAGTGGAAGCCCAAGAACATCTGATTCGGATTAGCAAAGCCGTTGAAAATGCGAGTGATGCCATCATCATTACGAACGCCAAAGGGCAGTCCCTCTATCACAATCCGGCGTTTGTGGAATTGTTTGAATACACCACAGACGAAATAAATGCGGCTGGGGGGCCAGCTATCCGCTACTGCGATCCGAATGTCGCTCGTGAAGTCATCAGCACGATCAAACAAGGCAACTCCTGCTGGAGTGGTGAAGTCGAGATGCGTACCCAGAGCGATCGCACTATATCGATTTTGCTTCGGGCTGATGCCATCGCCGATGACAATGGTAATGTAGTCGGGTTGATTGGGATTCACACCGACATTACCGCCCGCAAGCAGGCTGAAGCCGTTTTACGGCAGCTTCTGCGACGGGAGCAGCTCTTAGGAGCCATGCAAGAGCGTATCCGCCAATCCTTGAAGCTGGAGGATGTTCTCAACACTGCCGTGGCGGAAGTGCGGCAGTTTCTTCAGACAGACCGAACGATCTTGTACCGCTTTGAGCCGGATGGAAGTGGCACCGTCGTTGTAGAGTCCGTGAGTACCCAGTGGTTGGCGGTGCTGGGAAGCAATATCAAAGATCCGTGCTTTGGCAAAACCTACGCTGCGGCTTATCAACAAGGTCGTATCCGTGTCATTGAAGATATCTACACGGCTCAGCTCAACCCCTGCCATATTGAATTGCTAGAGCAATTTCAGGTGCGAGCGAATCTAGTCGTGCCGATTTTGCAAGGAGACCACTTGTGGGGGTTGCTGATTGCCCATCACTGTCGATCGTCGCGACAGTGGCAATATGAGGAAGTCGAACTGCTAGAGGCGCTGAGCGTGCAAATCGCGATCGCCATTCAACAAGCCGCTTTGTTCGAGCAAGTAGAAGCGGAACTAGCGCGATCGCAAGCCGCTCAGACTGCATTGCGCGATAGCGAGGAACGTCTGCGGACTGTGGTGAAAAGTGCGCCCATCGTTCTATTTGCCTTAGACGATCGGGGTGTCATTACCTTTTCCGAAGGGAGCGGTCTGGATACTTTGGGACTGGAAGCGGGGAAGGTGGTTGGTCAATCCATCTTTGAGGTGTACCGCCGCTTCCCACAGATTCTCGAAGAGGTTCGGCAAGCGCTATCCGGCAAAGCCTTAACATCCCTGGTAAAAATGGGCAAATTGACCTTCGAGGTTCGCTATTCGCCCCTGCGAAACGCCAACAACGAAGTCATGGGCGCAATTGGCGTCGCCACCGACATCACCGAACGCATCCAAGTAGAGGAAACCCTCCGCCAAAGCGAAGTGCTGCGCCAAAGTGAAGCCAAAACTCGCGCCCTCCTCGACGCGATCCCAGATTCGATGTTTCGCATCCGTGAAGATGGCACCTTTCTAGACTTCAGAGCGGCTAAAAATGACGTTCGGGCGATCGCTCCCGCTCAAGTCATCGGTCAAACTGTGCAGGAGCTTTTGCCAACCGAGGTAGCGCAGCAAATGCTGCATTATGTAGCCAAAGCGCTGTCTGCTAACGAGATCCAAGTTTTTGAATATCAACTGCTCGCTCCCTTGAATCCCGCTTACCCAACCGGAGAGATAGGCTCTGTGCGCGATTATGAAGCTCGCGTTGTTGTCAACGGAGCGGATGAAGTGCTGGCAATCGTGCGCGATATTACCGAGCGCAAGGAGATGGAGCGACTGAAAAACGAATTTGTCTCCATCGTCAGCCATGAATTGAGGACGCCGCTCACTTCGGTGCGAGGCTCCTTGAGTTTAATTGCTGGAGGTGTGACGGGTGAAATTCCCAATGAGGCAAAGGCGCTAGTGAATATTGCTTATAAAAATACCGAGCGTCTGATTCTCCTGATTAACGACATTTTAGATATTGAAAAGATTGAATCCGGCAAAATGGATTTTCATCTCCAGCCGCTGGAACTGATGCCCCTCGTAGAGCAGGCGCTGGAGGCGAACCGGGGCTATGGCGAACAGTTTGGGGTGCAGTTGGTACTGGAGTCTGAGTTGTCCGGTGTTCAGGTAAATGTCGATCGCGATCGCCTGATGCAGGTACTAACGAATCTACTCTCCAACGCCGCCAAATTCTCTCCCCCCAATGGTACCGTCACCCTCTCCGTTTCCCGTCCAACTCAATCGCCAAATACCATCCGAGTTGCCGTTACCGACTGCGGTTGTGGGATTCCCGAAGACTTTCGCCCTCGGATTTTTCAGAAATTTGCTCAAGCAGATTCCTCAGATACCCGTCAAAAGGGAGGAACTGGCTTAGGTTTAAGTATCTGCAAAGCGATCGTAGAAAAACTCGGAGGACACATTAGTTTTGAAACTCAAACGAATGTCGGGACGACTTTCTACTTCGATTTACCAGAATGGCAAGAAGCACGGATCTCAAAGATTATGACTTCCCACTCGCCGGAAAGTCTCCCCATCCTTATCTGTGAAGACGATCCCGATATTGCCACGCTGCTGTCGCTGATGCTGAAACAAGAAGGTTTAAGTGCAGATATCGCCTACAATGCAGCCCAAGCCAAGCAGCTTTTGTCAGAAAATTGCTATGCAGCGATGACTGTAGATTTGGCGCTACCCGGTCAAGATGGCATCTCTTTGATCCGCGAACTGCGGGAAGATGAAAATACTCAGAGTCTCCCGATTGTGGTCGTTTCTGCCAAAGCCCAACAGGGGCGCGAACAACTCAGTGGCGGTGGATTGCCGGTGATAGACTGGCTGGATAAACCAATCGATCAGGCGCGATTGATGGCATCTGTCCGCCAAGCAGTTCGGCAGAACTCAGACAGTAAGCCTCATATTTTGTATGTTGAGGACGATCCGGATTTAACTCAGGTGGTCTCAACAATTTTGCAGAATATCGCCGAAATTGATTCAGCTAAAAATCTTCATGAGGCAAGACACAAGCTGTCTTCTAAAACTTTTGACTTAGTGATTCTTGACCTCAGTTTACCGGATGGTTCTGGTCTAGAATTGCTAGCGGATCTCAACAATCAGATTTTTTCCTCCATCCCCGCAGTCATTTTCTCCGCCAATACCGTTGGCATGGAGGCGGCACATCACGTAGCTGCGGCACTCGTCAAGTCCCGCACCTCCAATCAGCAGTTGCTGGAAACGATTAAATCCCTAATTGGACGCGGTAATTCCGCTTCTTAATTCTGTTTTTTTAAGTTTCAATAAATTAAACGTTTATTGAAACTTAAATTTAATTGAGTTTAAATAGTTGTTATTAAATTTTTAATTTATAAACTAAAAATCAAAATATTTAGTAGGATGACCGAATTAAACCATGTCATATTGTAGACTGGGGAGCCATTCCCATCCTGCTTGGTTCTCCGCGTTCAGAGGCGTGGAGTTTGAGGTAAGGAACTCAACATGGCAAGGGTAAGACGGGGAGTAAAAAGCGCTTTTCAGATCTTACTAATAATTTAGTCTTACTACTTTCTGGAGATAGGGAATGAGTTCGTTATTCGTAGAGGTAAGAACAATAAACCCTAAACTATCGCCATCCTAAATGAATTGTAGAATCTTCTCTTTTTTTATAGATATGCTTTTTCTTCCCACTCAGTTTAAATTAATGAGTAATCAATCAAAAGCAATATGACAACTCCATCTTTAACTCGTATCTTGTTGGTGGAAGATGATCCGGACATTCAGACCGTTGCCTGCTTGGGTTTGAAAGTAGTCGGCGGTTTCACGGTAGAAGTCTGTAGTTCTGGGAGCGAAGCGATTCAGAAAGCGCCGATATTTGCCCCAGATTTGATTTTGCTGGATGTGATGATGCCTGGGATGGATGGGATGACCACCCTAAAGGCACTGCGGGAACTCCCGCAAACTTTAAGCACTCCGGTAATTTTCTTGACAGCCAAAGTGCAAACCCATGAAGTAGCTTATTATAAGCAACTTGGTGTATTGGATGTGATTGCGAAGCCGTTCGATCCCATGACCCTTTCTGCAACTCTCAATCGTATGTGGTTTCAGTACCATGATTGATGCGCTTCAAGATCCGCAAGAACAACTCAATGCCTTACGCCTTGCCTATAGGCAACAACTGCCGAGTCGAATTGAGCAGATTGAAACAATTTGGAATCAGCTGCTGGGAAGCCTTGAGGAAAGAGGGACCGTAGCTGGGGAGTCAGGATGTAGGGGCGGGGAAACCCTGCCTGGAGCAGGAGAGAATCAAGAACATCAACCCCTCAGCACCTCAAAGGTTCAGCCCCTTTCGTCTTCTCAAAATCCGCCTCAGTCCCTACTAGAAGCCGCTGCCTCACCTTTGGAAACGCTACACCACCTGATGCACCGTTTGGCGGGTTCTAGTGCCACGTTTGGGTTGCTGGGGTTAGGGAATGCGGCACGAACTTTGGAACTGGTGTTCAAAGCGATTTTGGATAGTGGAAAGTTGCCAACCGCAGAAGAGCAAGCACAAATCTGCGTGCTGGTAGGAGGATTGAAACAGGCGATCGCAGTGGAGGACACTTGTGTACTGGATCTAAACCTCCCCCCGTTGCAGTCTCAAGAGCCTTGGACAGAGAATCGGCTGATTTTTTTGGTGGAAGACGATCCGCATCTATCGCAGGATTTGGCGTTGCAAATCAGTTGTTTTGGTTATCAGGTTCGCACTTTTGACAAAATTGCTGAACTGGAGGAGGCGATCGCGCAAACACCACCCGCCGCTGCAATTGTAGATGTTGTTTTCCCCCAAGACAGTCTCGCTGGCCCCAAAACAATTACTGCCATCCAGCAGCACCGAGAGCAACCGCTGCCAGTTTTGTTTATTTCTGCCAGAAACGATCTCATGGCTCGTTTACAGGCGGTGAGAGCGGGTGGAAAGGCGTATTTTCCCAAGCCAATTAACATTGGAGAATTGATTGATGCGCTGGATTTGCTGACAGTGCCGCAAGCACCAGAGCCGTATCGCATTTTAATTGTTGACGATGATGCGCCTTTGGCATCTTTCTATGGTTGGACTTTGGAACAGGCGGGAATGACGGCGCTGGTGGTGACAGATCCGTTGCAGGTGATGCCGCCGTTAATTGAGTTCAGACCGGATCTAATTTTGATGGATATGTATATGCCGGGATGCGATGGAGTGGAACTGGCAGCGGTGATCCGTCAGCAACCGGCTTATGTGGGCATTCCGATTGTGTTTCTGTCGATGGAGACGGATCTGAATAAGCAGCTAGCGGCGATTCAGCTAGGCGGGGATGATTTTTTAACCAAGCCGATTCAGCCAAATCATCTGATTGCGTCGGTGATGCCGCGAGTGCAGCGATCGCGTCTTTTACGTTCGGTGATGGTGCGCGATAGTCTGACTGGGCTGCTCAATCATACGACGATTAAAGAGCAACTCAGTATTGAGGTGCAACGAGGTCGGCGGGAAAAGACGAACCTTGCCTTTGCCATGATTGATATTGATGATTTTAAGTCAGTCAACGATACTTATGGTCATCTCACAGGCGATCGCGTACTGAAAAGTTTATCCCGTCTGTTGCAGCAGCGTTTGCGAAAAACTGATATCACGGGTCGTTATGGCGGGGAAGAGTTTGCGGCTATCCTCCCGAATACAGATGGTGCAACAGCCGTGCAAGTTCTCAATCGAATCCGCGAAGGTTTTGCACAAGTTCGGCAGCAGTCTGACGGCGCTGAGTTTTCGGTTACTTTTAGCTGTGGCATCGCTGTCTTTCCCAACGTAGATGAAGCGACCCAACTCAATGAAGCCGCAGATAAAGCTCTCTATGAAGCCAAACGACGCGGACGCAATCAGGTGGTTCTGTCTACGTGAACAAATCTCTGCGATCAAGAGATTACAACTGCTTTTAACGAACATTAAAGATTTAAAGCGATCGCAAATAGCCAATCCAATAATATTGGCAAGGCTCACCCTACACTGTTATCAGAGCTTTTCCATACAATCTATTAAGTGAGAACAGATGGCTGACATTGTTGATATTGCCGTTGGTGCGGGTTCTTTCAAAACTTTAGTAACTGCTGTCCAAGCGGCAGGGTTGGTGGACACGCTGAAAAGTCCTGGCCCTTTTACTGTCTTTGCGCCGAATGATGATGCCTTTGCTAAACTTCCACCCGGAACGATTCAAACCTTGGTGCAAAATATTCCCCAGCTTGCCAGAATTCTCACCTATCATGTCGTTCCTGGCAAGTTAATGAAAGCCGATTTAGAGAAAGTAAGTTCTGTCACCTCAGTTGAAGGTTCACCCATCAGAATTGATTGTTCTGATGGTTTTGAGGTGAAAAATGCTACAGTTCTCGCACCAGATATCGAAGCGGATAATGGCGTGATTCACGTTATCGACACGGTAATTTTAATGGGTTAAATAAAAAAAAGGGAGCGCTCGCTCCCTTTTTAAAAACCCTATTTGAGGTGTGTTGGAGGAATCAAGGAATCGGAGTGCGATCGCTCCTTTTAAAAGCCCCCCTTTTTTCTAGCGAAGCGGCGCGTTAGCGCGGGGTTTGGGGGGATTTCCTATCGATAATCCGACTGCTGAATATCCCGCAAACGAGCTTCAGGACGCTTAAAGCGATCCATCTGAGCTTCAAAAAACTCCCGATTTGCTTGTAAATGCTTCGGATTGGAGTCATCTAAAGGATACAGAAGTGCAGTCCGCAATGCTTGGATAACAGCAGAAGTAACGCAGTACATCGAGCGTTGGAAAGTAATCCCTAATTGGATTAACATATCATCTTCACCGCGGCAGTGTTGGCGATAGTAATCCACGAGATAGGGTGGGAGGAAATGCAGCATATCCTGCATTAACAATGTCGGCGGAATGCCAGCAGTTCCCACCGGAAATACATCAGCATAGAGAATTCCATAGTGGAAATCTTTCTGATTTTCCGGAACTTGCTTTGCCTGAGCGTTGTAAGATTTTGTACCCCGGAATGGAGCGGTACGGTAGAATACAGCTTCCACATACGGTAATGCTGCTTCGTACAGCCATGTGAAACCGCAAGATTTGGGGATAATTTCATACTTTTCACCCCGAATGTAAACGTGATGATAAATTGGACGACCCGCGATCGCAAAAATTCCATTTACCAGAAAATTCATCGCTTCCGGCACACTGGTAATTTTCCCCTCATCGTAGAGGTCGGACATCTCAAAGAAAACTGGAGCCATCACTTCCCAGAACAAGCCTAAATTACTGTAGTAAGACAGTTGGCGCACCTGTTCTAAGAACATATCAGGGAACAGTTTATACAATCCCAGCATCGCCGGATTGCCTTTGAAGTAAGCCTTAATTGCTCTATCTGCATTCGCTTTATATTCATCAGTATCCAGATAGGCATCGAATTTACCCCAGCCCATATCTCTGCCGTGCCAAAGCATTGCTTGCATACAAGCTTCGGCAAATTCCATATTAATTCGGTCATGCCCTAAGTGATGGAATAACTTGGGCATTTTAGAAGTTTCGCCCTTCTCGATAAACTCTAGAAGTTCGGGATGAGCGGTAGCTTCTCCGCGCCAGATCCGCAAATCTGCATCGTCTCCAGCGTAATGATTATGTAACTCTAAATACTCTTTGGGCAAGAAGTATTTAAAGAAGGGAAAGGGATTTAAAAAGACATGCTCGGCAATATAAAGCAGGTCGCGCCAGTAGAAATCCATCGGTACTGCATACGCTTTATAAATACCGATAATTTGCATGAGATTTTCCGGCGTATCTGGCAGCATGGCACCACCAGCTTCTAAGCGATGAATAATATCGGCAAATTCATGGTTAGAAGGAGGTAATTTTGTTGAAGGCTTAGGAGGAGTTTGTACCATTTTTAGTTCTTTTAGGTGAATTGCTGAATGTTTTTTAATGAGTCGTTATTTTGTTGTGAGGACGGTATTTTTAGCTGTCCCCCAACCCCTTCCCTAGCGCTTAAGGGAGCTGGGGGCTTAGGTTTCTCGTTTCCAGGCTGAGCGCCGTAACGAGAGGAATGAAAGTAATTTTCTATTGCTGAACTGAAGACTGGTAGTGGATAGCAACTTGCTGAGTAGTAGTCGCGGGCATGGTAGCAACCATTGCAGCTGTTGTCGGTTCACTCCAACGCACCAGCCAATTGGGGAAGATTCCCAAGAAGAAGATTAAGGCTGCTAAAACTAAAGCTGGGGTACGCTCAACCCATTCAACTTTGGGATAGTAGGCTGCGGCATTGTTCAGTTTGCCAAAACAGGTGCGGTTAATGAGGATCACAAAATAAACTGCCGTTAAACCGCTACAAACTACACAAATCAGGGTTGGAATTGGAAATACGATGAAACTACCTTGCAGCACTAAAAATTCAGCGATAAAGCCAACCATACCGGGGATACCAGCACTCGCCATTCCGCCTAGAACTAGCAAAGCAGTGGTAAGCGGTAAGCCGCGTTGGGGACTCAACAAACCATTCAAGACATCTAAATCGCGGGTGCCAACTTTGCTTTCGATAACACCCACCAAATGGAAGAGGATGGCTAAGATGATGCCGTGGCTAACCATTTGCAAGACGGCACCGAGTAAACTAAGCGGTGTAGCGGCGGCGGCGGCTAACAGAACATAGCCCATGTGACCGATAGAGCTGTAAGCGACCATGCGTTTGATATCTTTTTGAGCGATCGCACTCAGCGCCCCGTAAGCGGCACTAAACGCTCCGATAATCGCTAACCCTGGTGCCACAATTGTCCAGGTTTCGGGAAACATTCCTAAACCAAACCGTACTAAACCATAGGTTCCTAACTTTGCCAGGATGCCACCTAAAAGAATGGCTACGGGTGGTGAAGCCTCGACATAAGCATCTGGCAACCAAGTATGCAACGGAACTAGGGGAATTTTGATTCCGAAACCCACTACCAGCATTGTTAGCAGGATTAGCTGCGCTTGTAACGGTAAACCTTGAGCAATGTTGGCATTGTAATCAAAATTAGGAGCGTTACCCAGCCAAGTTATACCCAAAAATGCCGCCAGAATTAAAATTCCAGAAAGCGCTGTATAAATGAGAAACTTCATTGCTGCGTAGCCACGCTTTTCAGTTCCGCCCCAGATGGCAATTAACAAGTACAGCGGAATCAGTTCTAGTTCGTAGAACAACACAAACAGCATCAAATTCTGCGACAGGAAGGCACCCGCAATTCCAGCATTGACCAGCAGCACTAAAGAATAGTAAAGCTGAGGACGAGTAATCTGCTTTGAGGTGCTGTAAATAACAATCCATGTCAGCAGGCTATTCAAAGCCAACAGCGGTAAAGACAAACCATCAACACCAAGGCTGTAATTCAATCCCAATTTTTCAATCCAGGGCATAAATTCAGAGAATTGCATCCCGGCATTGTTCAGGTCGAATTGGGTTAAAAGAAATCCTGTCTCTAATAAAATTCCACTGATAATCGCTAATGCAAGTAAACGGAGTTGACTAGCAGATAAGTTAGGTAAGAATCCGACGAGAGCGGCACCTAAAAAGGGTAGCCAAATAAAAGTGCTGAGCATGGTTTGTTATTTGCTGATTCCTGATTGCTGATTTCTGTTGACCGGCTGAATGAGAATCATAGAAACGGCGGTTTGGCTATATAGCAATCCCAATTTATGTAGGAGATATTCTTCTCTCTTTTTTCCCTCCGTTAACACGCGATCGCGCTTCGTTAATCGAAGACATCTCACCACTTAAATAGGATTGCTATAGCTCTACCTAACTCAGTAAGGTGACTTTGCCAGTGTCCAAATCGTAATAACCACCTACAACTTTCAGTTTATTTTCCTGAATTAACTGAGAAATGACAGGAGAGGTTTTCAATCTTTCTACCTGAACCAAAACATTCGCTTTGCTAGCATTCTCTAGCCGATCGCCGGGTTTGCCTTTTGAATTTTCTACACCAGGTTTTATTGCCTCAAGTAAGCTACCAATCTGACCGGGCACTTGGGCACCTTTAATGGTGGCATCTACCGCCCCACATCTTTTGTGCCCCATGACCATGATTACCTTTGTTCCTAATATTAAACCCCCAAATTCTAGGCTCCCGGTTTCCTCCGGAGTTGCGATATTTCCTGCCACGCGGCATACAAACAAATCTCCAAATCCCCGGTCAAAGATAATCTCAGAAGGAACCCGCGAATCCGCGCAACTGAGAATCGCCGCAAATGGCTTCTGAGTTTTCGCAACGGCGGTCAAACGTTGAAAATCTCGGTTGATATTTTTAGTTTTTCTGGTAATAAACCGTTGATTCCCCTCCATTAAACTTTGCAACGCTTGATCGGGGGTCATGTCATTCTCTGCAACGGCTTGATCGGGGAAAACCAACTTGGTTCCGAGTCCGGCTGTTACGACCCCTGCCCCTACTGCGCCTGCGCTAAATTTCAGCAAATTCCGTCTGGAGAATTGTCCTTTCTGCTTTTTTGAATTCATTGGTTCGTAGCTTCCTTCCTAAGGGTTAAAGACTTGCTCTCTTTGTATTTTGTCATTAGTTATGTATCCTTTGCAATTTAAAAAGGACTAATGACAAAAAGTTCTAAACTAACCGGGTTTTCAGTTAGTTTGGTAGGGCAGCGATCGCCCACTCTCGACCTATTGAGCGAGTGCTACAAAGAGTGGTGAAGCGGCATGAAAGAAGCGCCAGTATAATAGCATTCCTAAGACAATTATTCCCATTACTATCGTCATCGCATAAGCTTGGGATTGTCCGGAAGTGCTGTATTTCAAACTTTGCCCGCCGAAAAGGGAAGCAACGCCGACAAAATTAACGAAGCCATCCACTAAGTAGCGGTCAAAGGCAGAGATGAAGCGGGAAACTAAAGCAACGCTGAAAACAATACTCACGCGGTAAATTTTGGCGGTGTAAAAGTCATAAGCCAACAAATCTTGCAGGGGTTTCCAAGGAAGTTGGACGGGTTTTTTCCACATTTTATTCAGATAAATTATCCCGCCAAGGCTGCAACCAAAAATACTAGACCAAATCAACAGCAGCGCCATATCTTTATTGAGAGTTGCCCAACTCGGCAGTAGCGACAAGCTTTGTAACACTAAGGGGAGGTGGAGGGTGAAGGCGGCCAAAACTATCATGGGGAAAGTTAAAGGCCAAAATGCTTCTGGCGATCGTACAGTCATTGGCTTGGGTTCTCCGCCAAAAATCAGCCCAAACACTCTCGTTAAACTGAAGGCTGTCAAACCATTGACCACCAGCAATAACCCGACTAGCCAAGGTTGAGTTGCCCACAAACCATCTGCCAATTTCAGCAATGCCCAGAAGCTGCCTAAAGGCGGAAAAGCGATTAACCCCAGCGTCCCAACCAGAAAGGCTAACCCGGATATGGGACGGCGCGACCATAAACCGCCGAGTTGGGTTAAGTCTTGGGTGATGTTGTTCCAAATAATTCCACCAACACTCATTACCAACAGCGCCATTGCGATCGCATGAGTCAAGATCAACAACAAAGCTGCATCATCTTGTTGAGTGCCTACAGCGATAAATACCAATCCCATGTAGGTGCTGACGGAATAGGACAAAGCGCGTTTGATATCAATTTGCGCGATCGCAATCAAGGAAGCGCCAACCGCCGTCACACCACCGATCGATATCAGCGCCAGCGACACTATCGGAGAAAGGGCTAACACAGGTTGCAACTTAATCAACACCCAGGCACCTGTTGCCACCACGACCGAGTTCCGCAAAATCGTGCTGGGAAGCGGCCCTTCCATTGCCTCATCCAACCACAAATGCAACGGAAATTGAGCGCATTTACCCATCGGGCCAGCAATTAAACCTAAACCTAATAGCGCGGCTAGTGTAGGGTCTAAATCAGCGGTTTTTGCCCATTCTGCTAGATCGTTAAAATTCCAACTTCCTGCCAGGGGATACAAGGCAATGACTGGCATCAGCATGATTAAATCCCCAACCCGCTTGGTTAAGAACGCATCCCGTGCGCCCGTCACCACCAACGGTTGGCTAAACCAAAGCCCTACCAGCAAATAAGTCCCCAAGGTGAGGATTTCCAGGATTACATAGCTAAAGAACAAGGAGTTGCACAAAGCTAAAGCACACATCCCTGCCTCAAAAAGCCCCAGCAAGGCATAAAAGCGTGCCCAGCCCCAGTCCATCTCCATGTAGCCGATCGCGTATATCTGGGCTAGCAGGTTTAACCCGGTTACTAAAGCGATCGCTGCAACGTTAATTACTGAGATTTCTAGGGGGAAATTTAAATCCAAACCCGCTGCCGACAGCCATGTAAACGTTATTTCTTGAGACGGCTGGTTCCAAATCGCTTGCAGAGTCACTAAGCTATGAACGAATGCCAAAAAGGTCATCAGCAAGTTAATGTAACCAGCGGGGCGCGGCCCTGTGCGGCGGATGACACCGGGCGACCATAATAGCCCGGAAATAGCACCAATTAAGGCATAGCAAGGGACTAACCAAATAGTATCGATGAGAGCCTGAACCACTGAATTCCCTCCAAACTTGCAGCAAAGCTAGGGTTGCTTTCAGCCAACCCGTAATTTCCCTAACCAACCTATGCAGTAAGGCGAATGCCGAATTAATAATTTCTTAAGCGTTCTGCTTATCTTAATGGTTCAAGTAACCAAAAGGGAATAATTGATTTAAAGAATTAAGCGATAAATCATCTAAAAAAAACTTATATAACTCTTTGCTATCATAGGTTTTTATGCCTAGAGCAGTTGTCATCAAGAATTTATATGGTACTGATAGATAAATGTCTATAGGTAAAAATATTTTTTAACAAATAAGTTTTTTGATTTTTAAGTGTATTTTAGAAATTACCATCAAGGCTTTATATGGCATCTATAGATAAACATCTATAAGCAATTCTACTTAGGCTACTATAACAGTCCTATTTGAGTTGTAGGCAAGATATCCAATTTCGAGAGAGAAATTGGATATCTTGCCTTCACGAATCAAAGAGAACGCTCCAGAGACACAAGGGAGAGAGTTTTACAATCCATTTAGGATTGGTATCGGTGGGATGCAAGGATGTTGGATGATGCAAAGTGTTTATCGAATCCAATGAAGACTGTCCTGAAGCATCTTTACAGGCGATAGGATTTTGTTATGGCAGAACACAACCCGTCTGCGATTCATTTCACTGCCCTACCTGTTACGAGCGCCGATGTGGAAGCTGCGGCGGTGCGGTTGGCTGGAATTGCCCGCTGCACGCCGGTTTTGACCTCCAGAACGGTCAACGAGCGCACCACTGCTCAAGTATTCTTGAAGTGCGAAAACTTTCAACGCACGGGTTCGTTTAAGTTTCGGGGTGCTTACAATGCACTGGCACAGCTATCTGAGGAACAAGCATCACGCGGGGTTCTGACGTATTCATCAGGGAATCATGCTCAAGCGATCGCACTCTCCGGGCAATTGCTGGGCATCCACACCACGATTATTATGCCGGATGATGCCCCAGTCGTGAAGCAAGCGGCAACTCGCGGTTATGGTGCTGAGGTGATTTTGTACAATCGTCAGGAAACCACGCGGGAAGCTTTGGCGCAAAGTCTGGTAGATCGGCGCGGTTTAACTTTAATTCCCCCTTACGATCATCCTCATGTCATCGCCGGACAAGGTACATCTGCTTTAGAACTCTTTCAAGAAGTCGGTTCCCTCAATTTACTTCTCGTTTGCTGCGGAGGCGGTGGTTTACTATCAGGATGCGCCCTCGCTGCCAAAACCCTTTCACCGAATTGCCGAGTGATTGGGGTAGAACCAGAACGCGCCGACGATGCGACACGCTCTTTTCACAGTAAAACGCTGCATACTACGAACAATCCTGACACGATTGCTGATGGGGCACGCACTCCTTGCCTGGGAAACATTACCTTCCCACTCGTATTGCACTACGTCGATGATATGGTGACGGTATCGGAAGAAGCCATCCGCACTACGATGTTTTTCTTGTGGGAACGTCTGAAAATCGTAGTGGAACCGACGGGTGCCTTAGCCGCCGCGGCTTTACTATCGGAAGTGGTGAAAGAACCTGGTGCCCGAATTGGTGTGATTATCACCGGGGGGAATGTAGATATTCGGCAAATCTGTAAATTGTGAATGCGATCGCTTAACCTGGTACAACTCTAAATTGGCTATCATCGCATGAGAACGATTTTCAGGCACAATCATGAGTGGATCTGCGTTTACAGTTCCAGAAAAAGTAAGCTTTGAGAGTGCGATCGCGCTGACTCAATCTTTGCTTTCCCAGATGCAAGCGGGGGAATTATCCGAAGTAGAAATAGAAACAGCCATTGCAGAATTAGTAAAAACTGAAAATGGTGCGAGAGGCTTTTTCGTCACCTACCTGACATCAGAGGGGACAATCGCAGATAATCCCTCTGCTGCTGTTATACGGGCATTGCAGTCAAATCCAGACACCGTTTCAGAATTATTAGTCAAAAATGTAGCCATGTCTGCGGTGATGGTCGTTGCCCATCATCGCAATGGGAACGAAGAGATGGCGCAATCATCCCAAAGAGTGCGATCGCGTACCACTCGAATTATCGAACAGGTGGAACTTCCTTCTGTCTACGAAGTGTCTCAAAAGTTATTGGAAAGTGCCGTCACTGGCGAAGGTAGCTACAAAGCATTTTTAGAACGCCGCGGTTACGATTCCGAACAACGGCAGGTTCTCTCTGAGGCATTGGAACAACTTATCAAGCGGTAATGGTTAATCGCCAGTAGTCCTGAATCCTTGGTCTGTTGCTAGTGACCAATTACCAATTACCAATTACCAATTACCAACAACTATGGTAAATTCCCCTACTCAGTTTTCTGATATTCAAACTCATTGGGCACGCTTATTCATTCAAGCTTTAGCCCAGCGTCGCATTATTAACGGGTTTCCCGATGGGACTTTTCGCCCAAATCAATCCATCACCCGCACTGAATTTGCAGCCCTGATTGCCACAGCATTTTCCAGACCGGCAAAACGACCGTATATCCCCTTTATTGATGTTCCTTCTACTTACTGGGCGGCAAGTGCCATTCAAAAAGCTTACGAAGCACTTTTTATTAGCGGTTTTCCCGATAACCGCTTCCGTCCAGCAGAGAGGATTACCCGAACGCAAGTTTTGGTTTCTCTAGTCAGCGGCTTGCAAATTTCCGCGAACGTAAAATCTGACCTAAAAACGGCACTGCCACAGATATATCAAGATGCCGCTGGAATTCCTAGCTATGCCACCGACGAAATCGCAATCGCCACGAAAGCAGGGCTGGTAGCGAACTACCCGAATCTAAAATTATTCAATCCCAATCTAGCAGCAACTCGTGGCGATGTTGCAGCTTTTATTTATCAAGCTTTAGTGTATCTAGACGAAGCGCCTCGGATTGAATCTCCCTACCTCGTAGTGCCTCCAAAAACCATTCCACCCAGTCAGCCTCAAACTGTCAAAGTCAGCCATCAGCGGGAGTTTCGGGGTGCGTGGGTGACAACGGTTTGGAACAGTGATTGGCCTTCTAAACCGGGGCTGACGGCTGCACAACAGCAAGCCGAACTTATCGGTATCCTTGACCGGATGCTAGCGATGAAAATGAATGCGCTAGTCTTGCAGGTACGACCGGAAGGGGATGCTTTTTATGCTTCGCAATTAGAGCCTTGGAGTTATTGGCTGACAGGAAGCCAGGGAAAAGCACCAGAGCCATTTTACGATCCGCTGGAGTATGCGATCGCCCAATGCCACAAGCGCAATATTGAACTTCATGCTTGGTTCAACCCTTATCGCGCCAGAGTCTCTATCAACAATTCCCCGCCAGTCCGTCCTCACATCGCCATCACCAACCCCGAAGCAGTTTATGTATGGGGTAATCAGATGTGGATGGACCCCGGATTGAAAGTGGTTCAGGACAGGGCATACAACGTCATTCTTGATGTGGTGCGTCGCTATGACGTGGATGGCATCCATTTAGATGACTATTTCTATCCGTATCCCATCGAAGGCAAATCTTTTCCCGACAATAAAACCTACGCCGCTTATACGGCGGCGGGTGGGAAACTCTCTTTGGGTGAGTGGCGGCGGGACAATGTAAATCAAATGGTTCAGCGCCTATCGCGGGGAATTCAGGCAACCAAGCCACACGTCAAGTTTGGCATTAGTCCTTTTGGCATTTATCGTCCCGGACAACCATCTCAAATTCGGGGACTAGATGCCTACAGCGTACTTTATGCCGATTCCAAAAAATGGCTAGAGCAAGGCTGGGTTGATTATCTCGCCCCGCAACTCTACTGGCGCATCGACCAAACCGCACAAAGTTATCCCGTATTGCTGAAGTGGTGGACGGAGAATAACCCTAAAGATCGACATATTTACGCCGGTAATAATTTAGGACAGTTGGATGGCAAGGCTTGGACGCTTGCGGAGATAGAAAAGCAAGTTGACATTACTCGCAACTTGAGCGGGAATTTGTCTCTGGGGAATATCTTTTTCAGTATGGAAGCCTTCGTTGAAAATCGTCAGGGCATCTATGAGAAATTCAAAACCTCGACTTATACCAAACCCGCACTAGCACCCGCGATGTCGTGGCGAGATACGACACCACCCCCGCCCCCAACAGCACTGGGATTGAGAAATGGCAAGCTGACATGGAATCTTGCTAGCACTCCCGATATTCGTTCCTGGACGCTTTATAAGCAAACTGGCACAACTTGGACGCTGCAAAGAATCCTTTCAAGAGAGACAACGTTTGCCACAGTTGAGCCGGGAACTTATGCTGTGTGCGCGGTAGATAAGATGGCAAATGAAAGTGGGGGAGTCGTCGTCATCGTCTAACTTGTCACCGTCTAGGTATCCGTGGAAAGCACTTTTTTGAACCATAAAGACACTAAGGGAAATAACAGGGAAGTAACTTTGTGTTTCCTTAGTGCCTTTGTGGTTAATCCGGGGTGTTTTAAACCACCCAACTCAATAAGTTTGTGTTTCCAGTCCTTATAAGTCTAAAGACTCGGTTTTAGAGTTCAGGCGCTTGGAAATTTGGCTGATTATCCCACTCAAGATTGCCCCTCCCATGAGAACCCCAAGCGCTGGGGTAAACAAGGGTTGCCAGAGCTTGTACCATAAATCAAGACCGAGGGGAATGCCGACTGAGTGACCGACAACAGCGATCGCTAGCCACCCAAAACTGAGCAAAACTAGGAACACATCTGCGACTAAAATCAGATTGAGCCAATTGAGGAGTTTATCTTTCATCAGAGTTCTTCAAATTTCTCCGAAAATTTTCGTTTAACAACGTTTGTTTGAGGTTGTTCATCCGCATCTGAAACATTGTCTCTAAACCCCAGCGGATCGCGGTACTGTCCAGAAACGGGTTCAGCTCAAAATTAATGACATCAACTAGGCGTGTCTCTGTGTCAGAAATGGGAATGAACTGATGGATATGTTCCCAGAATTGGAACGGGCCGCGCAATTGTTTATCAATAAATCTTCTCGGAGGTTCCCAGCGAGTAATTTGCACTTGCCAGTCGATTCCTATCTGCTCGAAAAGTTCTACCCGGATTGTAAAGCGCGTCCCTAAACCACAAATAATGTTTGAATCCAATACCCTGACAACTGGAAATGGTAGAGAGATGCGTTCTAGCAAATGTACATCCTCGTGAGCTTCCCAGACGGTTTCTATGGGGAGGGAGACGGTTTCGCTAACCTCAAAGTGTTCCAATTCTCTTCACCACCCAAGTCATTTGCTCGTTGGTAAATTTTTTTTGCAATTGACGCTTCGGAATCTGCTTGCTTTGAAATTTTATCAATTACAAGACGTTTTTGATGATTTTTACTAAAAAATTAAAATTAAAGAGATTTTTTTAAGAGTTTATATTACTCTGGGAATTTCTTAAGTTGAATATCAAATCGCTTCCTATACAGCCTGAGTGCGGATTGTGGAATCGCACTCAGGCTAACAGATGAAGCCTACAGGCTTCATGAGGCTACGGTTGAATTAGACTTTCAGCACCCAGTCTTTGCGAGTATCGGCACTAACGAAGGATGCGGGAACGATTTCGATATCAACGCCCAGTGACTTGAAAGCGGCACGAATTGCTGTCGCGTGGGCAGATTCATCGGAACCAATGCTTGCGCCTGCGGTAATTAAGGCTGGGGTTTTTAGCTTTGCAATTTCCCTGGTATAAGCGATCGCTGCGTCAGTCTCCAGAGCGAGTGCTAGCTTGGCAATATTCACATCTGAGTCGATGTTGCCTTCTCCTGCCTTGATGTAGGACGAGAGATCGTAGCTAGATTTTGCCGTCACCGGGGTAGCTCCCAAACTTTTCACCACCGATGCCAGAGTATCCCGATGCGTCTTATGATCGGCTTGGTTGCGGAGTGCCAACGCCAAAACAGCTTTGCCTACATCGGTGTCACTCAGCTTTGTTGCCGCAAAACCATACGCCCAAATCGCTTGATGCTCGAAAAACAAAGCTTTATTGAGGATGGCAGCATCATTTCTTTTATCCTCTCTAGAGGCAGCACTGGCACCGTCTGCGATCGCGGTCAGCCCTAAAGCACTCGCTACGCCAGTCACAGTCCCCGCCACCATAATCCCACGCCGTGAGAATGTTTTGCTGGGACGCAAGAATCTTTTGGCGAAGGTGGTTTCCCTCTCCATGTTGGTGTCTCCTCTTTCATAAATTCAGTAACTTACAGTTAATACGCGCACCTCATCTGGTTGGATTTCAGTAGGATTACGAGTGAGGAAATTATTTACAGGACTTACACACTGAAAGCTTGAAACCTAGATCCCCACTCACCCCCAATTTATCGGGGAGTTAGTGGGAACTCTGCGTCAGTCCTAACTTAAAAGCTTTCAAAATTTGAGAAGGGACTAATTCTTCTGGAAAGTTGTTCGATGTGCATACCGGAAGAAAGGTGGAGTACCAGTCAAACGAGAAAGTTTGGGAGACGGTGAGCTTGAGTGAGCCTCAACACCGTGTATAACAAGTAGTGGGATTGCTAATCAGCTACTCTCTCATAGATTTCGTATGCAGGCGGTCGTTCAACCCCAACCTGAAGGGTCTAGCGGTAATTTCAAAATTGTGGAAACAACTGAATGATTACCATCTTCTATTCAGATAAATTTCTTCAGCATGAAACAGGATATATGCATCCTGAACAGCCAGAGCGACTCACTGCTATTGTCGATAAATTGCGAAGCTCAACTATAGCCGATAAAATCCGATGGCTGAGTCCTTCTAACTCAAGAAATGCGATCGCAGCGATCGAACAAATTCATTCCTCTGATTATATTCAGGAAGTTCGTACTTATTCTGAGCGGGGTTGGGGGTGTTTTGAATCAACTCAAATCTCGCCGCAAAGCTTTGAGGTTGCTTGCCTTGCAGTCAGTGCTTGGTTAGATGGTATTGATGTGGTTTCGCAGTTAAAACGACCAGCTTTTGTTCTGGCAAGACCACCTGGACATCATGCCCTCAAAAATGAAGGAATGGGTTTTTGTATTTTCTGCAATGCAGCGATCGCTGCCAGTTACGCTCAATCCATCGGAATTCAGCGAGTTGGAATTCTTGATTGGGATGTACATCACGGGAATGGAACCCAAACAGCCGTAGAAAATATCCCTAACATGGCTTTCTGTTCCATTCATCAATCACCAGGCTATCCCCGTACTGGAAAGCCTGAGGAACGGGGTAAGTATAACAATGTGTTGAATCTTCCGATTGCTCCAGGCAGTAATATACAGGATTACTGTAAGTTATTCGAGGAGAGCGTCATTCCCTTTTTCAAAGATTTTTGTCCTGATATATTAATCATCAGTGCTGGGTATGATGCGAATCAAACAGACTTGCTTTCTAAAATCAATTTACAGCCCCAAGATTACAGCATCATCACTGATTATTGTTTAGGGATTACACCCAAAATATTATTTGGTTTAGAAGGCGGCTATGAATTGGAGAGCCTTTCTTCATCGGTACTTGAGACTGTTAAACGATGCGTAGACGCATTTGTATGATGACCTCCAATGGGCGGGGCTAATGGCTCAAAATTTGGAATTCCTCAGAATTGATCCGCCCTGCCTCGTACAGCGTTTCGGCAACTTCCCCCATCCGTAGCACTGAATGACCCCGATAGCCGTTTTCCTGAAGCCGATCTTTGACTCCTTTTTCATGGTCGATCAACACCACGATATCTTCGACATTTAATCCAGCATCTTTGAGTTTCGTTGCTCCCTGCATGGCGCTCTTGCCGCTGATGAGGATATCATCGACGACGACAATGGTTTCTCCCGGCTGGAAATGACCTTCGATGACTCGTTGGGTGCCGTGAGATTTTACCTCCTTGCGCGGGAAAATCATCGGACGGTCTAGGCGCAGCGCTAACCCTGTAGCGGTGGGTAAGGAACCGTAAGGAATTCCGGCAATTCGGTCAAAGTGCAAATTTTTGAGAATCTCGGCGTAAGCACTCAAGATTTGATGGAAGATTTGCGGTTGGGAGATGATGACGCGCAGGTCGATGTAGTAGGGGAAAATGGCTCCAGAGGCTTGCACGCGATCGCCAAACATAATGCAACCCAAGTCGTAAAGTTGCAAAATCAAATCTCGGTTGGGAGAATGTTGCAAGAAGCAGACATCCGGAAGCCACAAGTCACAGGTGGGGCTTTCCTGGACAATTCTGAGCCGTTCTTCATTAACACTGTCGCGTAAGGCTTGGACAGCCTCAGCGGGGTGTTCGGCAGTGAATAAATCTGGGGGGACTGGCAGGAGTAGCCCTTCTCCATAGCTATTTAAGCCAGCCGCTAGAATTTCACTTAAGTTTTGGTTTTCTGACCATCCCTGCACGAATATGAGGCGTTCTGGTGCGATATTGCGGATGCGAGTCAGAATTTCTGGCATTGCAGCGCCCACTTCCAGCCCCAGTTGTTCTTGCGTGCCCCAAGTTTGCGCTTCTTTTATCAAATGGATGTAAAAGGGTAGCCCGGTGTCTGGATATTCTTGCAACACGGCGGCTGATGGGTTGTCAGTCGTACATACCACAAAGACGGCTTTGCCAGGATAGACCAAAAAGGGAGCCGCTAAGTCAAGTCCTGGGTAAGGATTTAAGGTGACAGCATCCACTTTCCAGTTTTCAAAGACAGTTTGGGCAAAGAGGGTGCTGGTGTTGAGGTCGCTGTGCTTGGCGTCTAAAATTACTGGAATGTCGGCGGGGATAGCTGCTAGGGTTTGCTGAAGGAGTTCTAAACCTGTTGCCCCCAGTGCTTGATAAAAGCCAAGCGTGAGTTTATAGGCGCAGACTAAATCGGCGGTTTCGGCAATGACAAATTGTAGGCGATCGCTGAAAAGATTTCGATCGACCGAAGAGAGAATGGCGCTAGCCCCATCGCGCTTGGCGAGATTCTCGATGTCTGGGTTGAGTCCTGCGTACAGTAAGCTTTGATTGCGCTCGATTGCTTTAAGTAGCTTATCGAAGAAGTTCATAGGTGTTTTTTTTAACGCAAAGATACGCAAAGGTTAGCGCAGAGGTACGCAAAGGAAGACGGGGGAGATGGTTACATGGATTGTTTGTATTGTTCTAAAATTTGGGGAATATAATCGTAGCCATCGACGCCGATGAGAGCGATGATTTGTGGGCGCGATTGTTGCAATTTTTTCTGGAACGCTTCTGCTCCCATTTGTCCTTGCAAGATGGTGAGTAACCCAGCGGTTTTCCGCCACTCTTCAGCAGCAATTTGCTCTAGGAGATACATTCCCAGGCTACCTGTAAGGATTGTTTTATCGATGTTTTGCAGACTATAGTGAGCTTCGGATAAGTAAGCTAAGTTTCGTCCTTGCAGGTATAAATCGCCGGAAAATTGAGCGGCTTGTAAGCCAGATTCTAGGTATTTAATTGCTTCTTGGGGTTGTTCTACTATCAACAAGGCAATTCCCAAGCTGCTGCAACAAAGGGCTTTACTTTGACCATCCCCTACTCGTTCTGATAATTGCAATCCTTGTTGTAAATAGTTGATGGCTGTCTCGTAAATTTCCGGTTCTATTTGTTCTAATTGTTGAGCTTGGAAGACTTCACTGTAGCCGAGATTGGCGAGGGCATTGGCTTCCCCTAATCTATCTCCCGTCTGACGAGAGAGAATTAATGCTCGTTGGCTATAGCTGATGGCTTCGGCATAGTTTTTTTGCGCGACGCAGGTGCGGCTGAGGTGGTTGAAATTGGCAATTTCACAAGGTCGATCGCCTGCATTTCTGGCGATTTCTAAGGCTTGCTCGTGAAATGCGATCGCGTCTGCATATCGACCTTGCGCCCGCTGGGAATAACCCATTAATGTCAAAATCCGAGCTTTTTCTTGCGTGCCTTCCACTTGTCGCAGCGGTGCATCTAGGTAGTCAAGGGTCGTGCGAAGATATGCGCCGGAAAATGAGGCAAAAATGCCACCGTAGAGGGGGAAATATTGCCGCTGGGAAAAGGTTCTAAGGATTTGTAGGGTAATTTGAAAACAGCCATTCACTAAGCGATCGCGCGAAGTAGAATTGAGAATCGTCGCCTGATTCAAGCCATTTGCTAACTGCGACCAAATCACGGCAAAAGTCAGAAAAGTGGAAATCGACAGCCTTGCGCCCACTTTGGAGTCGTAAACCAGTTTGTCAAACCAGTTCACTAGCCCCCGCTGCAAGTATTGCAAAATTACTGCTAACTCAACGAAGGAAATCAAGTCAGACGGTTGTTTTGCGACCAATTCGGTTACTGATTCGTTGAGGGCAAGCGCGTGGAATAATGCCTGAGGATAAGGGCTATTGACTTGTTTTTCCCAAACTCCCCAAGGGCCACTTTGCGCCGGTGTGCCTTCAAATCCTAAGGAGCGATTTTGGTCGTAGATCCAGCTTACCAGGTGCCCTTCCAGGCGTTGCCAAGATTCCAAGCCACGGGCAAGACCTTCAGCAAGTTGCTGCACATCTCGATCTTGTTCGGGATGGGTAATTTCCGGCGCTTGTTGCTTCAGTGCAGATGCCAGCTGCGGTAAGTTCAAAGCTTGCGCTAAATTAGGGTCGATAACCCGTAATAAAGCTGCTAGCTTGTCGTCTGGTGGGGAAGCGATAATTTGTTGAACAGCGGTCGCGATCGCATCCGTCGCCCGATTTTTTTCCTGCGCCCGTTCCCATTCTCCCCGAATCGTCTGCATTGCCCTCAAGGTACGAGTCGCCTTGGCAAGCTTCATTTCATCCTTTTGCGTGTCCACCTGTTGCTGGGTGGCGCTTAAGGTTTCTTCCAAAACTCGCTCGAAAATTTCGCCCGTGCCAGGAGTCACATCCTTGACGAGCATTTTATACACCTGCTCTTTTGAGCGAATCTGCCCTTTGAGGGTGGTTTGTACAATTTGGTCGATTAATTGTAGATAGCGATCGCGCAAAGGCAGAGAGTCTGTCATGGGGAGTGGTTAAGTGGAATTGTAGGCAATACTGTTCGGTTCGCTTCTCCCCTGTTTTGCTGCCGCTTCTCTTGCAGGGAGAGGGGTTAAGCTTTTCTTTTTTAAGAGAGAAGAAAATAACTTATTTACTTTGCAGTGTACTGAATAAGTTACTGAGTTCGCATACTACAAAGTGTGGAGAAACACTAACGCTGATGTTTGCCGATTTTCTACCCTCCCAAGTTCAGCAGTTGCGCGAGTCCGCATCCATCGCCCTTGCTCAAAAAATTGAACGTCAGGCGATTAAAACTCCTCTCTCGCCACAACCGATAGCTACAGCTTACGTCCATCAGGGGAACGGTGGCACCCCAATTCTATTACTACCCGGTTTTGATAGTTCGGTGCTGGAGTTTCGCTGCTTGCTACCACTACTCGCCGCCCAAAATGAAACGTGGACGGTAGATTTGTTGGGATTTGGCTTTACAGATCGAGTGCAGGGAATTTTGTATAACCCCGACGCTATCAAGACGCACCTGTATTACTTCTGGAAAACTTACATCCAAGTGCCAGTCATGTTGGTAGGCGCTTCGATGGGAGGTGCAGCGGCAATTGACTTCACCCTCACTTACCCGCACGCTGTCAAAAAGCTGGTGTTAATTGACAGTGTAGGTTTCAGCGGTAGCTTCCCGCTTGCCTCCTATCTCTTTCCTCCCTTAGATTTTCTGGCAGTCGAATATTGGCGTCAGCGCAAACTCCAAGCGCTGTTATGGGGCAGCACTTTTGGCAACTTGGAACCGACTGCTATTGAGGCGATTCGGTGTGCGGCGCTGCACATGGAAATGCCCGGTTGGCACGAAGCAATCATCGCGTTTATGAAAAGTGGCGGTTACTGGAATTTGGCAGATAGAATTCCTCAAATCGATAAGCGGACGCTGATTCTGTGGGGAGAGGCGGATGATATGTTGGGTACGGACGATGCCGAGAGGTTTAAGAGAGCGATCGCTCATTCTCAACTCATTTGGATCGAGAATTGCGGGCACGTTCCTCAATTTGAACAGCCAGAGATTACCGCTAAGCATATTTTGGCTTTTAGGTAATTGTAGGATTTATATTACCGCTAAGCATATTTTGGCTTTTAGGTAATTGTAGGATTTATTGTTAACGCAAAGGTACGCAAAGGTTAGCGCAAAGGCACGCAAAGGAGTTTTCAGGGTAGCGTTAAAGTTATGAATCAGGATTCTCTTGCCCATCGATGGGTAGTCAGTGCAGAAGAAGCGAAGGAATTGATTAAGCTGAATGCGACACTTCTGGATGTTCGCAATTCAATTTCCTGGTTGCTTGGGCATATTTCTGGTGCTGTTCATGTCACTTGGCAGCAATTCTCGCAACAACAATCTCCGAATAAGGGAAAGTTGATTGAGAATACAGAAATTTTGCAAGAAAAACTTCGCGCTGTCGGCATTTGTAACAATCAACCTGTCGTTGTCCTTGGCAATCCAGCGCACAATTTTGGTGAAGAAGGGCGCATTGTTTGGATGTTACGCACGCTAGGACATTCACAAGCAGTCTTTGTCGATGGGGGACATTCAGCACTTGTTAAAGCAGGTGTCCCGATTGTTTGGGGAGTGACTCAACCCAAACCTGGTGATTTTCTTGTACAGCGAACTTCCTTATGGGAAATTCAGCGCGATGAACTCAAAGCCAATCTTTCCGCTAAAGAGATATCCCAAGATTTGATTGTTATTGATACCCGTGAAGCGAGGGAATATGCAGGAACTCCGGCTTACGGCGAACAGCGGGGAGGACATCTCCCTGGTGCGGTTCATTTCTACTTCCAAGATTTGAAAGATGCCAAGGGGAATTTGCTGCCTCGCGACCAGATTATTGATAAGTTGGAAAGATTAGGAATTCAGCATCATACTCCCATCATTACTTATTGTACGGGTGGCATCCGCTCAGCTTTCTTCACGGCTGTACTTGTTGATTCAGGATTTAATCATGTAAAAAACTATGCAGGTTCAATGTGGGAATGGTCAGCTTCGCCAGAAAATCATTATCCTCTAGAATCTGAACCAAAGTAGGAAAATAAATTAAACAAAATCAGTAACTATTTTACAAATGATCAAGGTTCTTTTGATTACCCATAAATTCAATAATAAACAGCAATTATTTAGGCAATTTTATTGCTTTACCAATATACATAACTGAAGTATTGTTACTAATTTCTACTTGAAATTTGCCCGTTTTTTTGTAGTGAATATAAGCAAGCACGTTTTGGTAAACGCTTTCACCAAATATATTAAACCCTTTAATTTCTATACTGTTAAATCCCTGGCTATGCATTAAGCTTGTTAATTCTTGCGGCTCAATAAACTTATTCCAATCGTGAATACCACGAGGAATTTCCTGCAAAATATTTTCTAATAGCCAAATCATTATTAATTTGGAGGCGAAAGTTTTATTAATTGTGTCAAATAGAAACAAGCCGTTTGGCTTTAAAATTCTATAAATTTCAGAAAGTGTCTGACGTAAATCTGCAATATGCTCTAAAACATCAACACAAACGACAATATCAAAAGTATTAGCTTGATAAGGGAGGTTTTCAGAATATCCGTGTTGATAGTCAATCTGAAGTCCGCTTAGAGATGCGTGATCTTGAGCTTGTTGAATACATTTAGCCGATTGATCGATTCCTGAGACTTTTACTCCTCTTTTCGCCATAAATTCGCAGGTAAATCCGCCGCCACATCCAACATCTAAGGCTTGCAATCCCTGCCAATTTGAAACATAGCGATCAAAAAAATCAAATCGGGGTTGATTGAGATGATAGAGAGCATAGATTTTCTCATCTTCCTGCCACCATCTATCTGCACTCAAATCATAAAATTTTAAGTCGTTTTTTTTCAAGTGTTTGTTTTGCATCCTGTATCTGGGAAGGTTGATAGGACAAACGCATCTAAGGTAATTTTAGTCGCTGCTTCAGTGGGAAAATTATGCTGACATTGCGAACTCAATCATTCCACTTCTAGCCTATCGGCATCTAGTAGGATGTCCTTTATGAAAGGTAGCGATCGCTATCTTCGCTGCATCTGAGCGATAATAGCTAGCGTATACTGCCCGCAGCCACGCTTCTCGCTTTGTCTCCAGAAGCATAAATCTTATAATCTAAAATCAAAAATATTATCACAAGCCTCGTACAATGAAATATTGCTGGGAATATTGCTGGGACTCAAGGAGCTGATTTTATGCCACAGGCAGTGGGAACGATTGAAACGTTAGGGTTCCCAGCTGTACTAGCAGCAGCAGACGCAATGGTTAAAGCTGGTGCAGTCACGCTGGTTCATTATGCACTTGTAGAAAAAGGGAACTTTATGGTCTCCGTTCGGGGAAAAGTTTCTGAAGTCAACATCGCTGTTGAGGCAGGGATTAAAGCCGCAGAGACAGTCTACGGAGGTCAAGTGATCTCCCACTACATCATCCCCAATCCTACGGAAAATGTTGAAACTGTTATGCCCATTCATTTCACCCAAAAAGTTGAACAGTTCCGTATGTCGTAGTTGGTTAACAATCGGAACTTAATTGCGAGTAGACATTGCCAGCTATCCCAGCAATTATTGGGATTTTGTTTACTCGATTGTTTGGTCTTTTGTCAAGTCAAAAAGTGGGAAAGTAAAGGCAAGGGGCATTTCCATCCAAAGGTGCATCGAAAATTCGTACAATTAGTTCTTAGCTCTACGTAACTCAATTAAATTCAAATTCAGGAGATAGCCAATGCCACAGGCAGTTGGATCGATAGAAACGAAAGGCTTTCCTGCTGTCCTAGCAGCGGCAGATGCGATGGTTAAAGCTGGAAGAGTTACCCTAGTCGGATATATCCGAGTTGGTAGCGCCCGTTTTAATGTCAATATTCGGGGGGATGTTTCAGAGGTGAAAACCTCAATGGAGGCGGGAATTGCCGCAGTAGAAAAAGTTTATGGTGGCGTTGTAGAATCCTGGGTGATTATTCCCCGTCCCCATGAAAATGTCGTGAGTGTACTGCCAATTGGCTTCACTGAAGACGTGCAACAGTTCCGAGATGCTGTCGAACAGCCGATAGTCCGCAGGTAGTGGAAACATCTGTTAGCGAAAGGCGCGTAAGCAGCGCCTGCTGAGTAGAAAGACTGCCTGCAAGAGAGCGTCCAAAATCATAGCTGCTGTTACAACCCGTTTTCTTCAAGAAAATGGGTTTTTTTAGCAATATTTTTTGAATAAGACTCACTTTCCCTTTAAACCGGAGAAAACATCTCTCTTACAAGTGGTTAATGATGTTCGTTTTTCACCTCACCCTAAAGGTAATTTCTTAAACCCTTGATTCGTCAGGGTTCTAAAATTTGGAGTTTCTCGTCTCGTGAAAATTTCGTGACGCTAGCATCGTACAAATACTGACAAAAACTAGAAATTACTAAATCTTTACTAAAATTCCCTATATTTTTATCAGAACTATACAAATAATGCCGTAGTTGTATATAAAAATTGATGAATTGTGAATATTACTACCAGACTTAGCTAAATTAGTGGAGCCAGATATTGCAAACATTACTTGCTAAAGCTTCATCGGTAGGTACTCGCCCTGAAATCGAAGTGCTGCTAATCTGTGCCAGTACTCGGATGGAATTGGAAAGAGTTGAGCGGCTAGTCACTTTACTCCAGGAAAATCATATAGATTGGGCAGAACTGATGCAAATGGCGACTGAGCATAGGGTGATGCCACTTTTGTATTGGAACCTAAACAGCACCTGTCCGGAAGCGGTTCCGAAGAATATTCTGGCTAAGTTGCGGGCTGATTTTCAAACCCTCACGCGACGCAGCCTATTTTTGAGCGGCGAACTGGTTAGACTCGTAAATCTATTTGAAGCACAAGGAATTCCGGTTCTACCTTTCAAAGGGCCAGTATTAGCCGCTTCTGCCTACGGTAATTTGTTGAGAAGACAGTTCTGGGATTTAGACATTCTGGTGCAAGAAAGAGACATCGAAAGGGCAAAGGCGCTGTTTTTGTCTCAAGGATACCAGATGAAAATCGAGCGCATCGAAGTGACTCAAGAACAGGAAGCGGCTTTTGTGACTTCGCCTCATATTCATCAATTTGTACGCGAAGCCGCCTATCCATTTAGAAACCACCAGAAAGGAGTGTTGGTGGAACTGCACTGGGGAGTAATGCCAAAGTATTTTTCTTTTCCCATCGATTCTAAAGAATTGTGGGATGACCTGGAGCCAGTCTCCATTGCTGGAACGACAGTTCCCAACCTCTCGCCAGAGAATTCGTTGCTAACGATTTGCGGACACGGAACCAAAGACTGTTGGACGCAACTGGCAAGAATCTGCGACGTAGCCGAACTTATCCGCAGCCATCCGCAGCTAGATTGGGTCAAACTGATGCAGCAAGCTAGCGCCAAGGGCGGTCAGCGAATGTTGTTTATAGGTTTAAGGCTGGCACATCGTCTTCTAGGAACTGCCCTGCCAGATGATGTTTGGCAAAAGATTCAGGCTGACCCAACGGTAGAATTGCTGGCGGCTGAAGTATGCGAACAGCTTTTCCGTTCGTCGGACGGATCTGTTAAAGACGGGACAACCACCCGCTTCCATTTAAAAGCCAGAGAACGCCTAATTGACAGGGTGCGGTATTCTCTGAAATTAGCAATCACGCCGACTACTACCGACTGGTTGCTACTACCCTTGGCGGAATTTCCAGCTTTCCTTTACTATTTGCTGCGACCACTCAGGCTAATAGGAGAGCAAATATTAAAAAGATTCAAGGTGAGTAAAAAAAAATTATAATTTTCATGCTTAAACTATAAAATTTATTCCTTAATCAAAATGGTAGTAAGTAAGGAATAAATCTTTTTCAATTTTAAACCGGATACATATTATGAGCTTTAAATTTAAACTAAATCAAAAGCTCATAATATGTATTTTGTAATAACTAATATTATTTAAAATCGTTAATTTATAATATAAGCGGAATCATTATAAAGTCTATAAGTTTAGTAATAAACCTAATTAGTTATACCTTGACATTAGAATATCTCAAGGTTAGCTTAGGGTTAAGAAAAGCGAAACAAAGCTTGGTAGTATAGCAAAAAAATCATGAATCATTCAGAGATATTTAAGGCGAATGCTCCTAAAGTTGTCCACGAAACGATTGATGGTGAAGTTGTAATCGTCAACTTAGATAAGGGAGATTATTATAGCTTAGTAAAAGTTGGAGCTGATATTTGGGAAGAACTTATTAAAGGTACTTCCAAAAGCAATATTATCCAAAAAATAATCCAGTGCTACGATGGCGATCGCCAAATTATTGAAAATACTGTCAATGATTTTATTGCCAGATTGCAGCAAGAAGAACTCATTACTCTCGATAGCACAGAAGATCCTAAAAATTTAAATATAGACAGCGCACCAAGCACCACAAACGACAATCCTGAAAAGCTCAGCTTTTCACCCCCAACTTTAGAAAAATATACAGATATGGAAGAATTGCTAGCTTTAGACCCCATTCACGAAGTGAATGAGGTGGTGGGCTGGCCTAATGTTAAAGTTGAAGCCTGATTAAATCAGCATTTGGCATCATTATCAGCAGCTTCAAGGTGTATTGGGAAGGGGCAGCCGTCAGGATTTGCCCCTAGGTTTCAGCTAATTCCTTAAGTTTTTTCAACATGATGACTAACGAGTTGGCATCTGAGATTGCCACTAAAACAGAAGCGAAAGACCCTTTAGCCTTTTTTAATACGGTTTATGAATTATACGAAAAAGCTGAGGCTGCATCTGGTTCTATTGACCGTTTTTATTGCTTAGGCGGGTTTAAAATTCGGTTGCGTTTTGCTGGTTCAGCTTTAATTTCCTACATGACACCTGCTTTAGGACATTTAGCTACAGAACCCGTTTCAGATCCAGCGCTGACAGTTTGTTTGTGGGATAGCGCCTCGACAAACACCGTAATGCCACCTCCACCTTGGCAAATAAATCATCATCATCCAAAGCGTGGGGAAATTATCGGGTTTACTAATGAGCGCATTCATACCAGTTTCCAATGGGGAGCGTTTGCGTTAAGTATTTTAGATAGCGATCGCAACCTGGGAATCTATTGGGTTGAGACAACCGAACAACTTCCTTACTGGGAAGCAGGTTCTCCCCTACGGACAATTTTTAACGTCTGGATGAGTAAGCGGGGACTGCAACTGGTTCATGCGGGTGCAGTTGGAATGCCAAGTGGCGGCGTGTTGCTAGTGGGAAAAGGGGGGTCTGGTAAATCAACTACAGCTTTAACCTGCCTTAACTCTGAGCTTTTCTATGCCAGCGACGACTATAGTTTGATTGCATCCGACCCCACTCCAACTGTTTTTAGCATTTACAGCACTGGCAAAAAAAATGCCGATGATGTTCAAAGATTGCCGTTTCTCGCTAAGGCAATTAGCAATAGCGATCGCTTAGATTCGGAAAAAGCGCTTTATTTCATCAACGACCATTTTCCCGAAAAAATCTTGCCCAGTTTTCCCCTTCGAGGAATTTTAATTCCACGCATTACTGGGGAAACAGATACTAAGTTAACAGCCACCTCATCGGCAGCAGCCTTAGCATCACTTGTACCAAGTACCATCCTACAACTACCGGGTGCTGGCAAGGAAGCTTGCCAGATGATGATGAAAATCGTTAGCCAGCTTCCTTGTTATTACTTAGAACTTGGCACCGATTTAGGGCAAATTCCTGAAGTAATTTTAAACCTTATTTCCAATCGATAGCCAATGGAAAACCGCCAATTGTTCGTTAGCGTTATTATCCCTGTTTACAACGGAGAAAAATTTTTATCGGAAGTAATCTTTAATGTAAAAACTCAAGAATATCAGCCTTTAGAAATTATCATTGTTGATGATGGATCAACTGATGGAACAGCGGAAGTAGCAGCACAATTCAAAAATAGTATCCGCTATGTTTATCAGGATAACAGCGGTCCAGCAGCGGCTCGTAACCGTGTTTTAAGTATAGCGAAAGGGGATGCAATCGCTTTTTTAGATGTTGACGATTTATGGTCAGAAGATAAACTGAAACTGCAAGTAGGTTATTTAGTAGATAACCCCTCAGTAGAGATTGTCCAGGGATTAATTCAACAAATGAAGCTATGTCAAATTACAACGAACAATCAGCCCCTTTTTGAACCTGCTTACAATCCTTATAGCTATATAAATTTAGGAAGCGCAATTTATCGGAGGTTAGTTTTTGATAAAATTGGCTTATTTGATGAAACACTTAACTATGCTGAAGATGTCGATTGGTTTATTCGAGCGTGGGAAAATGGGATTTCAAAAGTTGTATTAGAACGGGTTAGTTTGTTTTATCGCAAGCACGAAGATAACATGACCGTTGGAAAAAACTTAGTCGAGCTTGGATTTGTAAGGATTTTCAAAAAACATTTAGATCGGTGTCGAAAACGAGGGAATTCTCAAATGGCTTCTTTATTAGATATGCCAATTAATGAGTACCTTGGCACTTCTCCTGAAATTCCTAAAATAATGTAAAATCCTCAAAGAATAATATAATGGAATATTTACCGCTAGTCAGTGTAATTATTGCTGTCAAGAATGGAGAACAT
Organism: Coleofasciculus sp. FACHB-542; assembly: GCF_014695825.1. NCBI lineage: Bacteria > Bacillati > Cyanobacteriota > Cyanophyceae > Coleofasciculales > Coleofasciculaceae > Coleofasciculus > Coleofasciculus sp. FACHB-542. The sequence continues at coordinate 23,460 of NZ_JACJPB010000017.1, read as the reverse complement.
CGATTAGCAGATGCTATCGAAAGCGTTCTATCGCAAACTTATGAAGACTATGAAATTATTGTTGTTGATGGTAAATCAACAGATAATACTGAAAAATTTGCCAAGTCTTATGAACGAGTTCGCTATATTTGGCAAGCTGGTCAGGGCCTTGCTGACGCTTGGAATCTTGGGATTGAGGCTGCGAAAGGAGAATTTATTGCTTTTCTTGACCACGATGATGTATGGACACCCAATAAATTAAGTCTTCAGGTTGATTACCTTATCAACAATCCAACAATTCAATATGCGATCGCTAAGTTTAGGTTCATTTTAGAACCAGAATGTCCTATTCCCTTAGGTTTCAAGAAAGACCTATTAGACAAAGATATTGTTGGGCCTATTCCTGGAACTTTAATAGTGCGTAAATCCCTACTAAATTCAATTGGTAAATTTAATACTGACCTGGTGATTGCTAGCGATGTCGATTGGTTTGCTAGAGCCAAAGATGAAAATATACCTATGGCTGTTATCCCCGAAGTTTTTCTATATAAACGAGTTCACACCCAAAATCTCTCATCCAATGCTGAGATAAACAATCAAGAATTATTGCAGATACTTAAGCAATCTGTTAATCGTCAACGTCGTGCCAAAATTAAAAAAGATGCAATTCAACAATGAAGCGATCGCATTATTTAGAGCCAACAGAGTTTTATAAAACCCAAATACTTTTTTCAAAAGTGTAGATTTACTAGAATCTGCTTAAACTTTTGCAAATGAAAAACATCAAAAAGATTCAATTCAATGGATTTATTTAAAGATATTGCAACTTAAATTAGAAAGAAAGACTTTGATTAAGAATGAATAATTCTTTTTTAGTTAGCGTTATTATCCCTGTCTATAATTGCGATCGCTATCTGGCTGAAGCGATTGAAAGCGTACTAGCTCAAACTTATCAGCCACTGGAAATCATTGTAGTAGATGATGGTTCAACGGATAACAGTGCAGAAGTAGCAAAGCGCTTTGCCTCATCAGTGCGGTACTATTCCCAATCCCAAAGCGGTGCTGGTGCTGCCCGAAATTATGGCACAGAATTAGCGCAAGGAAGTTTCTTTGCTTTTCTCGATGCAGATGATTTTTGGGTCAAAGATAAATTGACTTGTCAAATGCAGGTTTTTGAGAGCGAACCCGATATTGATATAGTCTTCGGACACGTTCACCAGTTTCATAGTCCCGAATTAGATGAAAGCATCAAGAATAAAATATACTGTCCTCCTGAATTAATGGCGGGATATCACCCTGGAACCATGCTGCTTAAACGGGAAGCTTTTCTTCGGGTAGGAAAATTTGAAACCAACTTACAAATGGGAGAATTTATCAGTTGGTATGCGCGTGCAACAGAGCTGGGATTGCGTGAAAAGATGTTACCAGACCTCTTGATGTCACGGCGGTTGCACGAAACCAATCTGAGCATTCGCCAGCGTGAAGCGCGGACTGATTATGTCCGGCTGATTAAAGCTTCACTCGACCGACGCCGCGCCGCAACTTTGCCAGAAAATAATTCTTCATTTTCTCAATAAATATGAGTTTGAAAACTCGCCTCAAAGCTGCCTTAACAGCCTTCGTGAATCCGCCCACAGCTCCAAAGTTGGTAGTTACAAAACCAGCAACAGAGCCTTCGGTAGTTATCGATAATCAGCTTTTAGCTGGAAAAAATGTTCTGATAACTGGAGCAGCCAGAAATATTGGCAGAAGTATTGCTCTTGAAATGGCAAAACAAGGCGCAAACATTTTCTTCACTGACCTAGTTCGGGAAGGATGTGAAAATTTAGAAAAAGAATTAAGTTGCTATCCAGTTAAGTCAAGAGCCTTTGTGTCAGATATTTCTAAGACTGAAGATAACGATTATTTATGCAATTATTTATTAGAAAACAAAATAAATATTGATGTTCTTGTCAACAATGTGGGAATCCAATTTGAGACGAGCCAGATAAAAAACCTTGATTTAGGAGAATGGCATAAAACCTTTAATACCAATGTTTTCGGGCCAATGTATCTCACAAAGCTTATTTCTCAAATGATGGTTAATCATCGCATTCATGGCTCGATTATATATATCACGTCTATTCACCAATGGGAACTTGTACGTTGGCCTAGTTACAGCTCCTCAAAAGCTGCATTAGGAATGATTATCAAAGAATTGGCTCTAGAATTGGCAACTTCTGGGGTAAAAGTTAACGGAATCGCTCCCGGCTGGGTAGCGGAAGATGAGCAAGGAAACTCCCTCCGTCACAGCTATACTCCGCTGCATAACAGTTCAATCAATCCTTGTTATATTGGTCGGGCTGCTGTTTACCTAGCCTCCGACTATTTTTCAAAATTTACGACTGGAACCGTTCTCAAAATCGATGCTGGGTTGTCATTATATAATCATCGTTATGCCGAATATCTGAATCAATAAAAAAGCTTGTTATTTTAAAGAAAACCAAATGTTTCATATCATAAATTGGGTAAAAAGAAAAGTAGAAAAACACTTATTTTCAGGGCACTTGGAGGCGAAATGTCAAGCAGTTAAAAGTCTTTTCCCTAAAAATGCAACTGTTGAGCGTGTGGCTACGGGATTTGAATTTACAGAAGGCCCTATTTGGTTTGCTGAAGAAAAGTATCTCCTCTTTAGTGATATTCCAGCTAACAAAATCTTTAAACTGACTCCCAGTAGTGACGTAACAGTCTTTAGAAAGACTAGCCATAATTCCAATGGTTTGACTAGAGATAAGCAAGGACGACTCATTGCTTGTGAACACGGAACGCGCCGCGCCACCCGCACCGAAAAAGATGGTTCGATTACCGTCTTAGCTGATAAATTTCAAGGTAATAAACTGAATAGTCCTAATGATATTGTCGTGAAAAGTGACGGTTCTATCTACTTCACAGATCCGCCTTATGGCATCAAACCCGAACAGCAGGAACAACCAATCCAGGGGGTTTCCCGCCTCTCGCCTGATGGCAAAGAAATTATTGTCGTAGCCGACGATTTTGATAAACCCAATGGACTAGCATTTTCACCGGATGAAAAAAAGCTTTATATCGACGATTCTGAACGCCGTCATATTCGCGTGTTCGATGTTCAAGCTGACGGTAAACTTGCCAACAGTCGCATCTTTTACAAGATGAATGGTAAGAAACCTGGTTTACCCGATGGGATGAAAGTAGACGTGCAAGGACATCTCTACTGCACAGGTGCAGGAGGCGTGTGGGTTTTTGATCCAGAAGGGAATCATTTGGGAACAATTGTGACTCCGGAGGTGCCAGCGAATTGTGCTTGGGGAGATGATGATTTGCAAAGTCTTTATATTACTGCTGGCACTTCTGTTTACAAAATTCGAGTAAATGTTCCAGGCATCAAAGTGCCTTAATTGATTACCATCGTTTAAAATTTTCAATTACAAAAGATGCGTAAAATGAATCTATATAATAAGGATAGCTGTGACTGGCTTAATTCCGAGCAAAAATTGCTTTTGCGGGCAGCACTGTTGCAGGGAGAAGAGGCAATTGATTCTTGGAATCAATGGAAAGCATCTGCCGATATTGAGAATCTCGATGTAGAATCCTATCGATTGCTGCCTTTACTTTATCGCAACTTATCCGCACATGGCGTGACGGATCTGCATATGGCAAGACTAAAGGGAGTTTACCGACGCACATGGTGTGAAACCCAAGTTTTGTTTCAACAAGTCGCAGCTATTATCAGTTGTTTTCAGAATGATGGTATCACAACAATGCTGCTCAAGGATGCAGCTTTGAATATACATTATTACAAAGATTATGGCTCACGAATGATACATAATTTTGATTTTTTAGTTCATCCAGCAGATGCTTTAGCAGCCGTAAGTCTGTTACAAAAAATTGGCTGGAGAGCCAAAGGAAAAATACCAGTTACAATTACGCCCTTCTCTCATACTCTAGGATTTGACAATGAATTAAAACAACAGTTTAATCTTCGCTGGCATCTGTTCGCAGATGGTTTTCAAGAAGATGCTGAAAAATATTTTTGGGATAGTGCGATATTAACCAAGCTGGATGACTTATCAACTTATGTTTTAAATCCTACCGATCAGCTATTGTACGTTTGTGTATATGGAGGAATGAGTAATTTTGTTTTTCCAATTAGTAGGCTAGCTGATGCCGCAATACTTCTCAACTCATACCAAGCAGAAATTGATTGGAACCGACTGGTAACTCTGGCACAAAAATATCGCTTAATTTTGCCCATACAAAATATACTGACAAAATTACATAAAATCCTATATTCCCCAATCCCTCTGTCGATTTTACAAGAAGTACAGAGTATACCCGTTTCTAAATTTGAGTGCAGCGAATATCAGCTCACGAGTAGAAAAAGAAAATCATTTTCCGAGGGTTTGATAATGAGATATATACAATATTCAAGAGCAGTAAATACGGATAATTCTAAATTAGAATTTTTAGGTTTTCCCAGATATCTACAATATATCTGGGGTTTAGAACATTTATGGGAAGTTCCATTGCAAGCAATGATTCGGGGTATAAAAAGGCTCGTTTGGTAATCGCGATCGCTTTCACCTGAAAAGAGATGAAGACAACCAGGGTAGAAGCGATCGCCATCAATGCACTAGCAGATAACTATAAGCGTCTCCTAAAGCCCTTTACACATTTCCCTACCAGCCGGAAGAGGCAAGTTTCATACATGAGATAGAGCCTAGACACTCCAGAATCTGAGAACTTAAGAACAAATAAAGAAAATTCTCAACAACTGCTTTCTAATAATCATGATTGGAAATCAAATCAAGACAGCAGCATTGCTGGGACTCCTCAGCGGTCTTCTGGTTCTGGGTGGCTATTATCTGGTCGGCAACGAGCAGGGGCTATATTTAGGTCTGGCTTTTGCTGCATTCAGTAGTTTTAGCTCCTGGTACTATTCTGACCAAGCCGCTTTGATGGCGTATCGCGCCCAACCGCTAGAGCGTCAGGAGGCTCCAGAACTCTACGATATGGTAGCTTCTTTGAGCCAAAAGGCGGGGATTCCCATGCCGAAACTGTTTTTAGTGCCAACCAAATCCCCCAATGCTTTTGCAACCGGACGAGATCCGGATCATGCTTCTGTGGCAGTGACTCAAGGGATTATAGAATTACTCTCCCGCGAAGAACTTGAAGGTGTTTTGGCTCACGAACTTACCCACGTCAAAAACCGCGACACTTTAACTCAGGCAGTTGTAGGCACCATCGCTGGAGCGATTACTTTTGTCGGACGGATTCTCACTTTGGGAGCGCTCTACGGCCCTGTCACCCGCGATGACCGCCGAGGTGGAAACGCTTTGGGTGCCTTGTTTCTAATCGTTTTGGCTCCTATTACTGCGGCGCTAATCCAGTTTGCGATTTCCCGCACCAGGGAGTATTCTGCTGACTTGGGTTCGGCTGAAATCACGGGGAATCCTTTGGCGCTTGCCAGTGCGTTGGAGAAGCTTGAGGCAATGGGTCATCAGATTCCGATGAACGGCAATCCCACGATGTCGCCGCTACTGATTGTCAATCCTATCTCGACAAAAGGGTTGCAATCTCTTTTCCGTACCCATCCCCCGACTGAGGATCGGATTCGTCGTCTCGTAGAATTGGCTCAGCAACAAAAGCAACAAAAGCAAATGACTCCAGCGATCGCATAATGTGCAAGCAGTGCTGGTGATGCTTGATTTTAGCCGGTGGTAACGCCGGTTTTTTATTGAATGAGGATGCTAAACCGGAGATGTCTCGCGTTTCGATTATTATTCCCACGCTGAATGAGGCGACGTGCTTGGAACGCACGCTGCGCCAGTTGAATTTGCTAGATCCTCCAGCTTGGGAAGTGCTGGTGGTAGATGGGGGAAGTGACGATGAGACAGTTGCGATCGCCCAGCGGATCTTACAAGCGATCGCCCCGTCATCTCAAGCGCGTGTCCTCTGTTGTGATGTTCGCGGACGTTCAGTGCAGATGAACCGAGGCGCAGAGGCGGCGACGGGAGATATCCTGTGCTTCTTACACGCAGATACTTCGGTTCCAGATGATTTTGTGGCAGTGGTTGAGCAAACTTTAGCCGATCCATCTGTTGCTGGCGGCGGGTTTATTTCTTTGATGACAGGTTCCCAGACGACGCGCTGGGGAGTTTCGCTGCATAATTACCTCAAAACTTACTACGCGCCGCTGCTTTTCCGACCTCGTTTGTTTTTTCAGGGGTTGCGATTGTTATTTGGCGATCAGGTGATGTTTTGTCGTCGCGCCGATTTCTGGAAATGTGGCGGATTTGATCCGGCATTGCCAATTATGGAGGAAGCGGATTTGTGCCTGAAGTTGGTGCAACGAGGTCGGATTCGTCAAGTGAATCGAGTTGTGCAAAGTAGCGATCGCCGTGTGGCAAAATGGGGTTCGCTGAAGGCTACCGCGATATATCTCTACATCGGCTTTCTTTGGGGTATCGGCGTTGAAGCAACTTACCTGAAAAAGTTTTATGAGGAAATTCGCTAATTCGTTATTAGTTATAGAATCTGTTTAATTTCCCATAATAAAAGAACCCCACCCCCCAGCCCCTCCCCGCTTGCGGGGAGGGGAGCCAGAGCCGCAGGCGTTGGCGGGGTGGGATTCCGGGGAGTGGGTAATTACTGAATTTGATATCAAAGTGCATCTGCTGTCGCTCAACTAACAACTAATAACTCTTTTTTTCATTCAGATTCCAGTCGTAATAGAGATAGGAAATCGGCGTTGAAGCGTCAAGAGGCACGTCGGTTTTTAAATACAAGCGGATGTATTCAGGAATTGAAGGTGCGACTTTCAGTAAATCGCTCTTGTACCACTTGAAAATTTTGCTACAGTAAAGCGTTCCCGTTTGGAAATCGTAGCGAACTTTATCGGGATTATTGATAAAACGGCTGGCGTCATCCTCTAACTGAGTCCGCACCGATTCCGGAAAGTATGCACCGTTTCGCAACAACGGACAACCGATGGATGCACAAACAAGGGCGAAGTGGATGAGGGGTTCGTCAAATTCGCGCCGGAGAATGTCATGTTCGATTTGATTGAGGCTGTAGCGCTTACCTGCAAAGGAATAGACGGGACGGATAAAGAACAACAGGAAGGCAATCCAGTTGGGAATTCCTAAAATCTTCGGTCGGATGGAGGGGATGGGATAGCGTTCTAGAACTTGATTGATCGCGATCGCATTATATAAATTCAGCCACAGCGCCAACCGTTCATCTGGGTTGGGATAATCCCCCAAATCTACTTGGTGCAAGGAAGTCAGCCATTGTGAAAGCGCTTGCGATCGCTCTGAAGACCAAGCATGATAATCGACGCGACCTTCTAGATCGACGTATCGGCGCAGTAACTCATCCCAAACTGTAAAGTCGATCATAGCTCAATACTTTCTCCGAGCGGACAAATCTAACCCCATATTAGAGTTACTCCCAAAACCCGCCAAGAAATAAATTTCTACAGCTTATACCCAAAGTTTTTTTTAATGGACTGAAATCTTTATCTAGTCAGTATGAGATTCCTATGCAAAAGGAATTTGGCTATTAGCCAGGGATTTTAATCTCTGGCGGTATTGCAACTGATGCAAGATGTGTGGTTCCCTATAAGTGAAGGAAGAACAACTAACCTTTCCTCTTCTTTTAGAGGATGTTTTGAAAGGTATGGTTAGTTGGAAAAAATTTCACAAAGCAGAAGCTGAAATTGCAAACATTAACACCACGCACACGTGAATAACTAACGCATATTAAGCGCAATTTAACGTGTGTTTATCTGGCGATCATTAAAGAACTGCTCGAAACATCGGAGGCTTTTATCTATATGCTTATTACTCGGATTATAGCCGCATAATAAACATTTCTTCGACTTATTTAAGTTTAAAAAAAACCTTTTTTGGTTTGATATTTAACAATAGCTTAAGTGTTAAACCCTTTATTTTTGGTAATTAATCTATAAAAATAGAAATCATAGTTAAACAATAAGTTTTATTATTAACAATTATTTAAGCGATAAAAAACTGATAAAAACATGGGTTAAGCTATCGAACAGTAAAAGTACCTCCTTGTAAGGGGTTCAAAATTTGCTCTGCTGCAAGGGACAAAAAAACCTTATAGTGCTTCTCGGTTGAATCAAGTACAGTCAAGACCTAACTTCTAACAGAGTTCCCAGAATCGAGAAAAGGGCTAATTTCAAAGCCTCTCTCTGATTTTAAAGAGAGAGCAAAACTTTACCGTACATAAGCGAGAACGGCTATATTATTTTTCTTCTACCTAGTGTGACACAAAAGAACTAATCACTGTACTTATAGGCTCATAATAACGTCTCATAATAACGACAAATAATTCGTTATCCGGCATCTGGAGAGCGAGAAATAATCAAAGGAAAAAATGCATGAATGTCTTTGAGTTCGAGATTACCATCCAGAGCAAATCCGGCGATAGTAGCTGGCCTATTGTTGTCAGGTGTAAGCAACCGGATGGACTAACCATCCATTCAAAAGAGACTCTTGAGCTAAGTCAGGATGACTTTAACGAACTCACTCAACAGCAAGAAAACGAGAGGAAATACGGCACCCTACTAGGCAAAGCCCTGTTTCGAGGGGCTGTCTATGACACCTTTGTTCGTGCCCTATCCAAGAGCAGTCAGGACTGTCGCCTGCGAATTTTGCTATCGATTGAAGCGGCTGACAACGACGAAGTGAAGACCTTGCATTGGGAAAGGCTGTGTGCTCCGATTGATGCCGACGAGGATTGGGATCTTTTAGCCCGCGACCAGCGCGTTCCCTTTTCCCTGTACATTCCCACTATTATCGATCGCTGCTTTCCCCCGATTGGGCGGCGGGACTTGCGGGCACTGGTGCTGGTAGCGAGTCCCTCTAATATCGGTAAGTTTCAATTAGCACCTTTTGATGTTGAAGATGTCTTATCTGGAGTCAAGGAAGCGCTTGGTGATATTCCTTACGAAATTTTGGCAAATGATGTTGCAGGTGCTATCGGACCGCCAACGCTAAAAGAACTGTCTAAGCAACTGACTAACTCTAAGAAGCCATACACCTTGCTGCACTTTGTCGCCCACGGCAAGCTGCTGGATGACGGAGATACTGTTCTGTACTGGGCAGAAGCCGATAACCAAGTTGAGTCAGTTACGGGAGAACAATTAGTCAAAGAGCTGAAGAACATCGGTAATCATCAGAGGAGTTTACCTCACTTTGCCTTTCTCTGCACTTGCGAAAGTGCCGACCCCAGAGCAGAAGCAGGATTAGGTGGATTAGGGCAAAGATTGGTTAGACATTTGGGGATGCCTGCTGTAGTAGCGATGACTCGCAAAGTGAGCGTAGAGACAGGCTTAGCTCTAGGACAGAGCTTTTATCGACGGCTGAGAGAGTCTGGAGAGGTAGATACGGCGCTACAAGAGGCAACAGCCGGACTGGGAAAGCGCCACGATATTGCTGTTCCGGCCCTGTTTAGCCGCTTGGGTGGGCGTCCCTTATTTAGCGATCGCCTTGACGCTCGGGATTTAACTGACGAGGAAATCGAGTATGGCATTGAAAAGCTAAGCAAACTCCTGGCAGAACGCGCCCCTAATGCCTCTGTACTCAATGAGAGCTTTAAAACGCAGGTAGAGATCCTCAATGATACCCAAGGAGCCGAGTCACGCATAGCGCGTGAACAGCGCCAGAAGGCAATACTAGAGATCGATAACCTGTGCGATCAAGTTCTGGAAATTAGCTTTGATGCTCTGGCAGCTTTGGGCAAGGAACCACCACAATACAAGGCTGAGTGTCCTTTTCCGGGTCTCTCTTCCTTTGCTGAGGAACAATACCATAAGTTCTTTTTTGGGCGCGATGAGCTGATTAGAGACTTACAAAAGGAACTGGCGAAGGATAATTTCTTAGCGGTTATCGGTGCTTCGGGCAGCGGCAAATCATCCGTAGTGCTAGCTGGGCTGATTCCTAAGCTTAAAGAGCAGGAGCCAAGCCTACAGTCGGTTCGTATCACACCGAGCAACGAGCCGCTGAAACAATTAGAAATCCTGTTAAAGGTCTCGGAACAGCATTCGGTACTGGTGGTAGACCAATTTGAGGAACTGTTCACCCTCTGCGAGGATAAAGACAATCGGCAAAAATTTATTGGCAAGTTGTTACACCTTGCCGAGCGGCGGAAAGTTGTCATAACAATGCGGGCCGACTTTTTAGGAGAGTGTACCTTCTACCCCGAACTGCGAAAGCGGATTGAAACCCGACAAAAATTGGTGGGACCAATGGAACCTGCCGAACTAATTACAGCGATGAAGATGCAGGCAGATAGGGGAGGATTGCGCTTTGAAACGGGTTTAAGCCTCTTAGTTCTCAATGACGTGCAGGGGGAGCCAGGCGCAATGCCACTGCTGCAATATGCGTTGCAGGAGCTGTGGAAGCGACGGTGCGGACGCTGGCTGTGCAATAAGGAGTACGAAGCGATTGGTAAAGTCCAGAAGGCGATCGCTAAAACTGCTGATGCTTTTTACACTAGCCTACCAGCTAAGCAACAAGAGCAAATCCAGAATATTTTCTTGCGCTTAACTCGCTTGGATAAGAATGCCATCCAGGTAGAGAAACGGCGCGACACCCGCCAGCGAGTAGAGTTAGAGGATCTGGTGCCCAGCGGAAGCAACATGGCAGAGACTAGGATGTTGGTGCAGCAGCTAGCTGGTGAAGGGGTACGGCTAGTCGTCACCAGTTGGAACCAAACTACCGGGAAGGAAGAAGTAGAAGTCGCCCATGAAGCTTTAATCCGCTATTGGCCAAGGTTGCAGGAGTGGTTGAGTCAGAACCGCACTGACTTGCAACTGCGAGAAAACATACGTCAGGCAGCAGAGGAGTGGCAGCCGCACCAAAAGCAACCAGGTCAACACACTTATCTGATCCATCAGGGGGGACGATTAGAAGATGCGGAGGTGTTGTGGAAGCACCCCAAATTTGTGCATCTCAATCAACTTGAGGAGGAATATGTTTTAGCTTGTGTCCAGTTGCGCGATCGCATCCGCAAGCAAGAGGAACAACGCAAACAGCGTCTGCTCATGGCGACTGCAAGCGCCGCTTTTGTCTTGGGTGGATTTGCCATCTTTGCTGGAAGTAAGTGGAGGGAAGCAGAAATGGAGCGAATTCAGGCTCTTCTACAATCCGCTGAGACTGGCTTGGTCACTCATCAAGCAATAGATGCAAGGATAGGCAGTTTACGAGCTGGGACACAACTCAAGCAGTCATTCTGGCAAAAACTGTGGCCGGATGCTCAGTTAAAGGATCAAGTGTTAGGTAAGTTGACCAGCACAGTTTATGCAGGACAGGAAGTTAACCGCTTACAAACTAATCTATCTTCGGTCGAGACTATGGCGTTTACCTCAGAAGGTCGGCTGGTTATTGCTGATAATCAAGGCACAATCAGCTTGGAAGATGCCAAAACCCAGAAGTGGGAAAATATCCCGATGGACAATTCTCTAAAAAAGACTGAGGAGAAATCCGATTCACTGTATTATCCTCACGTACAGCTTAGTCCCGATGGACAGAAGCTCGCCCTCATTGGTTATCCGGCAGGCAAAATTTACCTGTCGGATACCAAAACCAAGAAGCAGGAGGAACTCCCAGGGAGCGAGGCTAAGGGCTTCTCGGAACCGAGGTTCAGTGCAGATAGCCAGCTCCTGAGCGCCTCTAACGCGGAAGAAGGCTTTGCCTACCTGTGGAATACCAAAACCAAGAGGTTGCCGAACAAATTCAAATTCCCGCCTAATGATGAATCTAATAAATCCGGGTACCAGAACGCACAGTTCAGCCCAAATGGCCGGTTCTGGGTCATCACTCGAAATGACAACACTGTCGATGTGCTGGATTCCAAAACCAAGGAGCTGTACACACTCCCCCAAAAGGCTTCCAGCGTGCAGATCAGCCCGGATAGCCAGATATTGGCCGTCAAAGGGGAAAACAGCAACACCTTCCTCCTATGGAACACCGAAAATAGGGAATGGAGCGCAGAAATCAATTCATCAGGGAACACCGAGTTTGATAGCGTGAAATTCAGTCCAGATAGCCAGATCCTGGTCTTCAGGGAAGTAAACGGCACCATCTGGTTGCGGGACACCAAAGGCCAGACGTTGGATAAACTCCAAGGACAAGACAGCCTCAGCGGCATGGCGTTCAGCCGGGATCGTCAGCTTTTGGTCACCAGTGATGATAGAACCGTCCGTATGTGGGACATCTCTGGGCAGCCGTTGAAGGTAATCCGGACTGAGGGTTCACTTATTGGTGAGCTAGAATTCAGCCCAGATAGTCAGCGTCTAGCCGGTCAAACTTTTACGGATGAGCAGTCCGCCGCCCGCTTGTGGGATGATGCTCAAGGTAAAGATTTACCTTTACCCGAAGGGCTTCAAGGCAAGGTTAAGGGAGTAGCATTCAGCCCAGATAATCCCCCAGATGATCAGATATTAATCGCCACTACTACAAATACAAATGATGGCATCATCAGCTTGTGGAACAACAAAGGCAAGAAGCATTCGCTCAAACTCCAAGGGGATCAAGGCACCGTCCAACAGGTGGTATTCAGTCCGAATGGTCGGTACTTAGCTGTTCGTAGCACTGATACTAATGACGAAGACCGTACTGTCAGCGTCTGGCTTGGGGACACTCAAGACAAGCAGTTGGTCAAACTCCAAGGGGATCGAGAGGAAATATCTAAAATAAAAACAATTGAAGCCATCAGCCCAGATGGTCAGCAGTTGACTGTTCGTAGCACTAACACTAACGATAATAGCCCCCCCATCGTCTGGTCTGCGGATACCAAAGGCCAGCAGTTGGTCAAAGCCTCGGATAAGGTGTATCGTATGGCGTTCAGTGGGGATGGTCAATTTCTAGTTGCTGTTGTAAATGAAGGCGACGGCATCATCCAGGTGTGGGACACTAAAGGTCGGCAATTAAAGCACAACTTTCCCAATAAAGGCAGAATATCAAGTGTGGCAATTAGCCGGGATGGTCAGCTTATAGCCACTGGAGGATTTGACAGCACTGTCCGCCTGTGGAGCATCACAGGTCAGGAGTTAGCCAAATTCCAGGGACATTCCGGCGTTGTTTATAGTGTAGCGTTCAGTCCAGATGGCGAGAAACTAGCTAGCAGTGGAGGGGACGGCACTGTTCGCCTGTATAAAATTAGACAAGAACTGGATGAACTTCTAGCAATGAACTGCGATCGGGTGCGCGGCTATCTGAAGGACTCCAGAGCAGATATCAGTGAGAGAGATCCCCAGCTTTGTGATGGTATTAGCACTGCTAGTAGTTCACCAAAAAAGTAGGGAGCGTTAGAGCAAAACGAGGACGCAACTCCGCTGTTGCGATCGCCCCCTAACAACCTGAAAGCGGCGCGGTCAAAGTCCGCGCCGCAGTTTACTTAGGTGCGATCGCTATTAACTCAATCCCTTCAAAACATTCAAGAGATTGGTGGCGATTGATGTTGCTGTTTGCAAGCTTTCTGCACTGTCAGCCGGAGCTTTTTGTACGGTATTGACAAATTGCTCTAATGATGAGATGAGTTGCGTCTGAACTTGCTTCAGGGCAGCTTCATCAGGCACTTGCTCTGGAGTTTCCTGAGCCGAACCCTGTGCCAGATTAGAAGGCAAATGCACAGTTTCAATCGTAGGGCGCTCGGCGATCGCATCTTTACTACTACTGACCACGAGGCGGACTGCGGGGTCGCCAATAATCGCATAGTTGCGGGCGTCATTGTTAGCCGTCCACATCCCAGCTAAACTCTGATTATTGGGAACCGCACCAAACTTAATCTCTTCTAGCTCAGAGCTGAGGTCGGAGGAGATTTCCGCATAGCGCTCATCAAAATACTCCACTGCCGATCCGACTGGATGACCTTCCAACAGGCGCTTCACGCTACTTTGAAAAACTGCTATCTGCCTGCGATCTGCACTAGAACCGCGAATATCTGAACTAGAGAAAGAACAACCCCACGCTCGATCGACATGACCGATGACAGCCAGGGCACCTCCCTTGGGATGGCTTAGGAGTTTCTGCGGCAAGCGGGCAAGAAACGGGTACGGCGCAATGTCTGGTCGTTCGGAAAGAAATTTAGAGTGACCGTCGAATTCATCCTTTTGGGGGCAACCAGCACCATAGCAGGCAAAGTGAAAAGCAATCATCCCTAACAGCCGTGCTTGTTCGCTAATATCATCCCCAGAAAAGTAAAAATCTTCCGGAATCGGTTTTCGTCCCCATTCACGACCCGGCCAGTCTTGGCACAGCAATGCGCCTTGGTGGGGTATCTGTCGCGGATCGCCGTTGGGAAAACCCATACCGTGACTGGCAGTGAACAGCAAACTAGGCGTTTCGCTGCCTCCTAGCAGATGTCCCAGACGCGCTTTGGTTGCTTCTTCTTTTATAATCGTTTTCACATCCCAGTTGGAATGTTCCTCAACAACCCATTCAGATAACGGCTGAATTAGGTCTTGAGTGCTGAGATTAGTGGCAGCATCTCCTGGGTTGCACACACCGAAAAAGGCAGCACTAGGGGATAGGGATAGATTGCTAGTTTCTGCTTCTACTACGCTGCGAGCGTACTGCGCGTACTCCTGTGGCGTATCAAAATAAATGCGACCTACAGCGTACTGAACGCTAAGCTGAGACTGAAACCGATAGGGAATTGTTACTGGATCTCCGACAATCATCAGGTAGTAAGGCATTTTATCTGGATCGGCAGGACCTGGCCCTACTCCCTGACGCGACAGAAACTTATTTTTTGACTCGTACTGATTTTTTGCTTTGTCGTAACGATAACCTTTAGCACCGCTATATTCCTGGTAGTAATGCTCGTGCTGCTGAGTTGCTTGGTTTTTGCGATGATCTAGCAGCTCGCTAAGTGCCTCTCGGATTGCCGGATCGGCATCGTAAGCGAAGATTACTCCCCAACCTGTTTCTGCGAGGTTTTTGGGGTCTACTCCCTCTATAGGAGCAAAGTCAGGCTCTTCTTTTTGTCGCTTTTTGAACTGGATATCTTCTAATTGTTCTGGATCGAATTCTTCACCTTGGGCAATCTTAGATACTTGCTCTGCGCTCAAAGGAGGTAGCAAATAATCGCCGCTTGCTCCATCAATTCCATTGAAGAATAGCAGGTCTTCGGACATCTCTTTGGTTCCTGATTGGTTGGGCGAATAATAACAATTTAATTTTTGAGTCAAACAGATAAAAACCCCAAAAACCTTTAAAACAGGGACTTTCTGAGTTTCTATCCGTTCTCGCAGGCAAATAAATTTGTTCTAACCCTAGCGGCTACACGGCATAAGCTGCCGACCATACGGCATGAGCGACTTCCGGCTTAGCAATGTCGCAATGGGCACCGCTGGTTGGTCCTCCCAGCTCTACGTTACAAATAAACTTGCCGCTTTCTAGGTTGTAGATTTTGCCCGGTTTAAAATCATAAGAGGCATCGCAGGGGAGCATATCCGTGTTTTCCGCTCCCAGGTCATCGCCGCCTAGACCAAAGCTGCCAATTCCGCCATATTTAGGCAATTGACCGGGGGCAAAGTCCACACTACTAAAGACAATCTTTCCAGCTAGGGGGTACATCTTGCCGACCGCATAGTCGAACTCAGATTGGGTCGTAACGATCGGACCAGCGACTTTACCTTGAGCGATGATTGAGTGAAAGTAACCAGGATGATTGCGTTCGTATGAAATCTTTGAACAGTAAGACCAGAGCGATACAGCTCCTTGTACCAACACTAAAGAATCCACTGGGCGGACTAACGTGCCCTTTCCTTGCGAACCGTTCAGGATGGCAGAGACAACAACGCATCCAAAGCTGTGACCCATCAGGTGGAACCTCACAGTTGGAGCAGCCTTCTCTTGAAGTGCTTTTAACAAGTTGAACCCGGCGCTTTCACCGATTTGGCGAGCGCGATCTTTCATTTTCCAATAAGACAGTAACCTCAGGGGGTTTAAAACCTTATCCAAGACCGAACTACTGTCGATGCTGAAACTTACTGGTTCATCTTTACTCGCTTCATAGATGGCTTCTGGATCGAAACCTTCCCAATCCGAACCTGGTGCCCCACCCTCACCTTCGCTACCCAAACCAGCCTCTTGGTTCAACACTTGGTAGGCGCTCAGTACCTCTGGCGGTAAGGTATCGGGTGCGCTGTCTTCCATCGCCGACCTGAGAATTATTTGTAGGGCTTGCCGCGCTTCCTCAGTGTTGGCAATGCGATCGGCATACTCATCGACTAACCGATCAACTGGATCTTCGTCGTTCACGTCAAAGGACACCGAAGAACTTGTCAATTCTTCATCACCCCAAGGCTTGCTGGGCCAGTGCAGTCCGATGAGTAAGGGACGAAATTCCGGTCGCGCCTGTTTGATTTTTTCAATATCAGCCGTTTGCCCTGCCATTGCGCCAATCCAGCCGTTGTACTGAGATCGCGCTGCGGGAATGTCACCCAACCACCCGTGGCTCATGATGAATACATCTGTGATTGGTTCGCTAGCCAGCGCTTCCAAGATTTTTTGGCTCATTAACCCGCCAGATTCATCGCGTTCTTTGCCTGTGGCATCAAAGGATAGCAGGTAATACTTTAAAGAAGTTCCGGCTACTGTTTCGATTGGCATCTATAAATTCCATTCATCAAATATTTCTATCCAAAGCTTGATGTCAATAGCCAAGAACGAACACCGCTTGTAAAAAAACTTTGCAAAGCCTTGCTCAGGTAGTACCTATTTCAGTTAGGGTCAGTTCACTAGGAAAGTGGTTTTTCAACTGACTGATAGTGCGGCTTGCCCCAAACCACCTCCGCTCAGGGCAGGTGACTCAGCAAGAACGTCGTATCGCTAACCTATGTCGTTAGTTTATGTCTGACACATATCCATATATTGCCCCCTTTTTAACCGGATTGGGGACTCGTAAATGTGGCATCAAAGCAGTGAATTGGTATTATTCAACAATTCAAGTTCTTGACGGTTACTGCTGAGGGTTACTGGCTGAAGAAGCTCTACAGGGTTTGCCAGCCGAATCCACAAAGTAGCAATTTCCCGCCCCGAAATTACTACTTAAAGGAGCATTAGAATTTTTCGGGGCTTGAATGCATAATTTACCGAGATCCACCGTTCTACCATCTTCAGTTTGTAGATAGCAAACCGGAATATCTATATTTGAAGCTGGCACGACTGGATAGGGAGAATCTGCCTGTAAAGGGAGGCTAAAAGCTATACCAGGAAACAATGAAATGAGAGCAGTAGATACGGTAGCTGTTAAACGAAAGCATCTGAACATTGGGTTTTCTTAAGTTTTAATGGTTGATTTGATGGGTGAAATCTTAGATTAAAAACGGCTAAAAAACTTTGGTCAATGGGAAATTGGAACTCACTCATTACTGTTGCCAATATTTCATAATTCAATTTAGATCGCCATACCTACTTAGCGGGATAAATGTCAGTTTTGTAGAGAACGGGTTCGGCAAGCGATGCAATAGGAGCGATCGCTAACACGCCACGCTTTATAGCCGAACCAACCCAGTTTGCATCAAGGCTTGGGTGGTGATGCCTACACCCAGGAGGGCAATGAATAATGCACTTACGGCAGGCAAAATCCTCACAATCCGCATCTGAATCGGTAGCCGATCGAAGAAGCACTTGCTGTAAACGAGTAGCAATCCCAACCCAGTTAGCACGCCTGCGAGTCCTAAACTAAATGTCAACACCAACATCAGTCCAAGGCCGATCCGTCCTAGTGCGATCGCGCTTAGCAGCAAAACCAAGGCTGAAGGACACGGCACCAAACCGCCTGAAATACCTAGGGCAAGCAGGTTACGCCAGGTAACGGGCGATCCATCCGCGCCTGGGGGTAAGTGCGAGTGGTCGTGGTGGGAATGTTCGCCGTGGTGATGAGGTTCGTGAGGGTGATCGTGGTGATGAGAATCGTCGTGGTGATGATCGTGGTGATGAGGTTGGTGGTAATGAGAATCGTCGTGGGTGTGATGACTGTGGGAATGGCGCTGGGAAGCTGAAAAGCTAAGATGCTGATGTGCAGTCGCTGATTTGCCGCTTTTATGACTCCGCAGGCGGTTGATGAACAAGTTGAGACCGATCGCCACCACCATCAAACCGGAGAGGACACTGAGCCAGGGATATAACTGATCGGGCAGGATGTACTGTGAGGCGAACAGCGCGATCGCTCCCAAGGCAAACACGCCGGTAGTATGGGCGATTGTCGTCGCCAGCCCTAAAAATAGGGCGTGTTTGGGGGTAGCATGGGAACCCACCAAGTACGCTCCCACAATCGTCTTGCCGTGACCGGGAGAGAGGGCGTGCATTGCACCCCACGCAAATGAGCCAGCGATCGCAATCAGCAAGCTTCCCCCGTTAAGCCACGCCAACCCAGGCGGCATTAATGAAAATGTCTGGTTTTTGGGGCTGAAGATAAAGTTTTGCACCTGTCCGGAATGCAGAATCGTTGCAAGGCAAGTGGCGGTTGGCACTCCAGGCAGAAATAGATTGTAGTGGATCTGGAGTCCTTGAACCGGCTGAGACCAGTTGTAGGTGAGCTGTAAGCTGCTGTGGGTGCCCGTGGTAACTTTCAAGTTTGGCGGTAGGGCGCTGGTCTCTGATGCGTTAATGGTTAGGGTAGCTTTTTGCTTCTGGTTATCGCTGAGGCGGATGCGATCGCTTAAGAATGTCTGCAACTGAGTTTGATGAGTGCGGACTTCATCGGGTGACACCTGACTATCCTGGTTGTCATCTGCAAATGCCATCAACCCTGTGGGAAAGGTGAGTGTCATTTGAGTTTCAGTCTCGCCCACCATAATCTCCGCTACTGACAAATCAGCCCAGTGAGAGTAACTGGGGGTAGCAGCAGCGAACCAAAATAATATCGCTCCCAAAAACGACAGCAGGCTCAGCGTGCCGTATCGATGCCACTTTGCGTTCATTGATTCACCTCGATTGCAGAATTTGAGTTAAGTCTTTGCGATCGCTGTGTCTGTTCGTCAAAAGTCGGGTCGATTTCTTCAGCTTTTTGGAAATAAGCGATCGCCTCAGCGCGATTCCCCAATGCCTGCTCAATCGTGCCTGCGCGAGCAAAAATTCCCGCATCACGAGTGCCTCGCCCTAAAGCCTCAGTAACAACTTGCTGAGCTTCCCGCCAGCGTTCCGAACGGCAAAGCGCCCAAGCTAGAGTATCCAGTGTCTCGGCATCGCGGCGGATAGCGACTTCTGCCTGCATTAGGGAAAGCGCTTCAGGCAAGTCCTCGGAACGCCCCCGTTCCAGTAACAGGCGTGCCAGTTCGCGCCGGTGCCCAAAAGAAGTGATATTTTGATGCTGGCGGATTAACGCTTCGGCTTTGCCCCATAACTCCTGAGCGCCTGACTCGTCGCCCTGCAAATGCTTCACCCGTGCCATGCCCTGCAAGGCAACGTGATCGAATACATTCTGGTAGGTTGGGGAAACGAAGACCTGGGAGTAATGACGCTCCGCTGCTCGATACTGTCCGAGTCGAGTCTCTAATTCTGCCAGATTGACTAAAGCCAAGGGATATCGCGGCAGGATGCGTAAAACTTCCTGGTAAAGTTCTTTGGCAAGTTGATGGTTGCCTCGCTGGAAGTAAAACCGACCCAGCAACGTCCGCGTCCAAGCCGAACTGCCTGTCTCGCCTGGTTCTTCGGCTGCTAGAGCTTGCTGGAAATCTTGAATGGCTGCTGCATCTTGACCTTGTGCAACTTTTACCAAAGCCCTAAGTGTCAAGGAGCCTAACGTGGGGATTTTATCTACTAAAGTATTGGCGACGCGGTTGGCTTCATCCACCTTGCCCATTGCCAAGTTTGACGTAACCAGAACCGAGAGCGCATCTTCATTTCCAGACTCGGCTTGCAGTACCTGTTTTGCCAAGCGAATCGCTTCGGTGAAGTCATGTTTCGCTTCCGCAATCCGAGCCAGCACCAAAATGGCACCTTGATTATCAAAGGATAAATTAGCGAGCGATCGCTTTGCCGACTGCTCCGCCATGAGATACCAATTAGCATCCCCCGTCGCCCGAGCCATCTTCAGATAGGCTTTGGCTAAGGCGGTTCGATCTAATCCGTCCCCTGGATTTCGCCGAATCCGTTCCTGATAGAAAGCGATTTCCCGTCCCAAAGCAGTGGTGATATTGTCTGAGGGTGACTGAGAAAAGGGATAACGATAAGGAGCGTCGAGTTCAGCACTGGGATTCCACAAACGCCAGCCTACCAAAACTCCGGCAATCGGTAGCGCCACTAAGAGCGGTATCCACCAACGCTTCAGCACAAGATGCCCACTCAACCCACCTTTCAAGTTTTCGGATTTGTAATACTCAGCACGTTTCATGCTTCTGTCTCTAAGCTCGGTTAACCTCTCCCCTAACCCATCCCTTAGTAGGGGACGGGTTTTCAGTGATTCCCCCTCCCCCGTAAAAAAGATTGATTGGGCTTCCCTCTCCTCTTGGGAGAGGGTTAGGGAGAGGTGAGAAGGAGGTTAGATTTTCATCACTGATAATGTACGCAGTTCATCACTCCTGACCTAGTTGGGTAAAGCCAAATAGGGGAATGCGGGTTGTAACGGCTTGTGTCCTTGTGCTGGATTACCAGGTGCGCCGTCGTAGGACACGTTATCACTCGTAACCTTCCCCTCGGTGACGACACTTAAGGTGATGTCGATGACATCATCTTTTATCAAGCGACCCCGAATCGGACTACCTTTGGCATTCAGGGCGTTGGCGTATCCGCTGGGTCCCCTGGTGTCGATTCGCATCACGTCTGGCAAAAAGGCACCCAACAAGGCGTTCGCTCGTTGCTCGGTATTCCCAAAAGCTAGCAGCGTCTTTTTCGCTTCCCCGACGATTGGCCCTGCGATATTCGCAGCCGGTTGTTGACCCGCCAAAGCAGCAGCTTCAAAACCAGGACTGACGGTGTTTAGGGCGTTCAGGAAGTCGTTTGTGACGACTAGACCCTCGTTGATCGCCGGTCGAGCTAGTCGCTCAAACTGAGTAAATTTGCCGTTTGCTCCGGGCACTGAAATTGTTTCCCAGACATCAAAAGTCGTTGCGGAGGTCGAGCCTTGTAAGAATTTAATCGGTACTCGGACTGCGATCGCGTTGACGTTGTATCCTTTGGTAAAATCAATAGCTTGTTCGGGTGGACGGAACCCAGAAACTGCGGGACCGATGCCAAGAAAAGCAGCGCGAACCCGGAAATATTGCTCAACGTCGAAGAAGAATGGATCTTCCCGCAGTCCAGCAAATACGGCTAAGTTAGCGCCACCGCCGGATACCTGATTAACAATTGGCGGCGCACTGGGGTTAGGATTTAGCGGCGTGGTGCGGAGGTTCTTGGTTTGGAGAACAATTGCACCGTCCCGGATGGCGGTCATCGTAATGGTTTGTTGGCGATTTGCATCCGGTGGGCTAAAGGTGAATTGCAGAACCACATCTTCCTTACCCGTGGGAGTGGCATCATTATTATTCACCCGCGACACTTTGAACTCGTACTTCGCTCTGGTACTGAAGTAATACTGCTGACGCGCTAGCGATCGCGGGTTCGTATTCATAATCAAGACCAGATCGTTTTGAGACGCATTCGGGTTCTGATCTTTTTCCCGGAATACAAACAGGTCAGTTAAATTAAGGTTGCGTCCCTTGGCATCTACCTCACCATCATCATGGTCAGAAGCTTTGAGATAGAGAGGTGTCATCCCAGCGATCAAAGCTAATCCTAAAACAAGTACGCCCAAACCGATTGGGTTTCTTAAACCAAAGCGACGCGAAGGTTTTTTAGGGGAAGTCGCAATTTTGTTGAGAGGAGCCGCAGTTTCTTTCACAGGAACACAAGTTTTTTGCTTCATTTCAGTTTTTCCTAAATATGTATCCATTCAGTCACTTAATTGGCGCGGAATGGGGAGGTTTATCTTCTTTTGAATCGCTAGGCTTAAAAGAAGTACGGCTCAGAGCTAGTTATGGATTCTTCCGAAAGTTAAAAATCAATCTTTAACTTGTTTTGGCAATTCTATTACCACTAGATTTTCGCTCTTTCCCTAACCTCTGCATTGAGGAAATCGCAATTATCAAAAATACAGTGATAAAACAAATCCCTGTTGGTTTATTGGCGTCCCACCAACAAAGGCACGATTGCACCTTTCCTCAATAACCAACCAGAAAATGCTGGGAACTCAGCTAGTGATTTTTTGTTTTTTTCTATTGTTTTTCACATGAGAAACTGCCCCTAAAGTACCCAAAGCTAAAATGCCTAATGTTCCAGAGGGTTCGGGAATGCTTGCAGTGCTACTTTCAGCGCTAGTTGTAACTCCGGTTAGTGCGATCGCGTATCTTCCACTGGTAGCGCTCGTACCTGTAAAGCCGCTCAAGGAAAGGTTTCCACCCGAACCCGTCGGTTCTAGAACTCCATCCGCTCCAGCCGAGAAAATTTTCCCAGATGCACTTACAGGATCGTAACCAGAGCTAGCAATCGCTAAATAGTAAATACCAGATTCAGTGGGAGAAAACCCACCTGAGGATAAAACTGATTGTGAATTTAAGCCAGGAATATCATCATTCCCATAAATGCCCTTACCAGCCGCATCAAACAAGAATAACTGCGGATCTTCAAGCAGCTCGGTCGGGGTACCTAAAACATTATCAACTGGGAGTCCTACCAGCGTATCTAGGTTAATTGTTGTCGCCGAGAATGTCTGTCCTCCGGTCAGAAAAATTTGGAATAAGTCAGCATCATTATCAGAAAGTGTCCCAGTAATAAACTCTAGTATTTGCGACCCTGATGGGATAATTTTTGCTGTATTTAGAGTCTTCCCAGCATCACTTTTCTCTGTGAATGTGGCAGCTTGGGCATAAGCTGATGATAACCCTGTAACCAGTACCGATATGGCGGTTATCTGCGCTAGTTTTTTCATTGGCGGCTTCTACCTCAGTGGAATCGGAAGGATTCCCTTTTTGATTTCTTGACTAAAAAAGATACGGCGATGGATTGGTTATGGATTGTTTTACAGCTCAATATATGTCTCAAGATAGAGAATGAAACTAGAAGCGCGAGTCAAAGAAAAGCAAAATCCAGCAGGCATTTCTTGTTCTTGGTTCTGAAAAACGCCTTGGATATTTCTGTTGAGCCTGTAACTTGACTCATCTGTAAATTTGCTTTAAAAATCTATCTCGTGATAGATACAAACAAATAATTGGGTAGCAAGATTAGTGAAAAATGGGGAACACATTTGCCCAATTGAAAAGAAAGCGATCGCAAGTGCAACACTCACATCACCCGCCGTTGCATAACACCGATGAGCGATCGCCCCTGCTACAGCAGATTGCAGGTATATAGAGTACATTGAGGTCAGTGCATGAACAGGTAGAATGAAACCTTACTCCATCGACTTTCGAGAAAAAGTAGTCAAAGCATACGAACAAGAAAACAC
>NZ_JACJPB010000016.1:0-23438 GCF_014695825.1 Coleofasciculus sp. FACHB-542 | reverse complement strand
AATCAAAACCAAGCGACTGTCAATTGGCGCTTTTCTACAGTCGATGCTCGCACAAAGTTCAAGCGTCTCTATCCAACTCCTAGCCTGTCATAATCTCTATGGTTAACTACTAGTATCTGCGATCGCTTACAGGCAAATCCTTATCCGTCTTAGAGCGTTAACCAACTAAAAACCTGCTCAACCGTCAGTTTTAACCCAATCCCACTAAGAATAGGTAACTCAGCCGTTCCCCTTAGCAATTGTACTCGCTGCTCCGGAAACACAACTAAAATACTCTCCTCTTCTGGATCGATTAACCACCCTAACTCTGTACCATGCTGAGAGCAGTGGAGCAATTTCCCTAATACTTTCGTTTGGCTCTGATCGGGGGATAAGATTTCAATTGACCAATCGGGATAAATCTCGAAGCGATTGGCAATCCTTCCAGAAGGACGAAGCGGAATTCTTTCCCACCGAAACACCACAACATCTGGAACAATCGAGTCTCCCCCAAACGTACAGCGTAGTGCTGGGAATGCAAGCGCAATTTTCTGCGGTTCGGCGACTTCGTTAACAACCGCGCAAAATTTAAACTGCAATCGGCTATGCTCACCTTGAGGCATGGGTTTTTGAATAACCTCTCCGTCAATAAACTCAGATGCGGGTTTAGTTTCTGGGAGTTTTAAGAACTCCTCCAGAGTTAAGGGCTGCGTGACTATACTCATCTTCTCACTCAGTAGATCGCCATTCCGCTTCTCAGCGGGTTAGGAGGGATCGTGCCTGTAATAGTTTCTTGAATTCTCGCACTTCCTCCGCCATGACCTGTTCTAACTTCAGTAACCTTTGCATCGATCGTCACCTATGGCGACTCATAAAACGGCTTATCTTGCTCAATCTGGCGGTAACGACTCGCTCTTTACTTGCGCCTTTGTCACCCAAAACTAACGACTCAATTGATTGATTTCCGCTTACAGCTTACAACACTTGCAGCCTGAGTCTTTTAGCCTCTTTCTTGGCTCAATTTTCCTGAAACGCCTATTGAGCCTAAATTTTTTCACGAGGGTTGGGATGGGGTTTCAGAGGTCTCTACAAGCCTTGAGCGGCTCCCTTCCATCGTTAATCCGGAACCAGTTTTAACTTTCCGCCTTAGTCCCTGTCAAGTTATTGTTCGCTTTGTTAAGTATTTGGTAACTCTTGTTGCAACTTGTGCGATCGCGATTTTGGTATTACCAGATAAGTTATCGTGGAAAACTAAAGGAATAATTAAATAAGAGGCCGTGTGCCGTACCCATCTGCTCCCACCACCCACATAACACCCGTTCCTAGCCAATTCGGCACTCAGAACAGCTATCCGCTTATAGGAGGTTTTATGACTCCCACAATGCTGCGTCAGCTTTGGGCTTTAATTGAAACTACTCAGGCCAATATGTTATTGAAGCTAGACGATGCCAGCCTAGTACAGTGGCTGCTGAAGCAACTGAAACAACAGCGATCGCTCAATTCCGACGAAACAAATATTATGACTGACTATCTGCACTCAAAGCTATCCCTGATCCGGGATCTCGCTCAAGAGCGTCAGTCTGTCTGGCAAGAAACCCATTAACAGTAGAGACGCGATTTACATCGCGTCTCTACTTTCTAAAGTGCCAATTGTTAGAAGCCAAAAGCTACCTGGGTGCCAAGGGACGCTTTGGGAAAGACTGCGGCTCCGGTGGGGGTGCCGCAGGTGTATTAATCTGTGAAGAATTCGCAAGCGTTGCCGACACCAGGGCATAGCCCAAATAAGCCGGTAAACTTATCGCCATCACAGCAGCGATCGCTGCCGCCCAGGTACGCCGCGTCAAGACAGGCCCGTAATGGCTGCGATAGGGGTCATAAGCGAGAGATTCTGATGGAATCATGTCCCTCATGGCAGTCGGTCGCTTGAACCGCACCCGCCGGTCATCCATTTTTTCTAATAAAATCCAGCCGGATTGTGCCTCTTCTTCACACAGCTTTTGAAAAACCGTTGGATTGCGGAATAAATCGCCTTTAGCTCGCACAATTTTAAATTCCCAGCCCATCAGTCGCGGATCTTTGAACGTTTGGGCAGAGGAACCATTAGAAGGCAGCTCTGCGGGTGCCAGGTCTTGT
This sequence comes from Coleofasciculus sp. FACHB-542, assembly GCF_014695825.1. Lineage (NCBI taxonomy): Bacteria > Bacillati > Cyanobacteriota > Cyanophyceae > Coleofasciculales > Coleofasciculaceae > Coleofasciculus > Coleofasciculus sp. FACHB-542. The sequence goes on along the minus strand of NZ_JACJPB010000016.1, from coordinate 21,326 downwards.
TTAGATTCATAACGAGTCAAAGTTTCTTCCTCTTCCTCATATTGCTGACCTGCACTCACCTGCTGCCAGCGCATCCATCCGCTTACCATGACTGCCTCCAGACCAAAACTTCCAACCAACAGGCTCCATACAATCACTTCGACCATATTTTGATAGCTATCAGCTTTGTGAATGGCGAATGGCAATTGACAATTAGCTATTCGCCATTCACGAATGACCAATAACCACTGACTACTGACTACTGACTGCTAAGGGTAAATAACCTTCAACCAGGCAATCTGAGCCGACAGCTCGCCAACGGACGCGCTCTAGAGTGAGTGCATCTGTCATGCTTGCAAACCCCAAATCCCCAACAGGAGAAGGAGCCAACCTGCCGCCGACAATTTTGGGAGCAATGAAGGCCAGAATTTTATGCACTGTCCCTTCTGCGATCGCACTTGCTGCTAACGTGCCGCCACATTCCCACAGCACGCCCGATAATCCACGCTCATATAAGTACGCCATTGCCTTCGTCGGTGTCAGTGGAGTCAGCTCCACTACCATCACACCCTTTTTCAGCAGCATCTGCTGAAAATCCGGATTAGCTCCCACCTCTGTTAACACTAAAGTGGGAGCCTCCGCTGTCTCCCACACATGAGCCTCTACGGGCAAATCCAGCGTGCGACTCATGACTACGCGCAAGGGATTGTGTGCCTCTGTCTGATGGCTGGTCAAGTGGGGATTATCCAGACGCACCGTATTGCCGCCCACGATCACCGCATCACACGCCACCCGCATTCGATGTACCTCATTGCGGGCATCAGGGCTGGTGATCCAGGCGCTGTGTCCGGTGGTTGTGGCAATTTTGCCATCCAAAGTCATGGCGTATTTTAAAATGCCAAACGGACGCCGGTAGAGAATGCGATGGATAAAAGCCTCATTCAGCTGCCGACAGGCGTCTTCTTCCACGCCCACCACAACTTCGATTCCTGCTGCTCGTAACCGCTCAATCCCGCCTCCCGACACGCGCGGATCGGGGTCTACCATGCCCACTACCACCTTGCTCACCCCTGCGGCTACCAACGCTTCCGAACAGGGAGGCGTCCGTCCGTAGTGGTTACAAGGTTCCAGATTGACATAAATTGTGGCTCCTTTGGCTCGTTCACCGGCGTCTCGCAGCGCAAAGACTTCTGCATGGGGATGACCGGCACCGGGATGAAACCCTTCCCCCACAATCTGCCCATCCTGGACAATGACAGAACCCACTAGGGGATTGGGCGCGGTTTGTCCTAAGGCGCGACGGGCTAGTTCTATACACCGCTGCATCATCGCGCGGTCGAAGGAGGTAAAAGGGGACTCCTGTTGGGGTGCATCCGATTGGGTGTTTGCGGAAAAGTTGTCCATGAGTTTGCTGCTGTCCTGGCTACACCTGAGTGTAATAGCCAGCCTACTTTAGCAGCAGCAGGCTTAGGGAGGGATGCTAGGTGGATTATCCCTGCAAAAAAAAGAGGATCGCGTGTTTACCTGTGAAGAGCGGAATATTGGGAGATCGTATGAGCCGATAAGCACCGTTTCATGGTGCTTCACTTTGAGGAATTCATCTGTCGGGGAACCAATCACTAAGTTTGCGATTACCCGCCTTCAAAAGTTATATTGATTTTCACCCCGATTTTCACCCCTATAGTTAGGCGATCGCTACATATCCCTATAAATAGGTCTAATATATTTTGATGGCTAAATCCCATGACAACTTATGTTGCACCTGTTAATGTAAATAAACGTATCAAAAAGTTCGGATTCGTAACGTCCTATGAACTGCTGCCCCGCCGCCTCAGATTTGCAACCACCTCAGCCCTACCGGGGTCAAGCCGCTGCCCCTCATTTACAAAAACTGACCGTGTTTTGCGACTTTGACGGCCCACTTGTGGACGTTTCCCACCGCTATTACAGTACCTATCAGCTAGGACTCGCTGATACTCAGGAGATATATCAGGAGCAAGGAGAAATCCTGCATCTTCAGGTATTGACTAAAGAGCAATTCTGGCAAATGAAGCAAGATCGCGTCCCTGATGTGGAAATTGCGATGCGATCGGGCTTACAGGGTGAGCAAATTAATGTATTTTTGCAGCGTGTCGTCAGCATCGTCAATCAACCGGCGCTGTTACAGAAAGACAAAATGCAGCCAGGAGTGAACTGGGCGCTAGCATTGCTACATTCTCAAGGCATCAAGCTGGTGTTAGTGACGTTGCGATGTCAATCCCAAGCTCTGCAAATCCTGCAAAATCACGGTTTGGCTCGTTTGTTTAGTGGCATTTATGGGACTCAAGACAGCCATGCCGCCTATCAAAACTACGCTGAAGTGAAAACGCAACTTCTCACCACAGCGATCGCAGAACATTGTTCGCCTTGGCAAACTGCCGATGATTGTTGGATGGTCGGGGATACGGAAGCAGACATTTTAGCAGGACAAGCGCTTTCGATTCCCACCATCGCGCTGACTTGTGGCATTCGTAGCCCCCAAAGGTTGCGACAGTTCCAACCAACCCGCATTCATAGCGATTTACTTTCTGTTGCTCATTACCTGCTGGGAGTGAGTCATCACTCATTGGTCAATCGTCAATAGTCCTCACTCAATACTCAGAAGACTGAGTATTGACGATTGGCTAGAAACTACTTAGAAGACTGCCCTAACAGGTTCATATGCTGCCACCAGCGATTTAGAGGATAGTAAACAACGGGTGCCCAAAGGCTGCTCAGGATGGCACTGGAGAGGGCAATGCGCTGGTGATATGTCCAAATTGCTCCCAGATCGCGATCGCCCTGTAGCGTGAACTGAAGGGCACTCACCGTCTCCCCCACAACCGCCATCCCAAAAACAATTAACGCCACCGAAATAAAATCTTCCTCAATATACCGCTGCTTTTGAATCCGAGCGGTCAAAATTCCTACCAATGCTAAGCTCAGGGTATGACTGGGATCGGGGGATGTCATCCCATCTTGGATCAGTCCCAACACCAACCCGGCGATCGCACCCTGCAACACCGATCGCTTCAAACTCCAGGCAACCACCCAAATTAACAACCAGTTGGGGCCAATTCCCAACAATTCCATTCCCGGTAGGCGCAGTGGCAAGACCAATAAGCACAACAGGACAGAACCAATGGTTACTGCCCAGTTAAGCATTTGACGAGGCCAAGGTGACAAGTCAGATACATTGATCATGAGTCATGGGTCATGGGTCATCCGTGATTAGTCCTTAGTCCATCGTCTGTGGCTAATGACTAATCACTATTTACTATTGCTATTTCCTAATGACAGCTAACCGCTCATTCCTCATTTCGGGTACACAACCACCCATTCCAAGGAACTCATCGGTGCTGTCAACTCAATCACAGCTTCAGGAGCTGGAGTTTTGTCCAAATTTACAGATTCTATTCGCCCTATCGGCAACCCTGACGGAAAAAGTTTACTGACAGATGATGTTGCCACGACATCGCCCCGACGGACATCAGGAACTTTATCAAAAAACTGCATCACTGCTCGGTTAGAACCTTGTCCTCGAAGATAGCCCATATAACGGCTGCGGCTAATTGCAACCCCTACCCGGCTGCTGGGATCGCTGACCAGTAAGACCCGGCTGCTATGGGGAGTCACGTTGGTTACGCGACCGACCAAGCCACCCGTACCCATCACGATGAAATCGGCTTTGATACCGTCTTGACTTCCTCGACCGAGGGTTATCTGTTGCCACCAATGATCGGCGCTACGTCCCACAATCGGAGCGACTATCCCTGGCTGTTTTTTCTGTTTAACATAACCCAACAGCTCTTGTAACTTCTGATTTTGGCTTTCGAGTTCAACTAACCGCTCCTGTAGTTCCAGAACGCGGGCATTCTCGATGCGCTCTTGTGACGTGGGTTCCCCTTGAAAAGGACGGGTGAGCAACTGGTAAGTCTCATAAAGAGCAGCTCCCTGAGTCTCCCGAATCGCCCACGCACTTCCAATCGTTAGCCCAGCCAATATAACTTGTATTCCGTGCCGAACCCACCAGCGACGCAGTGTAAACATTTAGGTATCAGCGATTCGTCCGTCTTGAGTCCTTTAGTTTTTAGTCCTTGTCCCTAGTCTCTAGCCTTAGCCTTTAGTTCATCGTCTACTGCCGATGACTAATGACTAATGACTAACGACTAATGACTGCTACATCTGGCGCGATCGCCCGCTGAACACCCGCTCTAGCTGTTTGAAATTCTCCAACACCCGCCCGGTTCCCAGCACCACGCACGAGAGCGGATCTGCCGCTACGTGGGTGACAATGCCAGTTTCGTGGCTGATGAGCGTGTCCAGCCCCTTTAACAAAGCACCGCCGCCAGCCAGCATGATGCCCCGGTCGATAATATCGGCTGCGAGTTCGGGAGGCGTGCGCTCTAAGGTTCGCTTCACCGCATCCACAATTACTGAAAGCGGTTCAGACATACTTTCCCGAATTTCCGGTCCCTTGATGGTGACAGTGCGCGGCAAGCCAGAGAGCAGGTGCAAGCCTCGCACTTCCATGATGGCTTCTTCATCAAAACTGGTGGGGTAGGCAGAACCAATCTGAATCTTGATTTCTTCAGACGTGCGTTCCCCAATCACCAAGTTATGGACTTTTTTCATGTACTGCATGATGGCTTCCGAAAGCTCATCCCCAGCCACGCGCACCGATTCACTTAAAACCGTTCCTTGTAAAGAAAGCACGGCAACTTCTGTGGTGCCGCCACCAATATCAATGATCATGTTGCCCGTAGGCTCAGCCACTGGTAGTCCAGCGCCAATGGCAGCAGCGACCGGCTCATCTATCAAGTACACATCCCTGGCACCTGCCTGAGATGCTGCTTCCATAACGGCTCGTCGTTCTACGCCAGTGACACCCGAAGGAATGCCAATGACAACACGAGGTGAAACTAAGGCTCTTCCCTCATGTACTCGCTGAATAAAATGCTTAAGCATTAGCTCAGCGACATCGAAATCTGCAATGACACCATCGCGCAGGGGGCGCAGGGCCACCACATTGCCGGGAGTTCTTCCCAACATTTTTTTGGCATCTTCGCCCACGGCTAGCGGGGTTTTTGTGTCCATATCCATAGCAACCACAGAGGGTTCTTGGAGAACAATACCTTTGCCGGACACATAAACCAGGGTGTTAGCAGTGCCCAGGTCGATACCCATGTCCCGGGATAAGGAAAAGCGACTGAAAAGACCCACTCGTTTCTACGCCCCCAAAATGAAATGCTGTTGTGTGAGATGGAATTCTAACGGAAATGGAACCGAGGTGGATTCTATTACGTTTTCTATCCAGAGTCTAGTCAGGTAGACGAATTTATCCAGTGAAAACGCCTCAAGGCCATTTCCAAGCATCATTCTGGTAGTTGAAGAGCAAATCAGGATAAAGTTGACTTGAGCCTACTATCTAAATTCGTTAAAGTATATTCACTGTAGTTCAGTACATTTGTACTAATCAATTTTATGAGCCTGAATGTTGTGAACTTGGTAGGTCGTGTGGGTACAGAGCCTGATGTCAAGTATTTCGAGTCAGGTAAGATTAAGTGCAATCTGACGCTGGCAGTAGATCGTCGAACTCGCAATAGCGACCAGCCTGACTGGTTTAACCTGGAACTGTGGGGGAAGACAGCGGAAGTGGCTGCGAACTATGTGAGAAAGGGCAGTTTGATAGGGGTACAAGGCTCCTTGAAAATAGAGACTTGGAGCGATAATAAGGCATCTAACCGATCTAAACCTGTTATTAAGGTGGATCGCCTAGATTTACTCGGTTCTAAACAGGATACAGACCCCAGTGCAGTAAATGGCTATAACGACACCGAATTTTAATTCGTTGCTAATTTTTAGCTGTTAACGACAAGCCATCAGTCCCCAGAGAACTGATGGCTAATGATTGTATTTGGGCGGGAAAGACGAAGAATCCCCAAATCTTTAACGTCCAAATCTTTAACGACAGTCTACCTCTTGGTGATTTGCACCGAGCCGCTGCTAGACGAGTTCAGATCGCCAAAACCAGGGATATTCGTAATCAGGTTTTTGCCGTCCATCGTGACGCTACCCGATACGTCCGCAGTCCGATAAGAGCCAACATAGCGAGAGTGCGACATACCGCCCATCCACTGATAGTGAGAACTGCTGTGACCCCGGAATGTCTCGCCTGTTCCCGTCCAATTTAGCGCTACGTCAACCGTTTTGGCAGTCGTTGAGTCGGGATTCTCTGACGAATATTCGTCAACTTTGAAGGTGCCTTTCAAACTAGCTGAGCTGAGCTGGTTATTGGCGGTGAAGGTGACATTTGGAGCGTAACCGTAACCATAGGAATACTTGCCGGTACACCAATTCGAGTTCCAATAAGAGACGTTGGCTCCCTTCTCCGAAGTCGGTGCTCCTGGTGCGCTACGGCTGACGTTATCGGCAGCCCAAACACTGACACCGCTTGAGCTACAGTCGTCAGATTGGTAAAAAGAGGCGGAAGCGTTTTGCCCTTTGACCTGGAATTTCTCTGTAGTGGCAGCCATTGCTGGAAGGCTAAAGCTCAAAATAGTTAATAAAGCGCCAGAAATTGCCCGTTTCATCGGTTTGTCTCTTCCCTATTGCTATTTACGTAATCTTGTTAACTCTTCAGAACTGATTGGAGCTAATTAGGTTCCCAGCTAAGCAATTTTCCCAAGTTGTGGAAGAAGTTATCAGTTGATCTCATAACAGAATCTGTTGCCGTGCAGCGTCCGGCAGCAGTGGCGCTGCGATCGCTTCGTTCTTGGCATCAGCGGACTGCGAGTATCCGGCACAGCCGGTGAAAACAAAAATTAAGGGAAATAAAACTAAAAATTGGTTGAATTTATTCGTCAGTTAATGGGTTGCGTCTTTTTACGAGCCAAAATAGGCAATACACACAGGAGAGTTAAAAAACTGAGCGCTAGTAGCAAGGGCAAGCGATCGCCTCCCTGCAAAGCTTGCTCACCCGTAACCCCCACCCAAGCGTAAGCCAGCGTCCCTGGAATAATGCCGATAAACGTGCCAACTGAATAAGGTACCCAGCTGATAGGCGTGAGTCCCAACAAGAAATTAACCACCGTGAAGGGGGAGATTGGCGCAAAGCGGATCGCCATCACAAAAGCCAGAGGCTGACGGGTCACGGCTTGATTGAACCGCATCAACGCTTGATGTTGACCAAATCGGCGTTCCGCCCAGTCGCGCAGCAGGTAGCGAGACGCCAAAAATGCGCCAATTGCCCCCAGCGTTGCGCCGATGACCGACCAAAGGCTTCCCCAGACGAAACCGAAAACCGCACCAGCCGCAACAGGAAACATAATTCCAGGGATGCCGATGGCGCTAGACAGGGCAAAAACCAGGATAAACAAGCAGACTGCCCAACTACCGAATATTTCCAACTGACTAACCAGGAAAGATTTATCCAACAAAAGTTTCAATGGGCTAAAGATACACAGCAGGATGCCGATCGAGAGTGCGATCGCTATCCACAAGGGGGGACTTTTGAGCGTTCTGACCCACTGACTGTAACGTTTCGGCATCGGGGAAGCACTTTGGTTGGTCTTATTTCTCATCCGATAAAATCCAGGCAAAATTTTATTTTGCGAACAAACTTTGCCTTGACTGAGAAGAGGGAGAATCCTACTTTTTTTGCTAGTTTCAAATCAGGGCACCCCCACAGCTAGAACCACATCCAGCCGTGCAACCATAGCAGTAAGATGCAGTTTGTATTTCTTCAATAATGTCTAAGCTGCCAGCTTCCAATATCTTGGCAACTGTCAGTTTTTCACCATTGCGGGTTTTCGCCGGTAAATTTTCCATCTGGTTAAAGTCGCAATCATAGACATTTCCCAGATAGTCACTTGAAAGTTCATCCCGACACATTAAATGTTCAAGGGTGCTGCCATTGAAATTTGACTCTAGGAAGTGTAAATAAGGCTTGATTAATTTTCTGTGTTCTAAATGAAACTTTGTTCGCCCAATTGGTAAATTTGTAATCGTGAATAAGCTGTTAAAAACAATGTTGAAATGCTCTTTTAGATAAGCCTTGTAATCTTGTTCCAGATTTACCTGATTGGGGGTTAAAGAAAAATTTTCTGTAGCTGGAACTGGAGGGTTGTATACCAGATCGAGGATTAAGTTAGGGTCAAGACCATAACCTTTCTGGTTCAAACATTGCAGTGCCTGAATTGAGTCGTTATAGACCCCAGAGCCGCGCATTTTATCAACATTGTCTTCCAAATAGCATGGCAAGGAAGCAACAATTCTCGTTTGGTGTTTGGCACAGTATTCTGGAAGAGTCTCAAACCCTTTTTCAAAATAGATGGTGAGGTTAGACCGCACAATTACTTGTTTACCTGCATCTCTCGCTGCCTCTACCAGGGGTTTAAAACCATAGTTCATTTCCGGGGCACCCCCTGTCAAGTCAACAATCTTGATTTGGGGAAATCTATAGATTAGTTCAATCAGCTGATTACAAACTTCTGGGGTTAGTTCTTCAGTTCGTTTTGGTCCTGCTTCTACATGGCAGTGAGTACAGGCAAGGTTGCAGCGCTTCCCCAAATTGATTTGTAAAACGCTAATTTTACTTTTGATTAAAGGGGCACCAATTTTTTCTTTAAAAGGTGTTACGGTTGAACGAGTTGATTCAAGATTAATCATGGGGTAGTCCTAAACAGGGAAACATGGTTATCGAAGGTCAGGTTGGTCATAACAATGTCAGCAGTAAAAATTCCCTGCCTAAACGATTGTTTGCCTCATCTTGATGAATATCTTGTAGAACCCGGAGAAGGCATAAGCGGCACGCAGAAAATTAGTTGCCGTAACGCCAGCAGACATTTCATGAGAACCTTCTAATAAATTAGTACGCAGACAACTCAATGTTGGATTGAGCAAGTCTAATTGCCGCTAATCTCCTAAAAAGAAGTGACAAAAACACTGTTTTATGGTATTAAATTTTTAAGTACAAGTTTAAGCACTGCTGCTGTCGCAGTAGATGCTAGCATAAGTGCCAGGATTTTTTTGTTCTGATTTTTTCTGAAATACAGCGATACTCTGATAACTCATCGTTCTATCCTAATCATTGCCTGTAGCTCAGTACATTGACCCTCGGCAAGATGCCTCGGCTGTTGCCGAACTTGCCCAAAAGATAGAGGGATATAACTTTATACCCTCGTGTGACTAAAACTACAATGGTCTGGGATTAAGCTTAGATATTATTAAAACTTGGCAAGCTGAGTATCAGTTGAGAACAATCTTAGAAGTGGTATATAGCGGTTCTCACGCTTAGTGCAATGTACACACTCGTAACCCACCCCCGACCCCTCGACCTCCACGGAAGGGGAATATTGAACCCCGCCCCGCGAACGGGGCGGGGCTAGGGTCTTTCAAGGGTAGGTTTTTAAAAAGCGAGAGGTCGTTATAACCTCGGCTGAGTCGCTGCTTTTTCCTTGCGTTCGCTGTAGCGATCCGTCAGGTAGTCTACTTTATCTCGCAGTAGTAGCGTAAATTTGTAAAGTTCTTCCATTACGTCGATAACGCGATCGCGATATGCGGAATCCTTCATCGTTCCGTCTTCGTTAAACTCGTTGTACGCTTTAGCAACGGAAGACTGATTGGGGATGGTAAACATCCGCATCCAGCGTCCCAAGATTCGCATAGTATTGACGGCGTTAAATGACTGAGAACCACCGCTGACCTGCATGACTGCCAAAGTTCTACCTTGAGTCGGTCTTACTGCCCCTAAAGTTAGAGGAATCCAGTCGATTTGGTTTTTCAGAATGCCGGTAATATTCCCGTGCATCTCTGGACTAGACCAAACTTGACCCTCAGACCACAAGCTTAAATTCCGCAATTCTTGAACCTTCGGATGGTCAGCCTCTACGCTACCGTGAATCGGCAATTCACGCGGGTCAAAGAATTTGGTTTCTGCACCAAAACCTTCGATGATTCTGGCGGCTTCTTCTGCTAATAAACGGCTGTAAGAACGCTCTCTTAAAGAGCCATACAAGAATAAAATTCTGGGTGGATGCTCGAAAGTTGTCATGAGAAGGATAACTTTTGCTCAAGAACCTGCTGAATTGGTTGCTCTATCGGTGTTTGGTTTGTCATTGAAACCTTATCCAACAGGTGTCGCTTCTTCCTTTAGCGATTCGATGAGTTTAGTCACCCGTTCTTTTATCTGATCGCGCACTCTGGGGAAAATTTCAGGCTGTTCAGCCGGATCGTCAAGCTGCCAATCCTCAAATACTTCCCGAAGTACCCAATCTGTCGGCAGATTAACTCCACAACCGCACAGGGAAATTACCACATCAAAGTCTTCAGCCTTGAAGTCGCTAAGGGGTTTCGAGTGTTGATTGGTAATGTCAATGCCGATTTCTTTCATGGTAGCGATCGCTTCCGGTCTAATCTGAGAGGCTTCTAATCCAGAGCTAATCACTTCAATTTCTCCCTTACCCAGTGTTTTTGCAAAGCCTTCTGCCATTTGGGAACGGGCAGAATTTTTCTTGCAAACAAACATCACTCGTTTCATCAGGTTTTCTCCCTTACTTAATGTCCCGAAATCCGTTGGAAAGTTGGCTGTAAATCAACACGGCTAATTGCGCCCCTAAAATCGGTGCAACCCAATAAACCCAGTGGTGCTGCCAAATGCCGCCCACTAAAGCGGGGCCGAGCGATCGCACTGGATTCATACTCGCTCCGGTAATTGGCCCCATAAACGCCGCCTCTAGCCCCACCGTCAAGCCAATCGCTAACCCCGCAAAGCCAATCGGGGCGCGGCGATCGAGACCGGAACCAAAAATCACAAACATTAAAATAAAGGTGAGAACCGTTTCCAGCACCAGGGATTGCAGCCAATTCCCTTCTAGCGGCACCGTCGCACCCAGATTGCCAACGCGCCCTAAAGCCATCCAGAGTAAAGCTGAGGCGGCAATTGCTCCTAAAGACTGCGCCAAGATGTAGGGCAATACTTGGCGTTTCGGGAAAAAGCCGCTTGTCCAGAAAGCCAGCGTTACCGCCGGGTTAAAGTGAGCGCCGCTAATGTGTCCCAAGGCGTAAATTAAAGCGGCAACAACTGCGCCAAACACAAAGCTGATGCCGAGATGAGTCACCGCGCCATCGCTAATTTGGTTTACCATCACGGCACCCGTACCGGCAAACACCAGGATGAATGTACCCACTCCCTCAGCGATCGCTTGTTGCTTGCACGATTGGAAAACTGAGTTCCAACGCGCCATCCGCGACACTGATTTCACGACCATCCCCAGCACCAAAGAATTTTCTGCAACTTATATTTCAAAAAAAATTGATGCATTAAGCATATTTCAAAAAAAATTGATGTGTCAAGCCTAGTCTTTACAGGGAAGCGCTGATAAGAGCGGGCTGAAGCGACTGTACTCTGCCAAATACTGCTCCAAAACAACAAATTGAGGCAGATTGAGGCTGTAGTAAATCCAGCGTCCTTCTTGTCGGGAGCAAACTAAAGCGGCTTCTTTGAGAGTTTTTAGGTGAAAGGAAAGTTTAGACTGAGTGACCCCCAACTGTTCGCAGAGTTCGCAGACGCAGCGCTCTTGTTCGCGGAGCAGCTCTAACACTTGAATCCGTAGGGGGTCAGACAGGGCATGAAAGCCAGAAGAAACGGAAGGAGGTGCGATCGCGGGTAGTTTAGCCATCAAGTTTTATTGAAGAATCTCTTCAGCTATCCTATCCAAGCACCCAACAAATTCGTCACTTAACAGCAACCGCCGCCCGTATAGTACCAGGTTGAATCAGTAATCAGGATGTCTTTTGGCATCAATGCACCAAGCTTTCCTGCTGTCTTATCGCACACCGCGGCTGGTAAACCCCGTGGAAGGATATGCCCGTTCGAGTCATCAAAAAACTCTTCGGTGCCGGTGTAAATCGCCGTTTTGCCAGTAAAAATACAAGCACCATCTTCAGGAATTGCCACTTTAAAAGAAACAGAATCCAAACTTTCTAATAGCAATGGTTCCTGCAACCCGTAGCTAGCGCAATCCAGCAGTCGGTAAGGACGCCGCGCTCGAATTTCTATCTGCCCAAATCCAGCATCAATAAGATGCTGAGTATATTGCTCGTAAGTTAAAGCACCTGACAGACACATTGCCCGTAACCGTTCATCCTGCCGCAGATGTGGTGGGATGGGACGAGTGGCGATCGGGTCGCTCATCAGTAGACGACCCCCTGGTTTTAACACCCGGAAGGCTTCTCGAAGCGCCCGATGCAGGTCAGCGGGTTCAAAGATATTAAATAGACAATTCTGCGCCACCACATCTACAGAGGCGTCTGGCACCGGCAGGGAGAAGGCATCCCCTTCCCGAATCTCCACAAAACTGGGGTCAAACCAGGAATTTTCTTGGGCAGCGATCGCTAAGTTCCGAGTCGCTGCCTCGCGCATCGCCGCCACTGGATCGACGGCAATCACCCCACCCGGACGGCGAGAAAAATAAGCAAATTGCAGCGCTTCCAAACCACCGCCAACGCCGACATATAGCACCGTCGGGTCATTAGCGAGTTCAGCGGCATGGACGGTAGTACCGCAACCGTAGTTCATCTCCTGCATCTGAGGCGAAATTTTTAGTCCTGGCAGTTGCAGGGGACTGCTTTGGACACAACAAAGTCCGACTTGTGGCGTCTGCGCTACTTCACTATAAAACTCAGCAGCAGTTTCGAGATAGCTCACTCAAATATTCTCCTAGATTGGCGTTGCGACTTTTTAGCAAATTGCTAAAAATACTCTGATTCCAATCTATAAGGCTATCAAATCCCTAATAAATGAGCATTGCCTGAAAAAGGACTCTCCCCAGCGCTACCAACTTTTCCCCTGGTCTGCTAAGGCGAAGTTAACATAGAGCCATAGGAATTTATACTGTGCTGGACTCAAAAGTGGAAACTGGTTCGCAAGAAAAGTGTTTGGAGCAAGATCGGCGTTGCGTCATCGTTTGCCAGTACCGTTCCTGTTTGGTAAATGGAAGCGCAGAGGTACTTGCCGCTTTTGAGAGTGCTGATATTCCCGGAGTCATGGTGACGGGGAGCGGTTGCCAGGGACAGTGCAGCTGTGGTCCTACAGTGCGAATTGTCCCGGAAGAAACTTGGTACTGCCGAGTTCAACCCAGCGATGTCCAGACGATCATTGAACAACATTTACAAAAAGGGGAACCAATAGAAGCAAAGCTGAATCCCAGAATTCACATGAGAATCAGTTTTTGAAGTGATTTTCACTCCGATAACTGCCGCCGTGTCAAGTTTTCTCAGATGTAGGTTGGTTACTTGCTTAAATCAAGCAGTTTTTGTGGCAGTTTAACGACACGGCGATCGCGCATCCCTGTGATGTAGATCAAAAGCCGCTCGTTGTATTTCTAGGCTTTAATAGTTCAGTAGAACGCTGTATAAGGCTCATCAATATGCCTACTTATACCGGAATTTCCAGTGAAGCTTTTAGACATCCCCTCGACCGACAAGCCGAGCAAGCCTTACGCAGCGTGCCTGGATTTGATATGGTTGCCCGTAAATTTGTGGAATTTGCCTCTGAGCGTCCCCAGTTTGTCTACCACATGGGCAATAGCATTCAGGTCGGGCCGCGTCAGTATGCTAGCATCTATGGCATTTTCCGGGAATGCTTGCGCGATCTGGACGTTTACCCAGAACCAACGCTTTTCGTTTCCCAAGCGCCTTGGGTTAATGCCAGCGCCCTCGGACAAGAACGCCCTTATGTGATCCTGAACTCTGGACTTTTAGACCTGCTCAACGAAGCGGAACTTCGGGCAGTCATTGCACATGAATTAGGACATATTAAATGCGGTCACACGACCTTACGTCAGATGGCGGTTTGGGCTTTGCAAGCCGTCAACTTTATCGGGAATGCGACCTTTGGCTTCAGCACTTTGGTCAGTACCGGCTTGGTTTTGGCGTTTATTGAATGGAGCCGTAAAGCGGAATTATCAGCAGATCGAGCCGCTTTCCTGGTGACAGACGACCTGAATCCGGTGATGCACTTAATGATGAAATTTGCTGGTGGCAGCGCCCGTTATGCCAATGAAGTAAATTTAGATGAATTTATTCGTCAATCGCAAAAATATCAGGAATTGGACGAAGACGGGTTGAATCAAGTCTACAAGTTCTTACTTTACAATAACTTTACTCAAGGTTGGTTTACGACCCATCCCTTTACGGTCGATCGCCTTCACCATTTGCAGGAGTGGGCAAACTCAGAAGAATATCGTCAGATTCGCCGGGGCAATTACCAACGTTCCCCTGTACAGGGCGCGGTGAATGTCCCATCAGAAACAGCTGTTAATGAGGTGGATGCGCTACAGCGTCAAATTGAGGAATTGCAAGAACAAATTAACCGTCTCCGGTCTGAATCCGAAGATCCTTAGCGGTTGAGAGCAAGTTCCCCAAGCGTATGTATTTTCAAGGATTGCTATGGGCAGTCAAGTCAAGTACTATACACTGCAATTAGCATTGACGCTGGGTGCCATCTACTTTCGCTCTTCACACTCTAAGGAAGGACTCAATAGTCCTAATTAATGGAATGGTCAGGGACATTCTATCAGATGGATATCAGGCCGAGTTTCGTGTCATTTCCAACCAGCCAGATCGAGATATGATCTATCGTTTTTTGGTGGACATTGTTCAGCAATGGCCTCCAGAAGCCGTTCTGCAAGAATTTAAGCAGTTATTTATTTATTACAGTCCTAACGCTGTTAATACCAACGCGGTCAAAGCGCTTTCAGACATTATCTTTGCGAATGATGAAGAAGAATTTAAAAACACCCTAAAGCGCTCTTGTTATATCCTCATCAATAATTGGGAAACGACGCGAAGCTATAAAGCAATTAAAGAATTAGTTTTAGTATTTAGCGATTTAAATATTAGCAAGTCAACCTTGTCTCCAAGTTTAAGTAAGTTGAGACTTTGGCTTGTAAATTTTATTAAAAGCCAAGACTATCAAGATTTAAAGATATTTGCTGCTAGATACGAAGAACATGAAGCAACCCATTGGAGCCATCGTTATACTTCTTATCTGTTAGTTCCTCAATATGCGAATCTCTCAAACCCCGTCGAACAGCGGGAAGCCGCCAGAGCATTGTCGCAAGAACTGAAAGATCGCTTTAAGTTTGAGCTAGCAATGTATACCACGCGATCGCAGTCGGCGATGCCTAGAGAAATTTTGCCTAAAAACCCGACTGGTTTAGGGGATGAGGTACTGCGTCTGATCAAGACGATTGTTGCGAAACGGGGGCCATTTAGCTATACAAATCTGGCAAATATTTTTCTCCAACAAACTCAAGGACTTCTCTACAAAAACTTTAAGCATAGTCTACAAAAGTATTTAATTTTTTCTGTGGAAAACAGAAAATTTGTAGAGGTCTTGAAAACAAAATTAGAAGAAAAGCTAGATGTTGTATATGAAAATCATCATGAAGAACCGCTAGATGATGCCCTGTTGTTAAGAACCTGTAATCGGGTGATCGAATATTTAACGACTGAAAATCATCGGGAACCTTCGCCTCTATTTATTTTATTGATGTCGCAAGGGCATCCTTTGACTTTAGTAATCGTACTGCTGAAAATTTTATTAATTTGTAAAAATGTTCGCACCCATTTAGAAACTTGCATTGCTGAGTTAATCAAATACTATATGCACTATCCAGAAGAGGATTGCAAGTGGGTAGTGAATTTCTTTGAAATATTTCATATAACCTTCGCTATCTATGGTGAAAACGTTCAATACAATTTGATCAAGATGAACGGAAATGGCACGAAGAAGCTGCCTAACGGGACGGCACAGATGTATCGAGTTTTTTCTCAACTGAAGTTAGATAGCGATATAAAAGCTGCAACTTCTGCGATCGCAGAGGCGATGTCAGATCAAGTTGCAGAGGATTAGGTTTCTGGCTACCCGTTGAAAGCGGGACAGGAGAACCCCACCCCTAACCCCTCCTCGCAAAGGTCGAGGGGAACCTGAATTGAGGGGGAATAAAGTTGTCATAGCTGTAGTTGATAGCCCTTTTAGCGATCCTTAAGCTCGCTCAAAGTTGCCAATCCAGCAGCGGCGGCTTCCGCTAAAATACTCACCAGGCGGAATAGGGCGACGACGCTGAGGAGAATGGCGGCAGAAAAATGTTGACCGAATAGAGCGATCGCTGTCGCTTCAAATACCCCAATTCCCCCAGGTGCGCCGGGAACAATCAAACCCAACAGCCATGACAAACTAAACCCACTCAGCAGCATCGGGATTTGATTGGGATTCACTGGCGTCAGTGCTAGCATGGCAAACAAAAACCCCGCGCCACGCAGTAACAAAAAGCCAATTTCTCCCAATAAAGGAAATAGAGGATAGCGCTCAAGTCGAAAAGAAGCTTCTGTCGCTTCTGTGGGGGGTTGAGAAGCTGAAGCTGAGAAATTTGCATTTTCTTCTACCCCGCGCCCCTGCGCCGCTGCACCTCTTGGTTTCTTTCCCTTCAATTTACTTGCCAACTGCATCAGCGGGTTCAAAATTCGGGGATGAACGCCCAGCAAAACCACACCCAAACCAAGAAGTTGTAAGGTTCTCGTCTGGGTATTCTGGGGGACACCTGCCCAAGCCAACTGGCTACCTGCTAAGGCAACCAATAAAGCGGCAGCCGCCATCAGCAGGGGTTCGAGTAACACGCTGAGAGTCGCGGCACCGAAAGAACCCCCGTGGGATGTCACCGCCACGATGCGCCCGTAGTAGTGCCAGACATTCCCTGGTAAATACTTGGCAAGGTTGGTTTTCAGGTAAACTTGGAGCGCCCATCGAGGCTGAACGGGTTGCCGGAACGATTGCAAAATCCAGCTCCAGACGAATCCAGACCAAGTATGAGCTAGTAAGGTAATCAAAAAGGCGATCGCTAGATTTGTCCATCCCGCACCAGTCATTCGGATGGCTGCGACTTCCCGCCAATTGTCTTTGAGAGCTTTTGCCAAAAAAAATAGCGTCCCGCCGAGAATCACCCAGCGCAAGTACGGCTTCAGGGATGACCAAATTTTTTTCATGACCTTTCACACTGGGTAGCGAGTTGAGGCAAATACCTCATCCTAGAGTATGAGAATACCAAAGTGAGAACGGTAGCGAGTCTGTAACTTTTGCCAGAGGGAGCGATCGCTCTTCTGTTTCTACACTTTGCAGACATTCGCGAACAATTTCCCAGCCAAGCTTGGCACATCTGGGATACGGATAACGATCCGCTACCTGATGGTGAGGCAAGTTTGATGTCAGCGATCGCGTTTGAGGCAGATCGATGCCCAGACCCATCAGATGCTGAAAGATTGAGAAAAATCAGCCAAGTTCTAGGCTGAGCGATGTTTTTAGCTGGCATGGTCGCGAACCAACCAATATCACCGTAGTTTTGCTTATTTTTTGGGAATCTCTCTACGGTTAGAGAGAGGTTGCTTTTAGTTGCAACCAGAATGTGACCTGCGCTAGAGGTAGGAACACTGTAGCTTTTGTATTGTTTATGACAGTTCGTAAAAATCTTGGGAGTAGTGTGTGAAACACTTAACTGCTTTCTTTAAAAAACTACGGTTACGTCAAATATTGACCGTTTTTTTGGCAGGCGCGTTGCTAATTGTTACCAGCGCTTGTAACAATGGCGATTCTTTAGGGGCACGTCCACAAAATCCCCCCGTGCAAATGGGAGGGAACAACAATCCCCACAGCAATGGTGGAGATGGCTACACGAATTACAAAATGTCTACCGATCCTAACGTCAGCAAAACAGCGAATCCACGCGATCGCGCTGACTTGCAGATCCTGTCCAATCAGTTAATTGCTACCAGCGATTCTGAAATCCTCTACCCGGGTGCTGAGACACCAGCAGGTCGAGCCGCAAAGGAAAAAGAATTGCCCATAAAAACTTCAGAGGATTTTGAAGTCTCTGGAGCTGGAGGTCGTCAACCTATAATCAATCGCAGCGATCCTAATGCCAAGATATTAGAAAGTATCGGTGAAGAGTTCAAAGAGGCTTCCAGCTTCATCAAAGATAAATCAGATGAAGCCGGTCAGAGACCTGAAATGCAAAGCAACCCTGCTTTGCACAAATAAGCAAATAATTGAGATTTTCGATTGGCAGTCAATCGAAAATCTCGGATTGCAATGCTAACCAAAACAACCATTGACTCGTACAGAAAAAGGAGTTTTTTTGATGAACAGCGTAATTAATTGGTTGAAAAAAATCAACTTGGGCAAAATCCTGACCGTGTTTTTGTCCGCCACGATCATTTTTGTTACCACCGCTTGTAATGGTGGGGCACAAGCGAAGACCGCCGACCAAATTAGGGAGGACGTTCCTACAGGTGCCTTAACCAATGAGTATAAAGGTGGGATGAACGACTATAGCGATACCGATCCCAGAAGAGACACCTCAGGCGTAGCAGCTAAGGCAAAAGGCCTAATTGACAATGCTGAGCGCCACGTAATTGACGAGACCGATGACGTAGGTACAAACACCAAGCGGATTCTGGATAAGAAGGGCGAAAACGCTAAACAGTTCGGTGAGAATGTCAAGCAAAATACCGACGCAATTGGCGACAAAGCGCAAAAATCGGCTAGTGATTTCGCTAAGGGAACAAAGCAGGGAATTGAAAATCTCAAGGGCAATACTCAGGATGCAACCAAAGACCTGGGTAAAGGAACGCAGCAGGCAGCTGACAATGTCCAGGAAAATAGTAAATATGCAGGCAGAAATGTAATTGAGAGTGCTAAGCGGGCAGCAGATAAGGCTGCTGATGCGATTGATTAGCAGCGTCTGGAATTAAATAAACACCAGACTCAATCAATGATTCTAGGGGCGGGATAATCCTGCCCCTATTTGCTTTTGTATCCCTATAGCGGTTCTAACTTGAGTGCTATATCACTCGGAACCTCACCCCCAGCCCCTCTCCGTGAACGGAGAGGGGAGAATATTGAACCCCTCTAGTTAAAGGAAAGGTCGAGGGGCAAGGGTGGGGTTAAACCGTACTGCATCGAATAGAGAATTGTGATAGTACCCTGTCAGGGTTTCTCCGGAAGGATTCTCCCGGAGAAACCGGAGCAAAAATACATAACCTCAGTCTGACTGAAGATATAGCCGAGTAGAACACACACTCTCGGCGATTGAAATGAAAAAATTTCTAACCGTTGTGCTGTCTCCAACTGAGGTGGCGAAGCAGCTGGCATCTGACTGTCCTGGCTATAGCGCAGCAACCCATGAAAGTATTGCTCTCTGGCTGGTGGGAGAGGACGGAGAGCGTTTTGAAACGTTTAACGCAACTCAGAGAACAATTGCCTTGCAAGCGATGGATTATCGCTATCGCATTTTACGGCAACGCTACTTAGGCATGGCACCAGAGCGTGCTTATTGCAACTTGACGACTCGGCTGGGGAGTTTAGTATTGCTGAAGAATAAAATTCGGACTTGGGTGGCGCTATCGCGCGATCGCTCGGCAACGGTTGTCGATGTGTTGCAAGAAGTCATTCAGGAATTATTGCATCGCGATCGCTACATTCAACAGCAAATTGCCTGGATTAGCAAATGTACTTCAGACGCTCGCTTAGGCAACTCTCTACTGATGAGCAGCATCGAAGAATACTGTCTCAGACCAATTCGCAACCAGCCACTTTTAGTTTATAGATTTTTTAACTATCTACGTCGTTCCCGGCGGGGAGGGATGACTCATATCCCCGATGGTGAACTGGTGCGACTGATTTCTGAGGAAGTGGTGTCCCACGAGACAAACAATCCGGTTAGTTTCCTCGATATCCACGCAGTTGCCGAGTATCAAGAGAATCAAGCAATTGAAGAACAAATGTTTCTGCGGACAACCGTAAAGCAGGAGTTTTACAACTATTTAGCCGAAAATGTCAGTCGAGAAGCAGCGGTTTGGCTGGAACTTTACCTCGCTGGCAATTCTCAACAAGCGATCGCTCGCGCCTTGAATTTGCGGACTAGGGAAGTCTATCGTCTGCGGGAAAAAGTCAGTTACCATGCAATTCGCATTTTTGCTCGAAAAACAAAGCCGGAGCTGGTCGCAAGCTGGCTAAAACCCGCCGCAGCAGGTAGAACGTCTGAGCAAGTTGTGGCGATAGGAATGGAAAAGTAGCCGAGTGAAGTTTGGGGAAAAGCGGGAATTTCTTGAAGATGTCACTCGCTTTGTTTAAAGTTATCCTTATCGTTTTTAGCCGTTCAATCAGCTCCCCCGAACTTGCCTCAATTGACTTTGATCGGCATCCTGGTTTACGCGAGGCAAGGATGAGGAATTTCAGAGTCGCTTTGCATTTGCACAATTGAGTGAAATAACGATGGGTACGGCATCGAGATACTGGCTTTTGATGAGAATTGATAGTTTCGGCAAGTGTCGAACTGAAGAAGTTGAGTCGGCAAAAGCCTTTTTCTTGACTCAATTTCCCGAACTCTCTGACCGAGAGGATATGCCAGACCGGGAAATTCAACGCCAACTCATGCAGTGGTTCCAAAACGATGACACTCGCCGTCAGATGGCTGAGGTGTGTCTGCGCTGCTTTATCTCTCATCAAATTCAAGAATTTTGCTTAGAACTAGAGCAGAAGTTTGGCAAAAACCATGACTTCACCAGTATGGATCTGTTGCCGTTGGTACTCGATAGCACTTTGCGTTCTCCGCGTCAGGAAATGGATGAAAGCCGGACAAACTATCCATCTGTAACCGCTCGAATTTTGCAAACCTTTGACCCGGATAAGAGTAAATTATCGACTTGGACGGTCAGGATGGTAAAAAGCGATCGCTTCCTCAAACGATTCTTACTCGAACACGGAATTGAGCAAGTAACTGACTGGATGATTCTGAGTTACATGAACCCCGGACGATTACAGCGAGTTTTATTAGAGTTTGACCGGACACCAGCAGAAATCAACCAAACACTTCAGCTACTTGATAGCTACCATCAGATTTATCGCACCCAACTTTTGCAGCACCGAAAGGCTGGAGAGAAAAGCCGATATCCAGACCCAACCGCCTTGCAATTGCGTCAAATGGCTGAACAATTATCAGCTACTCGGACAATATCTCCCGAACAAATCTTAAGAGAATTGCAAGAACTCGCGCAGTTGCTCAGAGCCGAACGCCTCCGGACTCGCAAAGGCTTACCGTTAGATAATTCAGGAAATCCTGCGGAAATAAATAGAACATCCAGTGAGGATGATTCTAATAGACCTCTTGCAAAAGTCGTCGCTGGGGTAATATGAGGTCTGAAATTATGCGCTCGCTCACCTGTCTTCTACGCTCACCCCGGGTAATTCATAAGTAAAACTAATGAAATAC
>NZ_JACJPB010000015.1:0-45365 GCF_014695825.1 Coleofasciculus sp. FACHB-542 | reverse complement strand
ATTTCTTGGTGAATTTGGTCTGTGGATTAATTGCCTATTGCCATCAGCCTAAGAAGCCCTCTCTCAATATCAATGCGTTTTTCCTCCCTTCGGCTTAACCCGAACTCAGGTTAGATTACCTAAAAAATCACCTCAAAAAAAAAGGAGCCTTCTTTAGACTCCTGAATCGTAATTCCTGTTTAGCTTCAGGAAATTACTTCATTTCTATTCGGTGATTTTTTGCTAAGTAGGCGGATGCAATTAAATTGAAGATTTTCGTAGATTTTCGTAGGTTAGCTGGAAAAACGCAAGGAAACCCCAAATCTGCATGAGTTACGCGATCGCTTTCCCATCCTACAAATAATTTATCCCGCCTACTGAATGGCTAATGGCTCATTGAAAAAAGCCATTAGCCATTAGCCTTTTACTTAACTGCTACCTTCGCGCCAGCTTCTTCCAACTGCTTCTTGATATCAGCAGCTTCTTCTTTGGCAGCGCCTTCTTTAACTGGCTTGGGAGTGGATTCTACCAAGTCCTTAGCTTCTTTCAGACCCAGACCCGTGATGGTGCGGACTACCTTAAGAATGGCAATCTTCTTATCAGCTGGGACATCTTCCAGAATCACGTCAAACGCAGTTTGCTCTTCAACTGGTTCCGCAGCAGCAGCAGCACCAGGAGCCGCCATCATCATCATTCCACCAGCAGGGGCAGCAGCACTAACGCCGAAAGCCTCTTCAATCTGCTTAACGAGTTCAGAAGCTTCCAGCAGAGTCAGTGATTTTAGTTGATCGAGAATTTGGTCAGTTGTAGCAGACATTTCAAAACTCCAGTAACGTTATTTTTGTTACAGCCTGCCTAGGCAAGCTTTGTTTGTGTAGCCGCGAATCCATTCTTTAGGCGTTTAGGTAGCTGCCTTCATCGGCAGACTTTGTACCTGTAACCGCCAATTTATTCCTCAGGCGCTGAGGCAGTAGCAGTTGCATCGCTTTCGCCGTTGCCACCTTCTTGCTGCTGCTCGGAGACCGCTTGTAGTCCTCTTGCCAGCGAAGCTGGAACTTCGTTGATAGCCACAGCAATCTTGGTTGCCAAGCCATTGATAGCTCCAGCAATTTGCGCCATGAGTTGTTCCTTGGAAGGCAAATCTCCCAGCGCTTTGATGTCAGCTTGGCTCAAAGCTCGACCTTCCATTACACCACCACGAAGTTCTGTCTTCTTAGTGGCTTTTTGGAAGTCTTGGTAAGCCTTAATTGCGCCGCTCAAATCGTCCTTGACTAGCAAGAAAGCAGAAGAACCTTTAAGGAATTCTGACATCGGTTGCCAGTTGGAATCACCCTCAATGGCAATTCCCATCAGCTTGTTCTTGCTCACCTTGCAAACGGTGCCGCTGGGACGCAGCCGCCGCCGCAAGTCCATAATCTCCGAAACTGATAACCCCTGGTAATCGATGACGATTGCCAGCTGAGCCACATTTAAAGTTTCTTTGATTTCAGCGACCATCGCCCGTTTATCTTCCGGCGTTCTACCCATGTATCTTTCACCTCCTTTAGAAAATGCAGAATGCCAAACCTAAAAAAGCCCAATTAAAAACCCCAGCGGTTGAGCCGGGGTTACGCAATATCCCAAGGAACCCTTTTCAGGGTTCGCATTTTTGGTGCAGCTTCTGCCATGTTGCGTGTGGCGAGAAGATTGACCTTAATGCGGTAAAGTCGCAAACCTAGGCAGGAAATTAAGCCATCAGCTCCTGCTGTCTCCGGCGCGTGCTATTCAGTTAATTGGGCTGAAAACTTTAAATCTTGCTCCTGTTGTTTACTCAATCGATTGTTCCTGTAAGGGTGGGAAACCCTTGCCCCTACAGGGCTGAATCTTAGGCAGCTTCAGTCAGCTTTAGATCGCGCAGGGCGTTGATGTCAATTTCAATCGATGGCCCCATTGTCGCAGATATGTACACTGTGCGCCAGTAGCGACCCTTGGCTCCAGAAGGACGGTTACGGTCAATCGTTTCCTGTAACGCCTTAAGATTCACGAGCAAGTCTTGAGTTGGGAAGGCAGCTTTGCCAAACAAAACGTGGACGATCCCAGTACGGTCAGCTCTGAATTCTAACTTACCAGCTTTAAATTCAGCGATCGCCTGCACTAGATCGAACGTCACCGTCCCACCTTTGGGATTGGGCATCAAGCCACGGGGACCGAGCAAACGTCCCAGTTTTGCTACCTGGGGCATCATATCCGGTGTCGCCAGCAGCAGGTCAAAATCCATCATGCCTTTTTGGATTTGGTCAATCAGCTCTTCGGAACCGGCAATATCAGCACCGGCATTGCTGGCTTCTTGGACCTTTTCCCCTCTGGCGATTACGGCAACTCGAATTGTCTGTCCAGTTCCTTTGGGCAAAGCAACGGTTGTTCGCAGCTGTTGGTCGGTATATTTGGGATCGATTCCCAGGCGGATATGCGCCTCAGCAGATTCAGGAAACTTGGCAGTGGCTGTCTCTTTTAAAAGGTTGAGAGCCTCTGTGGGTTCGTAGGGTCGATCTTCGACTTTCTTTTGCAGCTCTTGGAGCCTACGGGATACTTTCTTTGCCATATTTTTCTCCTGGGGTCACTAACGAGATGTTACCTCTCCCCCGATTGGGTTTACGTTGCCAGCTTTCCGCGTGCTTGCAATTAGCGAATCAAAGAATCGCTATTCGTTAATAGTAACGCCCATATTCCGGGCAGTTCCTTCCACAATTTTCATTGCCGCATCAATGTCGTTGGCATTGAGATCCGGCATTTTAGTTTGAGCAATTTCTTGCAACTGTGCCTTTGAAATTGACGCCACTTTTTTCCGGTTTGGTTCGTTGGAGCCTCGCTCAATGCCAGCTGCCTTACGAATCAGAACGGATGCCGGTGGTGTTTTAAGAACAAAGGTAAAACTGCGGTCTTCATAGACTGAGATTTCTGCCGGAATTACCATCCCAGCTTGATCTGCTGTTTTGGCGTTGTATTCTTTACAGAACGCCATAATATTGACCCCGTGCTGACCGAGCGCTGGTCCCACTGGCGGGGCAGGGTTAGCTTTGCCCGCATTAAGAGCTAGCTTGATGATTGCAACAACTTTCTTTGCCATCTTAACTATTTAGCTTTGTTTCTGAACCTGATTAAACTCCAATTCTACCGGCGTATTGCGTCCAAAAATGGATAGTGACGCCTTCAGCTTGCTTCTTTCTGGGCTGACTTCAATGACCTCGCCTTCAAAATCTTTAAACGCACCAGAAAGGACAATAATTTTATCTCCTGTAGCCAGATGAGTTTTCACTACTGGCTCTTGCTCGGTAGCTTGTTTAAAGATACGTTCGACTTCTGAAAAACTCAGCGGCAAGGGTTTAACGTGTCCGCGTCCCCGTCCGTAACGGCGTTTCTGTTCTGCACCGACAAAGTTAATCACGTTTGGGGTGTTCTTGACAACCTGCCAAGCTTCATCGTCCATCTCCAATTCACCATCTGCCCCAGGAGTTAGCCGCATCCGGACTAGCACGTAGCCGGGAAAGACTTTTTCTTCCGACTCCTTGCGAGTGCCATCTTTGAGCATTTTCAGGGTGCGAGTTTGAGGAATTTCCACCTGGAGAATGCGATCGCGAACATCAAGAGTTTGAATCCGCTGTTCTAAGTTTGTCTTGACACGCTTTTCACATCCAGATGCCACCTGAACAGCGTACCACCGGGATTTTACCGAGCCATCTGACGTGTCTTCGAGTTGATTGAAATCCTGTGGATTGTCGGTTGCAAAACTCATCCGAACACCTGCTTTGCTGCCCAAGCAAAGAAACCATCAACCAGATAAATTAAAACTGCCGAAAGAGTTACCATTAACAGCACAGCAGCAGATTCGCTGAGCAATTGCTGCCGACTGGGCCAGACGACTTTATTCAGTTCGTCTTTGGTTTCCTGAAAAAAGGTTGATATATTAAACCCAGTTGTTTTTGCTTCGCTCTCGGCTTCGTTTTTCTTTGCCACAATATCTCTCCCGTTAATACAGCTCTTGAGCAGTTCATTTCTACCGCTTTTAGCTGTGTACAGCCTAATGTGCTGCCAATCTACGCAGATACCGATGCAATCGTTGGGTCTAGCACCTGACTTAGGCAATACTGATGAACCACCTACACAACACAAGTCTACCCGAAAGTAAACGTTTTTGAGGCTGACTATGCAACCACAGGAATGCTTTCGGGCAGAGCTTTGATGCCTAAGTTCTGAGTCCCTCTATGTTTTCACTTAGTTGGCGCTGTTGCGCTACTTCGCGAACACTCTTCAGTTCTCAGTCCTGTTTTGTGATGAGAGCGCGCCCTGGAGGACTTGAACCCCCGACATCAGGTTTTGGAGACCTGCGTTCTACCAACTGAACTAAGAGCGCACAGGTGGATTTGAGAGCGAGAGGCTGAACTTTTCTCTATTTAAGTTTAACCCCTAGCGGCGTCAATCGGGAATAGCCTTGTCCAAATTGGACTACAGGCTACGGTCAAAGCGTTGTTTAACGCGAGTGGCTTTCCCGACGCGATCGCGCAGATAGTATAGTTTAGCACGACGCACCTTACCCCGACGAATAATCTTGATGCTTTCAACTCGGGGAGAATGGAGCAGAAATACCCGCTCAACGCCTACTCCCTGGAATACCCGCCGCACGGTAATCGTACAGTTAATGCTGCTCCCGCCCTTGGCAATGACGACGCCTTCATAGGGCTGCGTCCGTTCTTTACCGCCTTCCTGGATAATTACCCCAACCTTAACGGTGTCGCCCACATGGATAATGGGCAACTCTTTTTTCAGATGCTCCGCTTCAATCGAGCGGATGATTTCCTGAGCGTTCATTGGTTTCGCCAAAAAGTCACAGCCTTTAATCTTATATCAAGAGCTAGGTATACGTCTACCGGGAATCTCTGAATTTTGCCAAGTTTTTACTTTTGTAGGCGATATAGTGCTAGGCGAATTCAGGATTGGAAGTTCTAGATTCTAACTATCCAATCCCAAAAACTTCATTGTAAAGTCTTCATAGTCAAGTAGGGTAAGCAGTGCCTACTTGACTAACATTCTGGTTCAGAAAGGATTAGCCTCTTGCCGATTCGGGCAATATCTAACGCTGAAACTTACGGCTTGATGGTATCCACTGCTGCTTGAACTTTGGCGACAACAGGCTGGGGAAGAGGCACGTATCCTAGCTCTTCACTGTACTTTTGTCCTTCATTTAACGACCACTTCAAGACATCCTTGAGGGCTTTTGCCTCGTCAGGATTCTCATAAGTTTTGTAAGCCATGACCCAGGTATAGGTGACAATTGGGTAAGAATTCTCGCCGGTTGGGTCGGTGATAGAAACTTGCAAGTCTGCGGGCAGAGTCACTGCGGCTAGCGTGTTAGCCGCACTTTCGCTGGAGGGTTCAATAAACTTGCCCGCTTTATTTTCCAGCGCCGCTACAGGGATGTTTTGTTGCTTGGCGTAGCCGTACTCGACATAACCGATGGCACCATCACTTTGCAGGAGTTGAGCGGTGACACCTTCGTTGCCTTTGGCACCCACGCCGACAGGCCAGTTGACCGTTTTACCGTCGCCAGGACCACTTTTCCATGCCGGACTAATCGCACTCAGATGTTTGGTGAAGACTGCTGTAGTACCGCTACCATCGGAGCGATGGATAACAGTAATCTCCCTGTCTGGTAAATTCAGCCCAGGATTGGCTTGGGCAATTCTGGGATCGTTCCACTTCTTGATTTTGCCCAAGAAGATATCGGTGTAAACTGCACGCGGTAGCTTGAGACCTTTGACATCGGGCAGGTTGTAGGCTAGAACAATGCTGCCTGCTGTCATGGGTAATAACACGGCACCCTTGCTAACCTTGGTGATTTCCTCCTGTTTCATCCCCGTATCGCTGGCACCAAAGTCCACAGTTCCCTGGGTGAACTGTTCCACACCAGCACCGCTACCAACCGATTGATAGCTGACTTGGACGTTGGGATTCTGCTTGTTGTACTCCGAGAACCACCGCTGATACAAAGGAGCTGGAAAACTGGCACCGGCACCAGTTAAGGAGACGTTGCCACCGCCACCACCGCCTGCTGCCGCAGGAGTAGCGCTACCAGGGGTTCCTGCCGTTGGACTGGTGGTAGGAGTTGTGTTTGGCGACTGACAGGCAGTCACGCTGAGTGAGAGGGCAATAAAGGGAACGAGAAAAGCCCGTCGTGTTGAATGCATTGGAGAAAACATACTGAATCTTTGAGTCTTTAAAAAGCTGACGCTGAAGAATTGTCAAAAATGCTAGGTGCATGTTCTTTCCTGGCGGTTATTGTCGTTTTATTTACTGCCAGGAAGTAGGAATGAACTAGAGCAGATGAAAACCAACTCTACAAGATAGCGTATTTACAAAATTAAAATGCTACCCCTGCCGATCTTTATGCTAGTTCTGTAAGTTTAGGTAAAGGTAAGGCTTTGGTAATCTACAGGTTAAGCAAAGATGATGATTGCCAGCAGGAAAGCGCAGCTCGAAGGAGTTTTGAAGGCTTAGATCTGCACGCGAAGGTGCGATCGCATAAGTTCAGATAGGAGCGATCGCACGCAGCATTTTATTGGCGTAAATGTATCCTTTGTGGGGTCAGAGACGAGCGGGAGAGGAATCCCCCGCCCCTACCCGAAATATAGGTGCTTAGAACTTAAAGGTTGTTCGCAGCGTTCCTACGTAGAGTGTGTCGTTGTTATCGTTGTGTTCGGGATTAAGAATCACCAACAACCCTGGGGTGAGTTCAATGTTGTCAGTCAGCCGATAGCGATACAGAGCCTCTACATGATATGAGGTGTCCCGATCTTCATTGTTACTGACATCGTTGTCGGTCACTTTAGGCGGCATCCCAAATACGAAACCAAGTAGGTTCCCTTTTTTGCCCAAGTCTGGGAA
This sequence comes from Coleofasciculus sp. FACHB-542, assembly GCF_014695825.1. Classification (NCBI taxonomy): domain Bacteria; kingdom Bacillati; phylum Cyanobacteriota; class Cyanophyceae; order Coleofasciculales; family Coleofasciculaceae; genus Coleofasciculus; species Coleofasciculus sp. FACHB-542. The sequence continues at coordinate 38,468 of NZ_JACJPB010000015.1, read as the reverse complement.
GGCTAAGCTTACAGCCCAGTTCCAAATATCTGCATTAGATCCTGTAGTTGCAAGACCAACCGGACTAATTTCAGCTGTAGCTACTGAGTAACCTGCCCAGCCTGAGAGGGTAATGGCAGAACCAAGCCGGAAGCTTGCATTCAGTCCGTAGTGATTGCCTGAAGTCGCAATGTTCCCGAAGGGCCGGTTGGCAAATCTACTACCCGTACTCGACATGAAGCTGACGCCTTTTTCTTGGTTCTCATAAGTATGGGCGTAAACCAAACCCACATTCAGGGCGTCACTAGGACGGAAAACAAGTTGAGCTAAACCTGCATAGGCACCACTGAATTCCCCGTAACCGTTTGAAGGATCGTTGCCTCGAGGAGCTAGATAACCTAAAGAGAGGTTTAATGCCTTGCTAAAGTTGTAGGTCACAGTCAACCCAGTCCCCTCAGAACCTAGTCGGTATATGGGGTTGAAACGCCCAAATCGGGAGATGGAGCCACTTCCACTACTCTCAAAATTGGGGTTAAAGGTGTAGACGTTGTCATTGAATTCAACGTTGGCGGCATCAATTTGGACTAGGAGCTTGTCACCTAGAGGAAAACGATAGTAAAAGTCGTCGATTTCGAAATCATTCCCATTATTGCCGTCAAATCCCAAGCGGGTCATGCTGGTACCCGTAATGTTGGGTCTTGGGTTCGTTGATGACGAGCTACCGGCATCAAATTGAAAGATGTTTCTAGCTTGCAGGCGGGTTCGCAGGCGGTCTTTGCCCGTGAAGCTAGTGTCAAAATTCAAACGGGCACGGTCAGCAAAAATGAGGTTAGCGTCTATGTCGCCCCCGCCAGCCCTTTCTTCACCAAAAACGTCAGCAAGCGCAAAGATAACTTCGCCAGTCAGCTTAGTCGTTGTAGAGAATTGATGGCTTTCCAGAAATGCCGTGCGACCTTCTAAGTTATCTACTCGCGTTCTTAAGGTGGCTAATTCTGCCCCAAATTCATCAATTAGCCGCTGTAGCGTCGCTAAATCTTCTTTAGTGACAAAGTCAGCCGAACTTGCCGCAATCAGTTTTTCGATTTGCAGCAAACAGGCGTTCATCCCGGCGGCAAATTCATAACGCGACAGTGCCCGGTTGCCGCGAAAGGTACCATCGGGATACCCGGCGATACAACCATAGCGTTCTACCAGACTCCGCAGTGCTTCGTAAGCCCAATCCGTCGGTTCTACGTCTTGCAACTGCGAGACGTTGGTGACTTGATCCATTGAGTCGGTCGTCCCGACTTCATTAGTGTATTGGTCGATTTGTTCTAATTCGCTGTTTTGGCTCGTGGGGACAGCATCAGCAGTGGGTTGCGCGATCGCGTTATCTGCTAAAACTGGTTTCGGACTCACTAATTCAGCTTCGGCAACCGGCGTTTCTTGGGCAGACGTGCCGTTGGTGAAAACTGGAATAGAACTAATTTCTGGTTGAACAGCCAGTTCTTGAACAGGTGTCTGCTGCGCTTGCTGGGATTGGTCGGCTGGTTTTAATAAATCAGTCACCTGGTTAGTGGCAGCTATCGGCTCGCTCGCCATTTGAGTTTCAGGCGTCTGTGCGGCAAGCGTGCTACTGCAAACTAATAAGGATGCACCTAGGATCGCTGGCCCTAATTTTAGAGTATTCCACAAAATTTTAGACATCTAATCTCCTCACACCTAACTGAACTCAAGGGAAACAATCCCGGATTAACGGAACGCTATAGGGAGTCTTCTTGAGAAACTCCATCATTATTAAACATGAAACACTGCCAACTCAAGCTCAACATTGTCTTGTAGGCGACATAATTTCCTCTAATGCTAGTTGTGTCAGTTTAGGGATAGGTAAGGATTTGGTAATCTACAGGTTAAGCAATCCTGACAATCCGCTAGCTAGGAACCCAACAAATAAAGCCGATTTAGAGGCTTTCAAGTTGCGCTCCGAATCGGCAAGAGCAAAGTTGGCGATTAAGCGATTAGATTAGTTTATATGATTAGTTGTCAGTTGTGACTATCGATCCTCACCCTGACCGCTAATTAAAAGGTAAACGTTGTTCTAATCGTACCAATAATGATGTCATCATTATCTCTGTTTTGGTTAGGAGATGTCAGCCAGATACTGCCCGGAGTAATTGAGATGTTATTTATCATCTGATACTTATAGAAACCTTCAATGTGATAGGCAAAATCACGCTCGAAGTTTTCTGGGCCAGGAACATTTAGACCTCTGAGAGTTGGTTCGGCTCCAGCGATAATGCCAAGCAAATTGCCTTTTTTGCAAAAATCCGGTAAAGCAAGACCAAGGGCAAAGTTCTAAATGTCGGCATCGCCTAAGCCAATCAAACGAGCGTCAGTTTTGCCCACCCAGCCATTTAGAACAAATTGAGGGGTTAATTGGAAGGAAGCCTCTAACCCGTAAGAGTTGCTCGAAACGGGTCTGCTCAACTGAGCTTGGGTTAGACCACCTGTAGTCGCAGCAGCTAGCGTCGCTGGATTCAAATTGGCAAGACCAGTGCCAGTACCACCCATAGCAAAGCGGGGAGCATTATTGCCGCCATTATCATAGGCGTGAATGTAAGTGAATCCAACCTTAAATCGGTTAGTCCCAAAAACTAACTGTGCCAAACCTGAGTAGTTACCGTTAAAAACCCCGTTGTCATCTTCGGGATTGTTGGCTGTGTTGGAGAGATAACCTAAGTCCAACTTCAGAGCGTTGCTAATCTTGTAGTTCAAGCCGACACCAGCACCTAAAGGTCCAATCCGATAAATGGGGTTGCGTTCGGCAAAGCGGGATAGGGCATTATTGCCACCGCCATTGCCTTCAAAATACGGGTTAACTGTGTCAGCGTAATAGTGATGCAGTCCATTAGCAGCAGTGAGGGTAACAGTTATATCACTTCTCAATGAGAGGGAAATACAGCGATAGGGGTCTACAGGTAGCTAGCTGTAGACCCTTATCGCGAACTGTATAGAACGCAAGTAAAAAATGCTATATGAGTGCAAGTTTACTCTTAAATCAGTATGGGCACTGCCGTGCCGTGACTGTAGCCTTTAAGACCGGGTTCCCGTGACAATGTAGGCAACTCGTTGACCAATATTGGTGGCGTGGTCTGCCATTCGTTCCAAATGCCGAATGATCAACCCCATCAACAGAATCGGTTCAACCACCCCTTTGATATCCCGCTGAAAGGCTAAGGTTTGATAAACCGTTTCGTAAGCGCTATCCACGGCATCGTCTTGCTGCTTGACAGCTTTCCCGGCGGCTGCGTCCAAATCTGCCAGCGCGACTAAACTCGACGCCAGCATGGCTTGAGCATGATGGGACATTACCTCAATCTGCGGTAGGCAAGAATGAGGAGGGTAAGGAAAGAGTTTAATCGCAATTTCTGCTAGGTCTTTGGCGTAATCACCAATGCGTTCTAAGTCGCGCACCAGCTGCATACAAGCACTGAGTAAACGCAAATCCTGTGCAACCGGAGCTTCCAGGGTCATTAAAGTTGCACAATCTAGCTCGATTTGGCGATAAAATCGGTCAATTTGTTTATCCAATAAGGGAATTTCCCTAGCGGCTGCCAGGTTACGGGAAAATAAGGCTTGATGCGAGAGGCGAAAGGAGTTTTCTACTAAGGCTCCCATTCGCAAAACATCCCTTAATAAGCCCCTAGTTCTGCGATCGAAGTGTATCCGTTCCGTATGCACGTGTTTAGAGGAAAGCATTCACCTCTGCTGGTAGAAAAACAAAACGACTGTACTCTCTAAGATGGCTTAAATTTGTTGATTTGGCTGTATGCATATAGACTAAATGAAAACCTATCGTAGGATAGATGTAATTTCTAGGGGCTGATTTTGGAAGGTACAGTTAATAACTTAACGATCCAAGTTCAGTCGCTGAAACCCTTGAAAAATCATTTAGTCGAATCATACTTTGGTCATCTTAGTGTTTCAGAACCCTTTTAAATTGTGAGTTCTGTCTGACTAGCATGATTGGTTAATACTAATTTTCTTAAATGGTGCAAAAAACTCAAAGTGAATATCGAAACTGCAACGATGGCTAACCTTAAATTTCAAGCGGGGATTGAAAGGAAGGTAATTCAATTTGCAGCCATGCGCCGCCGGTTTCTGGATGATTCTTCGCTTTGACGGAGCCGCCATGAGCGATGACAATTTGCCGTACAATCGCTAAGCCTAAACCGCTGCCAGTCGTTACCACAACTGACAATTCTTCAGAAGTTCCAGAGGAGTTGTGCTGACGCCGCCTGGAGGGATCTCCTCGGTAGAGCCGCTCAAAAACATGGGGTAAATCGAACTCAGGGAACCCAATCCCTGAATCAATAATATTGATCTGAACCAAGTTAGGGATATCCTTATTCGGAATAAGATTTACTTCAACACGGATAGCTCCTTCAAGGGGACTGTATTTAATGCTGTTGTCGAGTAAGTTGAGAAATACTTGGGTGAGACGAGATGCGTCGGCTTTGATGAGTAAGGTGTCGGAACCAGAATAGCTGAAGCTGAGTTGCTTTTGTCGTGCTAAAGGCTCTATTGTTTCCCAGGCAGAGTGAATTAAGCTTCGCAGTTCTACTAATTTTAGGGTGAGGTGTTTGCTGGGATCTTGCTCTAAGTGGCTTAGTTCTAGCCAGTCTTGAACTAGGTTCATTAGTCTGTTGACTTCTGGCAGGAGGCGGTCAATTAATGAGCGCTCTTTTGTAGACTGCAAGCGTTTTTGCAAGGTTTCCGTTACCAAACGGATGGAGGTGAGGGGGGTTCTGAGTTCGTGGGCTAAATCAGAAACCCAGCGATCGCGCGATTGGGAAAGTTCGATTAAAGGTTGGCGATTTTCTAGAAAAACACCTACTTGTCCGTAGGCTAAGGGCAAGCTAGATGCGCGTAAAGTAAGCGATCGCATCTCCCCAATTACCGCTGCATCCGAACAATCTGGGTGAAATACCCACTCTTGTTCACAAGGCTTTTGCTGGTGTCGAGTTTGCTCAATTAGCTGATCGAGTTCATAGGATCGCACTAACTCCAGCAGCAAACGCACCTGTCCTGGTTCCCATCGATGAAGCTCTAATAAAATGCGGGCTTGCTCGTTGCACCAAATCAACTGGTTTTCTTCATCCACCTCCAGATAGCCGATGGGTGCCACTTGCAGAATCTCTTGATTCATTTGCAACTGCGTCTTTAGCTGAAGAGACTGCTGATTTGCCAAAGCAATTCCACTGCGTAGCTGCGAAACCAGCGGTAAAGATACCCCAATTACACTTGAAGGTAGCAACCCAAGAATTTGCTCTAACTGGCGGTAAAGCTTGTTCCGCCGCCAGATCCAAAACCCAATTCCTAAAGTTAGCCCCACAAAAAATGCGATGAGGGTCATTTAAGCTATCAGTTGAAAATACAAAGTTAGTAGAGGTGGGTGTCAATAAACGTAAGGTGAGATTGGCAATGGTTGGGGGGAATGATTCATAAAAACAGCGCCTCCTAACCATTGCCCGCTACCAGCCGTGTTTAGTTGTGCCCATCTACTGATGAAGAAGGAAGGTTGAAAATTCATACTTCCTTCTTCATATTGCATCTTTTAGCCGAACCGATAACCAAACCCACGTACCGTAATTACGTATTCTGGTTGGCTAGGGTCGCGTTCTAATTTTTCTCGCAACCAGCGAATGTGAACATCTACTGTTTTACTGTCCCCCACAAAATCTGGACCCCACACCTGATCGATCAGCTGCTCCCGCGACCAAACTCGACGCGGATAACTCATAAATAAGTCCAGTAAGCGAAATTCTTTAGGTGATAGGTTAACTTGCTCGCCCCGAACAATCACGCGACACTCTTGGGGATAAAGCGTCACATCCTTGAATTGCAGCACTGGCGCTTGGGGCAATCCGCCAAGTCGTTGGCGTCGCAATAAGGCACGACAACGGGCAATTAACTCCCGCATACTAAATGGCTTGGTTAAATAGTCATCGGCTCCCACTTCTAGACCTAAAACTCGGTCAGTTTCAGTTGCTTTAGCACTGAGAATCAAAATCGGGACTGGATTTCCTTGATACCGTAACAAGCGACAAAGATCCAAGCCATTGACCTGAGGAAGCATTAAATCGAGAATAATCAGGTCAAAGGGGAAATCTACCGTAGCAGGGGTCTCACCCTGAAGAAATGTCAAAGCGGTACGCCCATCGGCGGCTGTTACCACCTCGAAACCTTCCTCTTCTAGAGCCAAAACTATCATTTCCCGGATGAGATCCTCATCTTCAACAATTAAGATCTGGCTCGTTCGCCCTAATTCTGGACTAGATGGGTTCTTCGGGAGGTCGAGGGAAAGCATAATTGGGGAACTTGAGAGTGTAATTCCATCCTCATTCATACAACAAAATTGCTGCCTCAGAGATTCCTTTTCGAGTACATGACCCCTCAACCCAGCTAGGATGGAGTCGGTGCGCTGTTTCGCCCAAATTTATCTTTAGCGATCGCCCAACATTTCTGATTATTCTGATTATGCTGCTGCACTTAAGTACCTGGCCTGAAGTAGAAGTCTATCTCAACCGTTCTCAGGGGATAATTTTCCCGATTGGTTCGACAGAGCAACACGGGCCAACTGGGTTGATTGGGACAGATGCAATTTGTGCAGAAGCGATCGCGCGCGGGGTCGGCGAAGCGATTGACGCAATGGTAGCCCCTACTATCAATGTTGGCATGGCGCTGCACCATACGGCTTTTCCTGGCACAATTAGCCTGCGCCCCAGCACCATGATTCAGCTAATTCGAGACTATATCCTCTGTTTAGCTAGGGCTGGATTTACCAAATTTTTCTTTATTAATGGTCACGGCGGTAATATTGCGACGCTAAAGGCGGCTTTCTCGGAAACTTACGCTCATTTAGCTGATTTAAATATTCCTAATGCCCAGTTAGTGCAGTGTCAAGTCGGCAACTGGTTCATGTGCAGTTCTGTCTACAAGCTGGCAAAAGAGCTATATAAAGACCAAGAAGGTTCTCATGCCACCCCTAGTGAAGTTGCCCTCACTCAGTACGTCTATCCAGAAGCCATTAAACAAGCGCCCCTCTCAGATCAAGTCGCTTCTGGCCACCCAATTTATGGTGCTACTGATTTCCGTAACCGTTATCCCGATGGGCGTATGGGTTCTAATCCCGCTTTGGCAACACCCGAACACGGCAAGCAATTTTATGAATTAGCCGTAAAAGAACTCAGCAATGGATATCTGGAATTTTTGAATGCAAACTGAGCGCTTCTTTTCTTTATTTAGGTCTTTATTTAGGCAAATTGAGTAAAATCTGCTTAATTTCCTACTAGACCTATAAAATCGTTCTCGTTTTACGCTTAGCGGGCACTAAGAGTACACAATCCTGCCCACAAGACGATAAATGCCAGTATAGCTTTTCCAATATCCAGACCCGCTCCCAGCAATATTCCAAAAACACACCCTACAAACCCTAAAAGCAGGAACGCGCAAAAGAGCAAGCGGCGGTTGCGTCGGCTGATTTGCATGGGGTTTCCCAAAATCCATCCACTGTGCGTATCAAAATTTGTACGTGTGCTTAAAGGTGAGCTTTCGGAAGAGTTGTACATAATATTTATAAAATACAGGCGTCTACTTAAAAATACTTACATAGCTTGCTATGAATTCCCAGTAGGTTCACGGAATCTTTATCAAAAAAATATCTTGATTTACCTACAAATAGAGTAGGTAAAACTATAAAGCTGCTATTTCCTTGGCTTTAAGGAGTTTTGCTGAATATTAATACTTAACTAAATTATGAAGATTAGATAAAGCTTCCGTATTCTTCGATTTGTTTTTGTGGTTAGCAGAATATCAAACTTGGGCAGGATGTAAATGAGGACAGGTGTTTATTTAGTTACAGTTGTATAAAAATAGACAAGAAACAATTGGGGGCAATGCGATCGCATCCTCATCAGACAGAATCAGACAGAGTGCAAGCGATCGCGCTCAAGAATTTGTCTTTGTTTGCACTTGCCCGGCCATTTCAAAAATTGTTGCCTAGTATCTTCTATTTACAAAGCCCAAAAGCCACTCAGGACGTTTTGGCTAATACAACAGGCTGTAGTTGCCAAAGCAACCATGCAGTGAATGCTGTCAATAGTGCGCCTATCCCAAAACAAACGCTATACCCAAAGGTAGCAGCAAGGTATCCGCTTCCCAAGCTACCCAGTGCGCCTGATGCCCCAATTATTGCGTTGTAAAACCCAATTGCCGAACCTTCCTTGTCTTTGCCAGCCAGTATACCCACTGCCGTGCTACTAGATACAGCGATCGCTGCCCAAGTAATACCGCTTAATATCTGGGCTAATCCAACGAACGCCAGACTGCTCGGTTGAGGCGGAATTAAAGCCAACAAGACAAAAATTCCAAAAACGCCACCCCTGAGAGCGGTAGCCTGCGCTTGGAGTTTGATACCAGGTCGCTGATGCACCCAATGACCGACAGGAACGTACAACCAAGACTCTATTGTTGACTTAACTAAGGCAATCAAGAATACCTGAGTATTCGTAGCTTTTAATGTGTTGGTGAGAAAAACCGGGAAGGGCACAATAACCAGGTTGATGGCAACGAAAAATAGTAAAGAACATAGATAATAACGCCCTAGAGGGCTTCCTAGGGGCTGAACCGCTTGGCTCAGAGAGCTTGGGCGCAGTACAAAGTAGAGGGCGCGGGATGGGTAAAAAACTGCTCGCCTTTCAATCACTCCTACAGTCAATTGCCCTAGCAGTTTCGGATTAAATTTTCGGCGTTGGCGAACAAACTTGGGTTCTTTTACCCAAAGAAAGCACAGAAGTAAGCTCAGCGACGAAACAACACCTGCAAATAATAATAATCCGCGCATTGCTGCAACATTACTCACGAATTTGGAAGCAAAGTTGAGCCAGGTCATCCCGAATAGAACACTAGCGACAAAACTCCATCCTGTTACCTGATAGAATTTACCGAAGAACTTAGGCCACTCCTGTTCGGGAAAACTATCCAGTACTAATGCTGAACCTACTGGGGTAATCGTTGCCATGAAAAAGCCCCCCACACTGCCAAGAATTAATACTTGTGAGAGGTTATCGCTAAAGCTGAGCATTGATGTGCAGAGAGTGAATCCCAGAAATCCCAATATTAAGAAGGGAGTACGATAGCCCATCTTATCTGATAGGTTGCCCCATAAAATGAAGGCAAACATACCTACTAGGGCGATCAGTGAGTTTACTTTAGCGACATCAGCGACGGTTCCCCCTACTACCTGAATGATAAATAGGGGCATTAGTATAATTAGTAGACCTTCGCCTATTTTATAAGGAACAAAAGCGAAAAACCATAATGGAACTGAGCTTTCAAGCTTCCATGCGTTTTTCTTGGTAGTAATATTCATTGCTAAATTAAACTGAATCTGGGTGCTGGATTGGCTGTAACTCTCTGTTAAGGTTTACCAGAGTTCTTCATCAATAACAGGATCGATTATCTGCACCCAGACGGTTAATTATTATTAACCCTTTTCTTAATTCAGCCTATTTTTTTGTATTTGTGCATCAGTAATATTACGGATAAAATTGCGGATAAATATTAACAAATAAAACTATTTAGTTTTATAAAAAGTTTATTTTCTTAAGGGATTGAAAGTTAAATTTCTATAATTGGGAATATAAATAAATTCATTTTTTTGAGCCAATATACAGCAAGCCTAAATGATGCGGGAAAGCGAGATCCCTGACTTCCTAGAGAAGTCGGGGATCTGAAGAGCTGGCTCACAACTCAAATAGAATTGCTATATTCGCTTTCTCCTTGGTTCCGCTTAATAACGGTTTTTGAGAGAGCGTATATTGCAAAAATTGGAGAAATGGATAGATTCCAAAATGATACAAGATGCTTAAAAAACGCAATAAAGGCGATCGCGCATCATTCCCCAAGCGCTACCACTTGCACCTTAATGCCGTCTATTCATCATCATCATCTAGCATTTCTTCATCATCATGATGATGAGAGGCTGGGATAGCAGCAATGATGGCATCGATAACTTTGGCGACGGGTACAATTTCTAATCCCAATTCTGGGAAAGTTTGCCCTTTGGGGACAATTGCTCGCTTAAAGCCTAGTTTGGCGGCTTCTTTCAGGCGCAGTTCCATTTGGGAGACAGCGCGGACTTGTCCGCCTAAGCCGACTTCGCCAATTAAGACAGTGCGGGGATCGACGACGCGATCGCGAAAAGAAGCCACAACTGCGATCGCCATTCCCAAATCAACAGCGGGTTCTTCTACACTCAAACCGCCCGCTGAAGCCACATAAGAATCTAATTTAGATAAAGGGATGCCGACTCGTTTTTCTAATACTGCCAAAATTTGTAGCAGTCGGTTGTAATCAACACCCGTCGTTGAGCGGCGGGGGGAACTATAACTGGTTGGACTCACTAAGGCTTGCAGTTCCACGACAATCGGGCGAGTGCCTTCGCAAGCGACGACAAGAGCGGTACCCGGAACCACTTCGTCCCGATTGCCCAAAAATAACTCCGAGGGATTAGAAACTTCTCGGAGTCCTCGATCTGCCATTTCAAAAACGCCAATTTCGTGAGTTGCGCCGAAGCGGTTTTTGACAGAACGCAGAAGCCGGTGAGACGCAAAGCGATCGCCTTCAAAATACAATACGGTATCTACTAGGTGTTCTAGGACTTTTGGCCCAGCGATCGCGCCCTCCTTGGTAACGTGTCCCACAATCAGCAGGGTGATACTCTCTCTCTTTGCCACCTTCATCAATGCAGCAGTACATTCCCGCACCTGCGCCACCGATCCCGCTGCCGACGTTAGAGACGGTAAGTAAATCGTCTGCACGCTATCAATTACTGCCACATTCGGTTTCAGAGATTCCAACTCCCTGATAATCTCTTCTAAATCGGTTTCCGCCAGCACATACAGATCCGCACCCGCTGAGATAGATGTCACCGGAGTCTCTACAGATGTCTCTACAGATGTCTCTACAGATGCCTCTATTTCTGGCTGGAGAGACACGCGATCGCCGTTTTTTTCCCGATCCGGATTCAGGTTGCTAACACCCAAACGCGAAGCTCGCAGTTTCACTTGTTGTCCCGATTCTTCCCCGCAGACATAGAGAATGCGATACATCTGCGACATCTGATTCGCCGTTTGCAGCAGCAGCGTTGACTTACCAATGCCCGGATCGCCACCAATTAACACCAAAGAGCCAGGAACAACCCCCCCGCCCAGTACGCGATCGAATTCTCCATAACCAGAAGTCCATCGCTCCTGATACTTGTCGGTAATTTGCGCGAATGTCAGCGATGCCCTCGCCTGGGGTGCTTTGGCAGCTAATTTTCCATTGCGCTGTGAGCTTTGCAAACCCCGGCTGGGAAGGGAAGAATTAAGCTGGGACACAAACTGCTCTTCCAGGGAGTTGTAGGTGCCGCAGACGGGACACTTGCCAAACCATTGTGAAGATTCTGACCCACATTCGTTACAAACATAGTTAGTTCGCGGCTTTGCCATGCACCATTCTCGATTTGTTAAAGAATCTTAATAAATCGCAAGGAATAAGAGAATATAAAAATCCAGCAACTGTGAGGATTTCAGGCTTTCCAAACCGACTAAACAGAATGATATCTTAATGTAATGGTATCTAAAATTAACGATTAGAAATCGGAACTTAAGGAGCGTTGACGAGCTTGGAAAGCCATAAAGAAAAAATTCTGGTAGTTGACGATGAAGCTAGCATCCGTCGCATTCTGGAAACGCGCCTTTCCATGATTGGCTACGATGTTGTGACGGCTGCCGATGGAGAAGAAGCGCTGGATACCTTTCGCAATGCCACTCCTGACTTAGTAGTTTTGGATGTGATGATGCCAAAGCTAGATGGCTACGGCGTCTGTCAGGAATTGCGGAAGGAATCGGATGTGCCAATTATCATGCTAACGGCTTTAGGGGATGTCGCCGACCGCATCACTGGTTTAGAGCTGGGTGCAGATGATTACGTTGTCAAGCCTTTTTCACCTAAGGAACTGGAAGCCCGCATCCGCTCTGTGTTGCGGCGGGTAGACAAAACGGGTGCCTCTGGGATTCCCAGTTCTGGGGTCATCCATGTCGGGAATATCAAGATTGACACCAATAAGCGGCAAGTCTATAAAGGCGATGAGCGAATTCGGCTTACCGGAATGGAGTTCAGTCTGCTGGAGTTGTTAGTCAGCCGTTCTGGAGAACCTTTTTCCCGTTCTGAGATTTTGCAAGAGGTGTGGGGATATACGCCAGAACGCCACGTAGACACTCGCGTGGTGGATGTGCATATCTCGCGCCTTCGGGCAAAGTTAGAGGACGATCCAAGCAATCCAGAGCTAATACTGACGGCGCGAGGCACTGGCTATCTGTTTCAACGGATCATTGAGCCGGATGAAATCTGAACTGAAGGATGAAGAATGAATTACGTTAAAAGGTGAGAAAATTTCTACTCTTTTATTCCTACTCATTCCTCAGCCCTCAATCCTCAGCACTAAGAAAATGGCTAAGCCAGATCAAAATCAGGTTTTACGACAACTTCCTTTTGTGGTTGGTGGGTTGGCAGGGGTGCTGCTGTTGATTAACCGTTTATTGACACCGCAGCTAGCGGATTCTCAAGCTCGTTCGGATGCGTTGGGCGTGATAGTCAGTGCGGTGTTAATTTTAACGGGGTTACTGTGGCAGCAAGTACAGCCGCGCTCGCCCGAAGCTGTCGAATTGATTGGCGAGGAAGGGTTTGAACTAGCACCCGACTTACCGGAAGCCGTAAAGATAGAACTGGCTTGGGCATCGCATCTGTTGCTTACGAACACTGGGACGCGATCGCTCGTCGTTTGGTACAAAGGACGAGTGTTATTGCGGCGGGGTATCTTAGGCGTCAACCCAGAAGTAAAACCAGGGCCAATTTTACAGCGGGTGTTGGAAAAACAAAAACCCGTTTATCTAGTGGCTCTAAAAATATACCCAGGACGGATTGAATTTGACTATCTACCAGAGAATACTCAAGGAGCGATCTGTCAGCCGATTGGCAATCAAGGCGTCTTGATTTTAGGTGCCAATGCTCCGCGCAGTTACACCCAGCAAGATGAAAACTGGATAGCTGGGATTGCTGAAAAATTAGACGTTACTCTCAGCTACCACTTAGATGATGTTGCACCCGCTGGAATTTAAATATACATGACGATTCTCTACTGGCTTCTCGTTGTCCTCATGCTCGTTGGCGTCGTGGGCGCAGTGGTTCCCGGCATTCCTGGAACCAGCTTGATTGTGATTGCTATTGTGGTTTGGGGAGCCGTTCACAGTTTTAGCAGCGTGTCTGTGGCGCTGGGCGTTGCTATCCTAGTGTTGCTACTTAGCGTTGGCGTCGATCTCTTAGCAACCTACTTGGGGGCGCAACAAGCAGGGGCTAGCAAGTGGGGGCAGATTGGAGCCATTGTTGGCTTGGTGTTGGGCTTTTTGGGATTGTTACCCGCTTTTCTGGTTGCGGGTCCACTAATCGGAATTTTGATCGGACCGCTACTGGGAGCGATTACTGGAGAGTTTCTCTACCGACGCGATTTGGAATTTGAGCCAAGAATCAAGCTAGCGCTGAAAGCCGGGATAGGCATTGTGGTGGGTTCGCTGATTGGAAATTTGATTCAGGGATTACTCGCGATCGCCGCCGTGAGCGTTTTCTTATACACAACTTGGCCCTTTGGATCTGGGGCATAAGAAACTTAAATCGAATTGCACTGGCTTAAGCTTAGCCTTACCCACAGCTCTGCCCTGAAACAAATTTCGGGCTAGCTAATCCCTAAAGTTAGCTAAAGCCAACTAGATAGCGATTTCAACTCGTTTCAATGGGTTTGCGTGGTGAAGGCAGAAATTTATTTTACGGCTCTTAAATCAGTGCCATTCGAGTTAAGGTAGGAACCTTTTAAGAAACATAAACCTGGCGATAATAGGCTTGGTACTCCTCAGACAGTAATGGTTCCCACCAATCGCGGTGAGTGAGATACCATTCAACAGTGCGTCGTAAACCTTCTTCAACCGTTACAGAAGGAGTCCACCCTAACTCAGTTTTTAATTTAGTGCTATCAATCGCATAGCGACGATCGTGCCCCGGTCGATCCTTCACAAATGCGATCAATTTTTTGCAAGGATGCACGGGTAAATTAGGTGCTAATTCATCCATTAGCTGGCACAACATATTAACTAAGTCAAGATTTTTAACTTCATTATTGCCGCCAATATTGTAGGTTTCGCCCAGTTTGCCGTGATGAATCACTACATCCAAAGCGCTACAATGATCGCCAACATATAGCCAATCCCGGATATTCTGCCCATCACCATAAACAGGCAAAGATTTGCCGATTAAGATATTGATGCACATCAAGGGAATGAGCTTTTCAGGAAACTGATAAGGGCCGTAATTGTTAGAGCAATTGGTGATAATGGTGGGGACGCCATAGGTGTGGTAATAGGCGCGGACTAAATGGTCGCTACCCGCCTTCGATGCGGAATAGGGACTATTTGGGGCATAGGGCGTTGTTTCTGTAAATGCGCGATCGCTAGGATTGAGGCTACCGTAGACTTCATCGGTGGAAACATGAAGAAAAATTCCCTCTTGTCTTGTTTCCCAATGTTTCCGAAAAGCTTCTAATAGGGTGAATGTGCCGACAATATTGGTTTGAATGAAGGCACCGGGACCTAGAATTGAGCGGTCAACGTGAGATTCAGCGGCGAAGTGAGCCACTGTATCGATATTTTCTTCTTGTAATAGCGAGTCTAATAAAGCGCGATCGCAGATATCCCCCTTTACAAACCGAAAATTTTCTTGCCCCTCCAAGGACACCAAATTATGCCGATTCCCTGCATAAGTGAGCGCATCTAATACCACCACTCGATCGTTAGGGTAAGCCTCACACCAATAATGCACAAAATTGGAACCAATAAACCCAGCCCCACCCGTCACCAACAACCGACGGCTTCCTCTCATCAAACTCTCTCCTTTTCTTCCCTCTGCGTCTTTTGCGTCTTTGCGGTTCGTTTATTCTTCTTCTAACAACGCCAGCAAAGCCGCCTTCATCTCTTCTGGGCTAGTGGTTGCCGTTCCAAATTGGCGTACCACGATGCTAGCCGCCAAATTTCCCAACACCGCCGCTTCCCAAAATGATGCCCCAACAACTAAGCTTAGCGTCAGCGCCGCCACCACAGTATCTCCAGCCCCAGTCACATCAAACACATCGGTACGGTTGAACGCTGGGATATGCTGCTCCGTCCCGTTGCGGTCAAACAAACTCATGCCCTCTTCACCGCGAGTAATCAGCATTTGCTGAGCTTGAGTCAGTGCCAAGAGGTCGCGTCCAGCTTGGGTGATTTGCCCAGACGCGATCGCATACCCCACCGCTTGCTCCGCCTCCGGCAAATTTGGCGTAAACAGCGTCGCTCCTTGGTATCTTTGGAGACCGACTTGAGCATCCACTATTGTCTTCTGGTGAGACAACGCCGCCTCAATTACAGGCTGAGTAAAAACGCCATCGCCATAATCTGAGCAAACTACTGCATCCACTGTATCTAGATGTTGCTGAATATACTCAGCAAGCTGTAGCTGCAAATCTGGATCTGGCAACTCATCCGATTTCCGGTCAACTCGTACAATCTGCTGAGTCACCGACTGCCGAGCATGACCAGAAATCCGGGTTTTCGTCACCGTCGGGCGGTCTGGATCGAGCAACATTCCACTGGTATCAATTCCAGATGCCTCAAAGATATGGCGCAATGCTTGCCCTTGGTCATCCTTTCCGACTAATCCAGCCACCTTCACCTGTGCCCCCAGCGTTGCCAGGTTATAGACGGCATTTGCTCCACCCCCAGGTACCTGCCGGGTATTTTCGTGGCGCAGAATCAACACAGGTGCTTCACGAGAAATTCGTTCCACTTGACCCGTCAGAAACTCATCGAGGGTGAGATCCCCGACAACCAGCACCCGTGCTTGGGCAAAGTTATCCAGTAGCTGAATTAAGCGCTCAGATGAATTTTGCAGCTGAGCCAAGAAGGAAGCATCTAAAGCCATAGAGGAAGTCGCAAAAGTCCAAGGGTTTATTATCCTGCAAGAGGGCGCTTTTAATGAATCCAGATGGATTCCAACCACTAGCCGCTTACTCCCACGTGAGTTTTGAGTTTATTGAGAGTTGTAGGCTAGCTTGAAGAACGAACCTCAACACGCATAAGTATTGGTTGGGGTTCGTTCCTCAACCCAACTGACTGTCTAATACTGTCTTCGCTTCTTGTGAACTATGTTCAGGGTGTCTGTTGAGAATTTTGAGAATCCGGAGATTCTTGTGGTTTTCTCGGCTCAGGTGAGTTTTGAGAATTTTGAGAATCTTGCGGTTTTTTGGACTCCGAGGATTCTTGAGATTCCCGTGGTTTTTGAGACTCAGAGGATTCTTGAGAATCTCGTGGTTTTCTAGAATCTTGAGCTTCTTGAGAATCTCGTGGTTTTCTCGGCTCAGGGGAGTTTTGGGAATTTTGAGAATCTCGTGGTTTTTGAGACTCAGAGGATTCTTGAGAATCTCGTGGTTTTCTAGAATCTTGAGCTTCTTGAGAATCTCGTGGTTTTCTCGGCTCAGGGGAGTTTTGAGAATTTTGAGAATCTCGTGGTTTTTGAGACTCAGAGGATTCTTGAGAATCTCGTGGTTTTCTCGGCTCAGGGGAGTTTTGAGAATTTTGAGAATCCCGCGGTTTTTGAGACTCAGAGGATTCTTGAGAATCTCGTGGTCTTCTAGAATCTTGAGCTTCTTGAGAATCTCGTAGTTTTCTCGGCGCAGGTGAGTTTTGGGAATTTTGAGAATCCCGTGGTTTTTGAGGCTCAGAGGATTCTTGAGAATCTCGTGGTTTTCTAGAATCTTGAACTTCTTGAGAATTTCGAGCTTCTCGTGAAGCTGTCATCGGCGGACAATCTTTTTCGTTGTACGCAAACTTGACCTGAACAACATAAACTTGTTCCTTTGCACCAAAAGAATGAGCCTTAACGACTTCCTGCGCTTTCTCATTCAAAATGTTGTAACCAGAACTCCTAAGCAGTTCGGTCGTGACACTACCTTTAGCATCCACCTGCGCCCCAACTAAAGCAGTTGCTTCCGGCTTCTTAATAAAGCACGCACGAAATTGAGAAGTCAGCGTAATTTCTTGTTCTTTCGATGGGACTTTGTTGAGTCTAGAACCCCAACCCGCTAACTTTTGTCTGTAATCGTCATCACGAGTGCCATTGCCGTCATAGGCGTAGTTTCGACGTTGCTGCCGTATATCAGCAAGGACTTGCTGCCGTTGCAGTTCGCGCCGCGCCATTGCTATTTGTTGTGGAGAAAGAGGAGGCGTCTGTTGTCCGGAAGTCGCTGGAGGTTGTTGCTCAGAATTTTTAGACGTTTGTTGTTCGGAATTCGCTGCTATTTGTGGTTCCGAATTCGGTGTCTGTTGTCCAAAATCAATTGACCTCTGTGGCTTGGGATTGCTAGGCGTCTGTTGTCCAAAATCGATAGGGGGCTGTTTTCCAGAAGATTCCTCAGAAGGGTTGAAAGGTGTCTGTTGATCGGAAGTGGGCGGTGGCGGCGGAAATAGAGCGGAAATGTCGTCCTGCCCCGGCTGGACACCAGCGGGCAATCCCTGAAACAGGCGACGGCGAATCTCTTGCTGTGTAACTTTCCGAGAACCCGATTGGGGAACTTTGGGGGGATCGGGAAGCCGTCCTACGATAAAGTTTGGGTTGTTGGGATTGAAAGGATTTTGCCTAGCTCTTTGCTGACGGCGATCGCTCGATCTCTGAAAAATCTCCGGCAACCCAGCCCCAGTGTTAGGTTGCGGTGTGGAGTTCAGCGGAAATTTGTAGGGTGGGGAGCTAGGGATCGGCGGCAATACGGAAGACGGCGGCGGCAAAGGTGGCAACAGCTGGGTTTGGTTGGGACTCGGTGGCAGCGACACGGGCGGCGGTGCAAGTTGCGGAATGCGGCTTTGCTCTGCCGGTGTTAACTCCACAACTTTGACAGTCCCTCGCGGCTTCTGCTCTTCCGGTTTGGAGGACGCGGATAAACTGGGAAGGGTCATCGCCAGCACTCCGTGGATGCCCACGGAAGCCAAAGCTGCAATCAGAGGCGGCTGAGTTAACTTTTCAGGCAGGTTTCTAATGAATGAGAGATAGGACATAGCAGGTAAGTTACACTCCTCAGCGACAGGACAGGCTGGGAATCAGGTCAGGTGGGTACGTGCGGCAAGCACGCGATCGCGATCAAAACAAGCACTCCGCTTTTATATTAGTTTCAGATTCTGAATTTTAATCTCAATTATTTCAGTCTAAAATGCTTAAAAGTTAATTTTCAGGTTCTCTGACCCAATCGCCAAGACTGGAAAAAAAGCCCAAAAGTTGCCACTCTCCTCAAGTTCCTGAAGAAATTAATCCACTGACTCGTTTACTTGCACAATTAATAAAGAAAAGTAAGGCAATTTCAGATTCGGGCGATCTCTTAACCCCGCATAAATTACCTGCTCTGGTAGCGTTGCCCGTTCCACTACCCAGCTACGTTCCAGCAACCCACGCTGCTGCAACACTTTCCAAACTTGCTCGTAAACTGAACTCACTTTCATCAGCACCACCACATCTGCCCATTCTAAAACGGCTTCCAGCTCTCCTACCGTGTAGATCGCTGGTAACACAACGAGGCGCTGAGCGCGAATTGTCAGTGGAATTCCTAACACTGCTGCCGCCGCCAAAGGGGAACAGATTCCCGGCACTGTCTGCACTATTACTTCAGGATGCAGTTGTTGCAGCGTCTGCGCCAAATAGGTGAACGTGCTATAGAAACTGACATCGCCTTCCGAAACAAAAGCCACATCTTGACCCAATTTTAGAGATTGCCAGACTTCTTGGGCTGCCACTTGCCACGCCTGAGTCAAAATCTCGCTTTCTTGTACGTAAGGAAAAGTTAACGCTAATTGCACTTGGCGGGGATTCAACCATTGAGCCACCATCTGCTGAGCGATTCCTGGCTTACCGTGTAACCCAGCGGGAAAAGCCACCACCGGCACCCGTTGCAAAATACCGAGTCCCTTCACAGTAATCAGTTCTGGGTCGCCGGGACCCACGCCAATGCCGTACAAGATACCTGATTGCACAATAAAATTTAAAATCTAAAAGCCAAAACCTAAAATCTCAAATGCCTTTACCGACTGTCATTTTGCCCGGATATCTCGAAGGCGCGATCGCCTACCGTCCACTCGAACAATCTCTACAAGAATCGGGTTTCCCCACTGTAACCGTACCCTTGCGAAGTCGGGATTGGGTGCCCACTGTAGGAGGACGGTCGATGATTCCGATTTTGCGGCAACTCGACCGCACGGTAAAACAAATGTTGCAGCAATACAACGTTTCTCAGCTTAACCTGATTGGTCACTCCGCTGGCGGCTGGATTTCCCGGATCTACCTGGGGGAAAAACCTTATTCTATTCACGGAGATGTCACAGAAGACGCTGGTTTGTGGCACGCTCACCCTTATGTTGCCACGCTTGTCACCTTGGGAACGCCCCATATCAGCGGGGAACGCTGGACGCGGAAAAATCTAGATTTTGTCAAGATGAACTATCCAGGAGCCTTCTACTCAACGGTGCGTTACATCTGCGTTGCCGGTAAATCTATCTTCGGGGCGAGGCGTCCGGGGCAGTGGCTAGCCTATAGCAGTTACAAACTTACCTGCGGGATTGGTAACACTTGGGGAGATGGGATTACGCCGATTGAAGCCGCTCATCTGGAGGGAGCAACCAATCTGGTTATCGAAGGTGTCAAGCACTCACCCAGAACTCCTGGAATTTGGTACGGTTCGCCAGTCGCTTTACCGTCTTGGGCGGAGTATTTGGCATGACATGGGTAATGCTGATGAGTCATTGGCGGTTGGCGAATCACTCATGACTCATCACAACGATTCAGCCTTTAGGCATACGCTGTTAGGACAACGAAATTCCTTCTGTAACTGGCTAGCATTTGACTAATGTTAAGAAAAGTAAAGTTTAGCCATGAAAACCGAGCAGTATGAATTTGTCCTTCGGCGTCTGGCTACGATCCTGGCTGTTGGGATTCTAACCTTGAGCCTAATCGCTGCTGTGACTGGAATTCTGTTAGCTTTCTACTACGAACCGGCGGCGGGTGGTGCTTATGATTCCCTGCAAGCGATCGCAAATGAAGTTTCTAATGGCTGGGTGATTCTCCGCGTTCACGATCTCGCCGGAAATGGGTTAATTGCCGTGTCTTTAATCGAAATTGTCGTGATGTTTCTGGGGCGACAATTTACGAATAGTTGGCTAACCGCTTGGATTAGTGGCATTTTATTGACATTAACTGCGATCGCGCTCGGTTGGACGGCGATGATTCTCGACTGGACTCAACTCGGCTACTGGCGTCTGAGCATTGAATTGGGAACCATCGAAGCCATTCCTTTTATTGGCTCTCAACTGCGAGACATCGTTACAGGTGGTGGAGCTATCACGACAGCTACTGTTGAACACCTCTACACCCTACACAGCTACATTTTATCCGGGGGAGCGATCGCGATCGCACTGATTCATCTAGGCGGGTTATTAGTCCAGGAAAGACAGCAAAAGCAGCTTCAGATAAAATTAGCTGCCACTAACTTAGCTGCCGAGTCAGAATCCGCGCAAGCACAGAACGATCCCAAATCTCTCAGCCTTAGCAGTGCTGAGTCACAGAAATAGCAAATTTATAGTCTCAAATCTAGTTCCACTTAGTAGCCTGCTCCTGGCAGGTTTCGGTTGTGTGCTTGCTGTCGCTGTGCGGTTTCAACCGCCGATTGCAAGAATATGCGATCGCTTTTCTTGCTTCCCAGGCAGATTGGCGTAGCCGCGACTGTCTTTTGTCAGGCTTCTGTAGGTTCTGTTTGAGGTTCTGGTTTGAGTTCTCCCAAAAGGACACCCACACTTGCAGATGAGATGGGCACCTCCTCGACTTCCGGCAGTTTCTCTAGCGCCAAACGAGAAGATGGACTCGCACCCGATAAACGCTTCAAGAGTTTTGGTCGAGGGTCATGCAGCACATAAATAATCTGATCTCCCGCTTCCCAATCCTCTGTCGCAGGCACCACTTGGAAACGCCCCTCCCGTAAAAATAGTAAGGGTACTAGCTCTCCAGAACGAATTAAGGCTTGTAGATGGGCTTGTTGAAACGAAAAACCAGGCTCTTTGAGTGACGTTTTGCCTAACTTCACCTGTCCATCGTTCAGGTATTGATTCCAATTCTTAATTGATAAATTAGGAATGAAAGCTTGGTGAACCTTACTATTATTAGTCGGTGTGTTTGCTTGGGGAAATACTGCCAACACACGAGGAGGACGAAACTCCTCAGAAGCACGCTGCGCCAACACTAAATTCACCTCCCCATTATTGGTCATTGCCAGGAAGGTTCCCATCGAGTCGAGTCCCGCCTCTTCCAGAACTTCCGTATCCAAACCACTGCTTAAGAATACCCGCAGATTTTCCTGCTCTGCTTTTTGGCACGCTTCGGGGTCTGTGTCAATCAGCACTACAGACTCTCCTTGTTCTTGAAACAAACGGGCAATCAGGCGGCTTAAGGGATTACAACCAATAATTACAGCGCCCGTTGCTTCCTGGAGGTTAATTTGCAGCCAATGAGCGACCCAACGTGCTGTCAGTCCTTGCAAAAATACGGTCAGGATAATCGTCAGGAAGACCAACGCTTTGATAGAATCGCCGCCGTTGATGCCCCGCTGGGTTAGAAAAATGGCAAATAGAGAAGCAACCGACGCCGAAACAATTCCTCTAGGAGCAATCCAGCACAAAAACAGTTTCTGCCGCCAGTTCAGGTCGCTATTGAAGGTACATAAGCCGATGTTTATCGGTCGCACGATAAACATCAGTGCCAGAACTGTAAACAAACTTCCCCACCCCAGCGCAAATACACTTGCGATGGACAAGTCAGCTGCCAGCAGGATGAACAAAACCGAAACGCCAAGAATCGTTAATTGTCCTTTAAATCGCCGCAACATCCGTTCTTCTGGGATTGAGGAGGCACCCAGAACAATTCCCGCCATCACGGTTGCCATCAACCCCGACTCACTGCGGATTGTTTGCGCCAAACCAAATAAGCCCCACAACCCAGCCAGAACGACCAGGTTATTTAAGTCTTCTGAAAGAAACTTGGCGCGTTTGATAATCCAACCCATCAACCAGCCACCGACAACGCCAATGCCGCCGCCGATGCCTAAGCGCAAGACGAGACCGATGAAAGCTTCGATGGGGTCGGTATCAGCGTTCAAAATGGTGTCTAGCACGACGACAGCCAAGATAGCCCCTACCGGGTCAATTAAGACGCCTTCTCCCTCCAGAAGTGCTGCTACTTGCCGGTCTACTTGCACCTGTTTCAGCAGAGGACTGATCACGGTTGGTCCCGTTACGACCACTAAGGAAGCGTAGAGAAAAGCGATAGGCCAGGGAAATTCACCCAGCCAGTGAGCTGCCATACCGCCGCCCAGAAGCGTGATCAGCGTTCCCAGCGTCACTAAGTTTCGCAGGCTGCCGGAAACCTTTCCCAACTCTCTCAGCTCTAGGTTCAGCCCCCCCTCAAACAGAATCACTGCCACTGCCAGAGCAGTAATGACCTCTAAGCCCGTACCTAGAGAATGCGGGTGTAGCAGGCGCAAGCCATCAGGTCCCAGGAGAATGCCAAACAGCAGCAAAAAGACGATGCTAGGAACCTGAAGATATTGGGCTAAAACCTGGGCGCTGATACCTGCAACAACCGTGATAACGATTTGCAGGGTTAGTTCAAAGGATGTTTCCATGTTGTAGATTTTGATAAAACCAACGAAGTTTTATCAATATCAATATCTTTGGTAAAGGATAGTAAATATTAACCCTTCCTGGCTGCTATGCAATAGTCAACCTGTCTTTGCATCGGATATTTTGAGACAAATATCTGTAGTCTATGATACACGGTCGGTCTAAAAATCTACTGAAAAAGCAAAAATTTGTCTGTGATGCAAACAGGGTATACAGAGTAGATGCCAAAAGCGCACAGAAGAAAAGTGCGATCGCTCCTTTACTGAATTGCTTGCCCTTTCAACCACGCTTTTCAATCCGTTTGTTGAGAAAAATCCAGCAGCAACTCCCCCAAATCTTCTCACTGGACAACCGTTCCTGCACTCAGAACGCAAAGAACCTCTTCCTACTGTGCTGGTTCGATCCTAGCAAGCTGTTCTAAGAAACACTGCTTCTTGCTGGCATTCAACTGGAGTAGGAGTGTCAATAAAGCCGGTTAGCTGCACTTGTGTTACTTTTATCATTTCTACGGTATCTTTTCGGATATCACCACTTGCTCCAGACTTGTAAACTTGATCAGCACACGACTTGGATGCCTAAGACCATGAACGCATCTGCGAATTTTGACTTCGACGACGACAGGTTCAATGCACCACCTTCTCAAGTTATCCCTTGGTGCCAGATGATCAATCCTCGATATGGGAAAACTGGCATCCAGCCGCACGGATTGGCAATTAAGCTAGATAACGCTAATGCGGTTGGCTTTAAACCGGATGCCACTTGGGACCAGGTGCAGCATGAGTTTAGCACCGGAGTCGAAACGCTGTTTATCACTACTACCCCCCGCTTAGTCATCGTGAGGCGGGGTCCATTGTCTGTGAAAGACCGTGAAACTGGGATGAAATTGGGTACGTTTAAAGATAACTACGATGCTTTCTTGGCAGACAAGCTCAAGTTTAAGACGTTCACTCGCCACTTGATTTTTTTAGTCGGGGAGAAACAAAAGCTTTTGCATCACTTGCCACTGCAATTGACGGTGAATGGTGCAGCAGGTGCTAGTTTTGGAAAATCCTACTGCGAGATGAAACAAGGTCAAGTCGTCGGTGGATTTATTGCTGAATTGGAAAAGGCTTATGCTCAGTATCGCAAGCAGCCTTTAACACCAAAAGGGCCGTTGTTTCATGCTCATGGAATTTTTTGTCCGTTAATTGAAATGGAGGAAAGGGGCAGTGGCACAAATACGGCTCTGGTGGCTAGTACAGTAGATTATGAGCATCCTACTGCTAAGAATTTGACAGAATATCTAATTTCTTCCAGTTCTGACGAGTCTGCGCTTATCTGCAAGACTTTTGAGGAGTACCAAGACTTCGGAAAAGAAAAACCGAAAGAGGAAACCCCCGCGCCCAAAATGGAGATGGCAGGGGTGTCTAGTTCATACGATTATCACGATGAATTTGAGTACGGCGAACCTCCTTATTAAATAGGACACAAGGAAAGAGTAAAAACTTAAAAAGGCAAAAGTAAAAACTTGTTACTTTTGCCTTTTTACTTTTAATTTCTAGGTAGGATTAGGACGCGATCGCCTCAATTTCTTAGGTTGGGGGACGCTAAAAAATTTACTGTTTTAGCAGCAGGTAATACAGTTGCCCGTTGCCGCCGGTAACACCCGCGCGATCGCCCGCCCGTTTACCCGTTCCGATAAAATAATCTACGCGACCGGGACCCAGAATTGCACTTCCTTTATCCTGGTCGAGTACGTAGCGACTCACCAGACGCTGTTCGATCTTACCGGCACGATTAAAGTAGGGAACTCTTGTATGAATTAAAGCTAAGGCACCCGGAGGCATCAAAGATTTATCGGTTGCAATCGAACGCTCAGCTGTGACCGGCACCCCAACGCTTCCCATCGCTGGGGCACCATTGGTTTCGTTGAAGAAAACAAAGCGCTGATTGCGCGGGATATAGTTACTCAGCTCTAAAGGATTTTGCTGGAAGTATTTGATCAGCACAGGTAACGTCAGACCGGATAGGGGCAGTTTGCCATCTTTAGCGAGTTCTTTCCCAACACTGGTGTAGGGGTAATCGGTTCCACCCGCATAACCGACCGTCATCACGCTTCCATCAGTCATCTGGAGCTGAGCAGAACCTTGGATTTGTACCAAGAATGCTTCCAGGCGATCGCTCATCCAAGCGAGTTCTAGCCCTTTTAGCGGACTGTTCGCTCCCAGCAAGCCATCCTCCCCTTCTAGCTGAACCCGTGTGGGGTGGGGTTTGGGCCAAGAGTTGAAGTTTGACGGCATCCCATAGAGAGGATAGCGATGCTCTGCCGTCTGCTTGCGGCTGGCTGTATAGGTTGGTTCGTAGTAGGCGGTGTACTGAACGTTCCCCTTGTTGTCCTTGCCTACAGACTGGTACAAGACAAACTCACGCTTGATTGCGGCTTGCAGTTCGGCAGCCGAACCAGAGTTGAGAACTAGCTGCCGAAAGCGAACCAAAGATCGGCGGACGCGATCGCGGGTGATTCCCGGCACCGGATACTGCTGGTAGGCTTGAGCGGCACTGTTTGTCTGTAAATATCGCAGACTGTTATCAATCGAGGCGATTAAAGCTTTTCGGTCTCCGGCTTGACCGTTTTGCCCCCAGATTTGCTCATCAAGTCCCAGTGCATCTGACCGGCAACAGACGAGATTTAAAAGGTTTGAGTTGACTGGTATCAGCGGAACGGACAGGGGATCTTTAGCGAGGGCAGGCAAAGTGACATTTCCCAGAGTTACACCAAAACTCAGGGACAGTAAAGCCAATGTCTTTCTCATTACTTACACCAAAAGGGAAAGTGATAGCTATTCGTAGTCACTTCTATCGACACTTCCGGCGAAGACAGGTTCCACTCGGATTGCCCTAATGCTGACGGGACGTATAACCATGTACTCGCCCTGGATATTTTTGATCGGCACACTGATAAAGTCCGTGGAGGCGGCTTTGGGCATCAGCTCGCCGCTGTACCACTTCTGAAACTCTTGAATGGTTGCAAAACGCACTTCTGCTTTGTGACCACCTTCTATCATCAGGTGTACAGCGTATTCGGTGGGAGTTCTCGGCATACAGTCGATTGATTTTCAATCCGTCCTGATTATTATGAGCTGAGAATGGTCGAAAATAACAGGCTATTTCTACAGAATTTTCTCAAAAGGTCATTCGTTATTAGTCTGTAGCAACCAACGAATGACGAATAGCACTGGCTTCAGAGCCTTGAATTAAAATTCAGGCTTCACGGCTAGAACCTGTTTTCACAGGTTGAAATTTATATACTGTAATGACCAGTGACGAATGACTAGGAAAACAGATTAAACCGATGCAGCAGGGTTTCTAGCAGGGGCGGTAAAGTCTGATGCAGTTCCGACGCACTGTTAAACAACAGTTGTTGATGGTTGGGAAGGTCAAAGGGAAACTGTCCCGACATCTCCGAACGCTCCATTTGAGCTAGCAGAATTTGTTCAGAACGCTTACTTTGAAAGGCGTAGCCAATTTCTACACAAACATTCGGACTAGGAATGAGTAGGGGCGTTTCTTCCCTGGAAATGCTAGTGATAGGTGTCCCATCAGCAACAAATAGCAGACTCTTCCGAATTTTTCGCATCTGCGTGGTGTTGAGGCGATTTGAGGCACCTGTGGGGCGGTTGGATACTTCTAGCGTCAAAGGAAGACGCGATCGCGTGTTTAATGCTTCTAGGGCGTTAGCCAGTCCCTCTCGCAGGGCTTCACTCGACGCCGCATATTCAGTCTGATGGCAGAGGAAGATAATCGGTTCCAGATTCGCCATCACCGTCTGTTTAGTGAAATAAATCTCGTGGCTTGTCAGGTCAATGTTGGAGATTATGTAGCCACCGCTGCCTTCGATGTAAAACTCTACCGATTCCCCTTCTAGATAACGACCAAACCAAGCTGAGCGCTTAACATCCTGGCTGTCTTCTAAAAAATCTGCCCGTAATCCAGACTTCAGCAAGCTATTTTTGCTCAATCGCAGATCGTGGGGACGTTTCTCTAATTCTTTAATCGGCTCATACTCTTGGAGATACCAGCCTCTCAGGGCAATGATAGCCATGATGTCTTATCAATAATGCACAGAATCTTCACGTCTTTAATTTAAGACGCCTGAGAAGGAATCTTAGCAGTATGCGGTGACATCTTCTCCACATTCATCTGCTAGATAGCAAAGTGCCCGGAAACGTAGGCTTACGACTTCTTCGTAAAGCGGATTCAGCTTGCACATTGGAGGAATGTGAAACAGGGTGCGACCAAATACTTTGATATCGCGCTCAAAGGGGCACTGGGAGGGGATTGACTTGCACAGGCGATGAGCGAGTTCGCGATCGCGCACTTGTATATTGTCAATCCACTCGCGCAGAGGTTGCAGGAAGTTCAACCGCGTCCGTGCTTTTGTGGGTTGTTGAATCGGGGCTACCTTTTGGGAAACCTCTTCTTGAGGCATCCAGAACCAGCTTGTCAGGGAAATATTTTTTACTGTATACTGGGATACATTCATGATGCTTCTCCTGTGTTACGTTTTCAAGTCTTCAAAAAGCTAAATTTAACTGTCTGTCCTTTATCTACAACTGCGACTCTGCTTTTACCGGATGCTGGCTGTGAGATTTGAGCGTTTCTAGAAACTTTGACCGTTAAACTTACTTAATCATTGACGCGCGATCGCTATTTTTTGTTCTTTGCTCGGTTAATCTCGGATGCCGACTTGACAGACAAAAGGCTTGTGAGAACTCTTCTGTTATCATCCTCCCTAATTTCCTGTCTATATTGCGTGAGGAACATCACTGAATATTTGTGAGTGTCCCTTCCAGGTTTCAGTGATTACACGCATATATTGCCACTGCACTCTCGCATAAACTTGTCTGCATAAAGGCTGTAAGGTCTGTGGTTGCTTTGCTTTCGGCAAAAATGCCCCTAGACGCTTCGCGGCTCGCTCGCTTCCTAACTTTTCTTAGAATCAGAGCCATTTATTTTCCTTTAACGACGAGAAAATAATCATTCATTGAAAACTCTAAGGAGAAGTGAAAGACAGTGAAAGAACCTAGCCAAGTTGATAAAATCATTTCCCGTCTACCAATTTGAATTCAGCAATTTTGCTGATGAAATAAAAAATAAAAGTTGGTAATAAATTACCTATTTCACTGAGGAATAAAAAAATAGACATAGAAATCTTAAGCTACAGCTAGTTGATTCAGTTTTTGCCCTATTTTCAAAGAGCAATACTTAAAAATCATTAAAAATAAATTTCGTAAAAGTACTTGCAAAGTTATACTGCAAAGGTAAATTATGATCGCTCTACAAAATATATGTGAGTTCAAGGTAAAGATGAACACCCGAACTTTAAAAACAACTCCAATTAAGACAAATATATTGGGAATTGGAGTCAGTCGTACTAAATATAAAGACTGTACGGATTTGATTATTCAAAGTGCCCAATCACGCCAATCTTGTACCGTTGCAGCAGTGAATGTCCATAGCATTACCTCCGGTTATCTTGACCCAGACGGTCATGGTTATCAACTCAATCAATTTACTCTAGTTGCCCCTGATGGTCAGCCGGTGCGTTGGGCGCTCAATCTTCTTCGTAATCGTGATGAAGAGATACTCCCGGAGCGGGTGCGGGGTCCAGAGCTAATGTTAAATATTTGCGAACAAGCTGCTGCTAAAGAAATAAGTATTTTTCTATATGGCTCTACGGAAGCAGTTCTGGAAACTTTACAGAAGAATCTACAAGAAAAATTTCCCAGATTGATAATTGCCGGAGCAGTTTCTCCTCCGTTTCGCCCTTTAACGCCGCAAGAAGATGCGGCATACACTAAACAAATTCGGGAATCTGGCGCGGGAATTGTCTTTGTTTCTTTGGGTTGTCCGCGCCAAGAAGCATGGGCTTTTAATCATCGCCATCAGCTAGATTGTCCGCTCGTTGCGGTGGGTGCTGCTTTTGATTTTCATTCTGGCAACATTCCTGAAGCTCCGTTCTGGATGCAAAGCTTAGGTTTAGAATGGCTTTTCCGCTTTTTACAGGAACCCAAACGCTTGTGGAAGCGCTATTGGTTACTTAATCCTCTTTATTTGATTCTTTTGGGTTTACAGCTGCTCAAATTACTTCCTGTCGAGCAAGACCCAATAGAAGTAGAAACCAGCAGCGCTGAGCGCCACCCAGAAGCAATCAATCGCTAGTTACAAAGTTGTGTCGCAGTTACGGATTGAAGTCACTAGCGTTTTGGAACGCTCATCTAGCTTAGTCACCCGCGATGTGAACAACAATTTCTCGATAATGACCGCGCTGCCGATGTTCCCAAATATAGATTCCCTGCCAAGTTCCCAATAGCAATTTACCGCCAGCGATGGGGATTTGTTCAGAAGTATGAGTCACAGCAGTGCGAATGTGAGCTGGCATATCATCAGGGCCTTCTGCATTGTGGAAGTAGCGATCGCTTTCCGGCACGAGTTTTGTTAAAAAGTTCTCTAAATCTTTGAGAACATCTGGATCGGCATTTTCTTGAATCAGCAGACTGGCTGAGGTATGACGCAAAAACAGGGTGCAAAGTCCAGTCTGTATACGCGAATCTGTAACGATCGCTTGAACTTTGGGCGTAATTTTGTATAAAGATTTGCCAGGAGTTTGAACGGTCAGGATCTGTTGGTAATGAGTCATTGCGGCTCGAAAAAATTAACGGTTTTGGAAATAGCTGACGACAGCACGGGCGATCGCTTCGGTTCCATCTGTCGCCACCATCTGAGACTGATGGGGTGGAAGCATTGGTTGATGCAAAAACTCCCAGTTGCTTTGGAAGAACTCAGCAGGTTTTAGAATTTGATGATAGGTATGATTTTGGATACCTTCAAGCAGCAGAGGCGCTTCGGCAAAGTCTTCTCGTGTTAGCGTCACAATCGGTACTCCCAATCGCAAAGCTTCGGCAAAAGTGCTGTATCCAGGTTTGGAAACGACGCGCCCGCATACTGGCATAAAATCGACTGGGCGGTAAGATTGATCTGTAATTTTTATGAGATTGGGTAAATCGGGTGCATTCCGATCAAAGGTGATAAATTGCCAATCGGAAAACTTTAGCAAATTGTCGTAGGGAATTTCTTGTAACCCTAAGCCGCCGAAGGTGAGCAAGATGGTTTGCTCGGTCGGTGTGGTAATTCCCCATTTAGATCGTAGTGTGTCTGGGCTGTGGCGGGGAGTGCCGCCGGTTAAACCGACATCGACGATCTGTGGGAAAGCGCTCATCGATTCGTGGAAGGGCAAGCGAAACAAGCGATCGCATTTTTCATAACATTCGCTTATCCAATCCGCAATTGCAATAAACTCTCCTCCCCACGCCCGATAGATAAAGTCCCAGCCAAAATTACTCAGCATCCAACAAGGAATCCCAGCGGCTTTGCCGATTGACGCTGCTAACGGTGGAATATCTGCCAAAATCAAACCCACTCGGTTTTGACGGATAAAGTTTACTTCACTGGCAATGATAGATTTTTCTTGAGCGCGAATTTGTTGCACTTTTTCCAAAGTCGCGGTTTTATCCATTGCGAAACTATCAGCTTGCACAACGCCGATATCAAAAGCGCGGGGGCGATGGATAAAATCTCCTGGAATATAAGATTCTAGTAACCAGCGGGGTGCTGTTGTTACCAGAATCAGCAAAATTTCCGGATACATTTGCTGAACTGCCGCCGCGACGGATGCCGCCCGGACTGCATGACCAAAGCCATGATTGGTGATAGCGATGTATAAAATTGGATGTTTAGCAGTCATTCGTTCGTAATCAGTAGTTATTAGTCATGAGTCTAGTTGCTAATTCCTAAGGTCTAACGATCGATAACTACTGACTCAATTGTTGAATGGCTTCAACAAGTTGGTCAATGTCAGATGGCAGGGTGAAATAGTGAACGCAGGCGCGTACACAGTCGGGATTGCGGATTGTCCGAACCAGCAAGTTTTGATTTTCTAAAGATTGTACTAATTGCTGGTGATTGCCCTCTCCTGAAAGCTGGAAGGAGACAAGACCGGATTCCGGCGGTGCATTTCGCAGACATTTGATGTGAGGAAGTTCGGCTAAACGTTGCCAGAGGTATTGGCTCAACTCCAGGATTTTTTGGAAGCGAGATTCTGGGGTTCCCCATTGCTGATGAAGAGCGATCGCTGCCCTAAGCCCAGCATAGAGGGGATAGGCAGAAGTCGCGACTTCATATCTTCGCCCATCCGGTTGCCAGCCAATCGGTTGACCGGATGAATTGTAAAGAATGCTGCGCCAGCCGATAAACGTGGGATTCAGGCTTTCTAAAGCTTCCGGTCGCACGTACAGACCACCGACGCCTTCTGGCCCGCACCACCACTTGTGACCCGTGAAAGCATAAAAATCAATCCCCAATTCTGTCAAATTTAGCGGCATTGACCCCACGGATTGAGCTGCATCCACCAAAATTCTGATGGGATGATTTTCGGTGGAATGGTTGCGGCAGGCGGCAGCAATTTCAGCCAGCGGCAAGACTTGACCCGTGTTCCAGAGGATATGACTCAGCACTACCATTCTGGTCTTGGGGCGCAGATATTCTGCGATCGCTGCTACGGGATCGCCTTCATTCAAAGTTCCCATGAGCGGACAGCAGGATACTTCAATTCCAAAGCGCCGTTGGAGTTCCTGCACAGTTGCCACAATGCCTGGATGTTCGCAGTCAGAAATTAGTAAATGTTCTC
Source organism: Coleofasciculus sp. FACHB-542 (assembly GCF_014695825.1). Lineage (NCBI taxonomy): Bacteria > Bacillati > Cyanobacteriota > Cyanophyceae > Coleofasciculales > Coleofasciculaceae > Coleofasciculus > Coleofasciculus sp. FACHB-542. The sequence continues at coordinate 6,893 of NZ_JACJPB010000015.1, read as the reverse complement.
CGGCTTGCCAGTCCATGCCCCAGAGGGCGATATTGCAGCCGACGGTGACATCTTCAGTCAGGGTAATGGTTTCGGTGGGAACACCCAGGGAAGACGCGATCGCACCTCTCGTTTCCGTTGCCTCCCGTACTACCCAACTCCCTACCTCATTAGAAAACGGCCCCACACGCTGCACGTATTCATAGGATTGGAAAATCGCATCCAATGCTGCTTGAGGCATTGGGCCTTGACCGCCATAGTTGAAATAGGCTTTATTCGCGAGAGCTGGAAATTGCTGCCGATGGCGTTCTAGCAGCGTTTGTCCTGGAGAAATGCGTGCCATAGTATCAATATTAGACTTCACTTGAACAAGGAATTGTCACTTTGTAGCCTTGCTGGATACGGCAGCAGAGGCGTTGCAAATAGTTATTGCTGTGACCGTTGCTAGATAATGTTAACTTATTTAAAAAATTGCATAAATCCGGTGTTTGGACTTGACAAGTTTACAAGAGCGTGAATTGAGTTTCACGAAGTCTCTGTCTCAGATTTCCCTTGTATGCAGGTTACAAAAATGGCGTTGAGTGTCGGTTAAGTTACTGTGCGTCTAATACCAAGTTTTCTTGTTGATGCTACACAACATTTAAAAACCAGTCATTTCCCTGGTCAATAACAAACAACAAGGGAGAATCAAAAATCGGTTCAAATTTCATCTTATGACGAGTAAAGGAACTCGCTATGAATCAGCCAATTGAATTATCTTTAGAGCAAAAATTCAGTATTAGAAGCTTCTCAGACCAAGTGCAAAATATGTCCCGCGAACAAGCACAGGAATTTTTGATTATGCTGTACGAGCAAATGATTGTCAAAGAAAATATGTACAAGTCCTTTCTGAAGCACGAGTGGGGACTTGATGCAGGCGAAATGTCTGCATGAATCTTACCCGTAGTGGCACATTCGGGATGATAAAGTTAATGCTGGGCGATCGCACTCTCTTAAGGGAGGGACGGCAATGGTGGTCAACCAGGTTAGGTAGTATGGGATAGCCTTGCTAAAATACGCTCTTGCGTCGCATCCCTCCAGTTGAACCATGACCACCACTACTGACTTCCTTAGCCACCTCAACCCCTCCCAGCGTCGCGCTGTCGAGCATTTCTGCGGGCCTTTGCTGGTTGTTGCCGGTGCTGGTTCCGGCAAAACGAGGGCGCTGACTTATCGAATTGCCAATCTCATTTTGAAGCACCGGGTCGATCCGGAAAATATCCTGGCGGTGACTTTTACCAACAAAGCCGCGCGGGAGATGAAGCAGCGGATGGAAAAGCTGTTTGCCGAACAGCTCGCTGAAAAAGAATATGGGAAGCCGCTGACAGCGTTACCAGCGGATGAACAAACAAGATTGCGATCGCGCGTTTATAAAATTTACATCAAAGACTTGTGGATTGGTACTTTTCACAGTCTGTTCTCTCGTATCCTTCGATACGATATCGAGAAATATCAAGACGAAAGAGGACGTAAGTGGAGCCGCAATTTTTCAATTTTTGACGAGTCCGACGCTCAAAGTTTGGTGAAAGAGATTGTCACTAAACAAATGAACCTGGATGAGAAAAAGTTTGAGCCGCGTTCGGTTCGTTATGCCATCAGCAACGCCAAAAATCAGGGATTTCCCCCCAAAGAATTTGAGGCAGAACAGTCAAATTATCGCGGACGGGTAATCTCGGAAGTTTACAGCAAATACCAAGATAGGCTGGCAGAAAATAACGCGCTTGACTTCGACGATCTGATTGCGATTCCGGTAAAGCTATTTCAACAAAACGAGCAAGTCTTAGGTTACTGGCATCGAAAATTTGGTCACATTTTGGTGGATGAATATCAAGATACCAACCGGATTCAGTACGATCTGATTCGCCTGCTGACGACGAATGGAGAAACTAGGAAGAATGAGTGGGATTGGAAAAATCGCTCAGTTTTTGTAGTTGGTGATGCAGATCAATCCATCTACTCTTTCCGCATGGCAGATTTCACTATCTTGCTAGAATTTCAAGAAAATTTTGGGGATGGTTTGCCGGATGACGATACGCGGACGATGGTGAAGCTGGAGGAAAATTATCGCTCTAGGGAAAATATTCTCCAAGCGGCAAATAAACTCATTGAAAATAACACTCAGCGGATTGATAAAATTCTCAAAGCGACACGCGGGGCAGGCGAACAAATTTTTTGTCACAAAGCCGACAACGAGATTACAGAAGCTGAGTTCGTCGTGCATCAAATTCGCAACCTGAAACATAAAGATCCAGAGTTAGACTGGGGGAGTTTTGCGATTCTCTACCGCACGAATGCTCAATCTCGTGCTTTTGAAGAGTGCTTGGTGCGTGCGGGTGTTCCCTACAACATTGTTGGGGGTTTAAAATTTTACGACCGCAAAGAAATTAAAGATGCGATCGCGTATCTGCGGCTCATTGTGAATCCAGCGGATGCGCTGAGTTTGTCGCGAATCATTAATACTCCACGGCGCGGTATTGGCAAAGCGACCTTGGATGCGATCTCGGATGTCGCCCAAGAATTAGGCGTATCGATGTGGGAAATCCTCAAAGACGAAACCTCTGTGAAGACTTTAGCTGGACGGGCGGCGAAGTCTATTAACAGTTTTGTGCAGATGATTTGCCACTGGCAGCTACAATTGGACACTCTGCCAGCTTCGGAAATCGTGCAGGGAGTGATGCAAGATTCTGGTTATATTCAGGATTTGAAAAGTCAAGGCACCGACGAATCGCAAAACCGATTGGAAAACGTCCTCGAACTCAAAAACGCTGTTCTGCAATTTGAGGAAGAAAACGAAGATTCAAGCTTAGAGGGTTTTCTCGCAAGTGCTTCCCTATCTTCTGATTTGGATGATGTGAAAGAAGAGCGATCGCGCTTGTCGCTGATGACGTTGCACTCTGCCAAAGGACTAGAATTTCCAGTCGTCTTTTTAGTAGGAATGGAGCAAGGATTGCTTCCTCATACTCGGACTCTCAACGATCCGGCGCAGCTGGAAGAAGAACGCCGCCTCTGTTATGTGGGCATCACCCGCGCTCAAGAACGACTCTATCTCACCCATGCCCGCGAACGTCGCCTCTGGGGTTCCCGCGAACCAGCCATTCATTCTCAGTTTCTCAAGGAGTTACCCGCAGATTTGCTGAGTAGTAATTTACCCAAGGCAACTGCTAATAGTCGCGCTGGTATGGCGTCAACATCTCCGAGACAAACATCCAATGGTGCCAGCAGTCTAGGGCAGAATTGGAGCGTGAGCGATCGCGTCCTCCACAAAGCGTTTGGTGTCGGTCAAATTACGAACATTTTCGGGCAAGGAAGCAAAATTACTCTCGCTGTGAGATTTCCTGGCATCGGTATAAAAATCATCGATCCTAAGATTGCTCAACTGCAACGAGCGGAATAAACAGTCAGGAGAGCTGATTCATTCAAAACTCAAAACAATTGATTGAGTCGTGAGTAAAATCGCCCCAAAGGAATACCAGTCGAAAACTGGAGATGTTGTTACAGTCCGGAGTGCCTTGATTGAGGATGCAAAAGCTCTCGTCGATCTTCAATTTTCAGTCGCTCAGGAAGGCAAGTATATGGTGACTGAGGCTGAGGAATTTAACTTAACCAAATCGGAGGAAAAAGAAACAATTGAACAGCATTCTCAGCAACCAGGGCAGCTTTACTTGGTAGCTGAGATTAACAACACAGTTGTCGGATTTGTTGAGTTTGAGAACGGAAACCGAAGACGCACCTCTCATAGTGGGATACTCTCCATTTTTGTTGGCAGAGAATGGAGAGGAAAAGGCATCGGCTCGTTTTTGCTGCAAGAACTGCTTGATTGGGCAGCTAATGAGCCGCTGATAGAAAAAGTGACTCTAGCAGTATTCTCTACAAATCGCAGCGCGATCGCTCTTTACAAAAAATTTGGCTTTGAAGAAGAAGGAAGATGTCCTAAAAATATGAAATTAGCAATAGGTAAGTATATCGATAGTGTATTGATGTACAAATTTGTAAAAAAAATGTAGAGACGCAATATATCACGTCTCTACATAATAAAGGAAACATTCTCACTTGATATCGAGTCCGCGCATAGCCAATAACGCCGAACCATATGCAGCGGCTGTGTGCATTGGCGGAACAATTGGGACTTGTAGATAACGACCACGAATTTTTGCCCAAGCGGGATTTTTCGCACCACCTCCAGCCGTATAAATGCCAGTTAGAGGAGTGCTACCGAGTTGTTGTAAAAGTTGATATCCTCGTGCTTCAATACGGGCAATACTTTCGAGCAAACCATGTAGAAATTCTACTGGATTATCGGGACGGGGTTCCAGTCGTGGCGGTAGATGGGGGTCGTTAATGGGGAAGCGATCGCCTTCTTTTAACAACGGATAATAATCCAGTAAACTTTCTTTTTCTGCATCAATTTGACTGCTGAGGCTTTCTAACTCAGCATCGGTGAAAAATTTTCGCAGCACTGCACCACCCGTATTAGAAGCACCACCAACTAACCACAAATCTCCTAGGCGATGACTGTAAATCCCGTATTTTGCATCATCTACGCGAGTGCGACTTAACAGCTTCAGCACTAGCGTTGAACCGAGGGAGGTACTTGCTTCACCGGGAGACTTGGCACCGCTAGCGATAAAAGCCGCAATACTATCCGTAGTGCCAGCACACACTACGCAATCTTTGGGTAATCCAAACTTAGTAGTAATTTCAGGTTTTAGTTCAGCAACAGGTGTCCCTGGGGCAATAACTTCAGGAAGATGAACGGGTAACTTGAGATTTACTAACCATTCTGGATAACATAAATTTTCGACATCGTAGCCTAATTTTAAACAATTTTGATAGTCACTTATGCCCAGTTTTCCATGTAATAAAAATGCCAGCCAATCTGCCTGATGAAGGAAGTAATAATTTTGAATTATAGGAGTAGACCCTTGTACCTGCTCTGAATTTTGAAGCAACCATAAAAGTTTGGCGAGGCTGGAGGTAGCGCTTAATACCGTGTGGTTTGGGGGCGCAATTTCCTGCAACTGCGCCATGACTTCCACCCCTCGCGCATCGTTATAGAGGATAGGTTCAGTAACAGGTTTACCAGCGTCATCGCACAGCAGCACTGTGGAAGAAGTTCCATCAATCGCGATCGCTTTAATTTCCCCGCGTACTTCCAAAGGGATTTGCTCAATCAAGGAAAACAAAGCTTTCTCCCAGCTTGCAGCCAATGCTGCTCCCTCAAAGAGATATTCCACCTCAGCTTGGATCGTCCCATCCGCGTGAATTGCGACGGCTCGTGCGCCAGAGGTGCCAAAATCAATGCCAAGGTAGAGGTTCATAATGAGATTATCGATTCAGGTTCTAGAGAGACTCAAGTTATTTTATTTGCTATCTCTAGTTAATTAAATTAGAAAATAGGTCTTTAGAGATAGAATTTTAAAATTTTAAAATTGCAAGTTAGTATTACATGAATCAGGTGATTAAATTTATGCCTTATAAACAAACTGACGAATTACCAGATTCGGTAAAAAATCACCTACCCAAGCACGCCCAAGAAATTTTTCTCGCTGCCTTTAACAATGCTAACGAAGAGTATACAGAGGAAGAAACTGCCTTCAAGGTTGCTTGGAGTGCAGTAAAGCGCGATTACGAAAAGGGAGATGATGGGAACTGGCATAAAAAGCCGGAATAGATATGACAACAATAAAATCAGGTTTGGCTGAATGGAGCTTATAGGGAGCTTTTTCCAGGTAAATGGGCGCAATGCGCGATCGCTCTCTCATGTTTGCGAGCGATGCGTAGAAAATAACATCGACTGGTTTATCGATGCGATCGCCTCCTGAAGAGCCAGCTGAAGCCGCTCAAGCAGAAGTGACAACAGCTCAAGCCGAAGCTGCTGCGAAGCAACGAACAGCACTTCATGCAAACGCGATCGCAGTAGAAAGAGATGCGATCGCGCTTATTAACATCTGCAAACAACTCTGGAGTCTGGTTCCTCCAATAGGTAGACAATAGTGCTTCATACCCAAAGTACAGAGGTCACAATGTCTGAACCCACAAGAAGTCCCCAACCAATCATTTTAATTCGAGGTTTTGGTGGACTCGACGTTGCCGACGAGAAAAAAGACACCTACCAGAGATTTAATGTTGGTACCGTTTACCCTCAAAAACAAGGTGAAAACTACATCTACGAGGGGCTAATTCTGCGGTTTATGAAGTCGAACTGGAAGTACCAAGACACCACTAACGTCGTCGGGTACTACGGTAAAACTTATGCCTACGAACCGCTGCTACCGGAGAAACTGAAGCGCTCCACAGATAAGGATATCGTGGAAAAATTTATGCGCTTGAAGGAGTTGGGCTATTTTTCTGGCAATAAGATCATTATCGACCCCGGCATGGCGCTACATCTGCTGGAAACGGTGGAGCAACCCTGGCAAACTCTCTGGGTATTTCGGTACTACGACTTGGACGAGCGAAAATTTAACGTGTATGGTGAAGCTCTCGTTCGCTTGATCGACTTTATTCGGGAACTCACAGTCCAAAAGGAAGGCTTTAAGCCCAAGGTGAATATCATTGCCCATTCAATGGGTGGACTCATCGCACGCGAGGCAGTTCAACGCACTTATCCAACCTCGAAGCAACAGAAGGCAGAGAATTACATTAACGGTGCTTAAACGAAAAACAAGACTCTAAAAAGGTATAATACAGACATGGCAACCATTTCACGTTATGGTGTGATAAATGAAAGAGACAACTCCCGCCGCCATGCCCCCTTGTTTCAATAGATGGTGCAAACGCTTTGATGATATATTGACGCATCAAGCCCAAAAACGGGAGTTTAGGAACTATATAAGCGGATTATTGGGGGAAAGTGAACGAAAAAACCTGTCTCA
>NZ_JACJPB010000014.1:0-100045 GCF_014695825.1 Coleofasciculus sp. FACHB-542 | reverse complement strand
TAAGGATTATGAGCTGTATTCAGAGATCAGCGAAGCAATGATTTATGGTTCTTTGATTCGTCTGATGGTCAGACGACTAGCTGCTTAAGATTTCCTTTATAAATTAGCTCTTACGTAACTCTTCTTCAGCAGCTTTCCGTTCGGTAATATCTTCAAAAGTGCAAAGGATGCCGACCACGTTTTCTTCACCATCATGGAGTGGAACTTTGTTACTGTCTATCCAAGACGGTTTACCATCCGCCTTGAGCATTGATTCAATGCTGTGATATTCTGGCGTGTTTGTTTCCATAATTCGCCGTTCGCTATCCCGCAATAAGCCCGTTTTTTCTGTGAACAACAAATCGTAGTCGGTTTTTCCAACAATATTTTCTGGCTTGCCAACCCCTACTAGCTGTGCAAAATTCCAATTGCACCCCAAATAGACTGAAGTTCTGTCTTTCCAAAAGATAAATTGGGGGATGTTATCCATTACCAATTGCAGCATTTGTTGCGACTTTCGCAGTTGTTCCTCAATGTGCCTGCGCTCAATCATTTCGGTTTCAAGTTTGCGGTTAGCTATCTCTAATTGAGCTGGGCTAGGTAATGCTAGAGCTTTGGGAATTAAGGGCACTAAGCTTGCTGCTGTATAGACTGATATTCCAGCAGTTAGCGCTTTCATAAAACCAGCTATCCAATAAATCGGATGCCAAAGCGTCCACACTTCGATTAGATGAGTGGTACCACAAGAAATAATAAAGGTTCCAAATAATAGAAATATCCCTGCATAGGGTAAATCTTTTCGCTGGTGAACGAAGTAAAAGAGCGTGATAGGAATAGAGTAATAGGCAAGAGCGATTAGCACATCTGATATGATATGTAGCCCTACTAACTCTGGTTTCCACAAGTAACAATGTCCATGTGGAATAAAAGAGTTTGAACCCAAAAAAATCTGCAAAAATTGCAGCATATAGCTCCTACTACGTGTTCCTAATTTTTGCTCAACTTTGTAAACTTGTAGAGTATAAAAACATACAATTAACCTTTACATTTTTTCTCAACGAGAGAAGCTGAGAAGCCAAAATTCTAGAAAATTATGTTTAGTAATTAAAATTTTTAATCCCAGCCCATAGCCACGACAACTGTAATTTTTCTAGAAAACATACTCAATTCGCATAGCGATCGCCGTAATATTACGTATGCCAACTGGAAATGAATATCAATGTTTAACGATTGATAGGTTTTTCTACGCAATTGTTGTGTTGAAAAAGGTCTCTGGCGTCAATGTATAAAATCAATAAATTAAACGGGGGTTCATTTGTCAAGAGAGCGATTGCTGAAAATTAGCTAGAAAATTACCGACAAAATGCTCAATCGGAGTCGCTGCGGCGCTAAAACACTCAAAGCTGGGCTTTCTTGCTATAAAAAGAAGAATCACCTTCCGATAATCATTCTTAGAATGCGGCTAGGAAGGATAATGATTTTAAATTCGAGAGCGATCGCTATGGCTGGAACGCAGTGAGTAGCAACCGTTCGGCACACTGGGGTAGATTGTAAAGCTATATTGCAACTCTTGTAAAAAGATTTAGAAATCTGCCAAGCCCGTGTCAGAACCTTAACCTAGAACTTTAAAGGAATGTTGCAAGGGAAACGTCATGGATAAAATGCAAAAGTATCGCTTCGTCTGTACTCTCTCCTTTGGCGATATCTATGGGCAAATCATCGTTTGGCTGATTGTCATCTTCATTAGTCTCGCCTCTGCACTAGCGCTGTGGAGTACCACTCGGCAAATTTACGCCCTAATGACTGTTGGACTCATCCTCGTGCTGTCTCTGCCGTTCTTGCTCTTTGCCTTCGTGACTACGTTGTTTAACCACATTGAGGTTTCTGCAATGGATATCCAGGACACCACTGAGACCGTTGGTGGCAGTTTACCCAACCAAAACCCTGCCCAAGTGACTAGTTGAAGAGCCATCAGTCTTTGGTCAACACTGAGAACTGAGGACTGAGGACTGAGGACTGAGGACTGAGGACTGAGGACTGAGGACTGAGGGCTAAGGACTGAGGACTGAGGACTGAGACGCCAGAACTGGTATTAGGACTAAAAAGAATGAGAACTGAGGGCTAAGGACTGAGGACTGAGGACTGAGGACTGAGGACTGAGGACTGAGGACTGAGGACTGAGGACTGAGGACTGAGACGCCAGAACTGGTATTAGGACTAAAAAGAAATTTATGAAGAACTTCCCCGCTTTGTGGTGGGGAAGTTTTTATTTGCGTCAGCATGGATGTAAGAATTCCAAAGAGCGGATCTTAAAGATGCTTGAACACGATGTCGTGATTGTGGGAGGTGGATTAGCGGGGTGTCGCGCCGCCTTAGAGATTGCCCGCACAGAACCCAGCTTAGATGTAGCGCTGATTGCCAAAACTCACCCGATTCGTTCCCATTCGGTCGCCGCGCAGGGGGGTATGGCGGCAACGCTGAAGAATGTAGACCCTGAAGACAGTTGGAAAGACCACGCTTTTGACACCGTAAAGGGATCTGACTACCTGGCGGATCAGGATGCGGTGGAAATCCTCACCCGCGAGGCTCCAGACACGATCATCGACCTGGAACACATGGGAGTATTGTTTTCCCGATTGCCGGATGGTCGGATTGCCCAGCGGGCTTTTGGGGGGCATTCTCACCGGCGCACTTGCTATGCAGCGGATAAGACGGGTCACGCGATTCTGCACGAACTGGTGAATAATCTCAGGCGTCACGGCGTCCGCATCTACGATGAGTGGTACGTGATGCAGCTGATTCTGGAAGACGCCCAGGCGAAGGGTGTGGTGATGTACCAGATTCTGGACGGGCGAATTGAGGTTGTACGGGCGAAGGCGGTGATGTTCGCCACGGGCGGCTATGGCAGGGTATTTAACACCACCTCGAATGACTACGCCTCGACGGGGGATGGGTTGGCGATGTCTGCCCTCGCCGGGGTGCCGTTGGAAGATATGGAGTTTGTGCAGTTTCACCCGACGGGCTTGTATCCGGTGGGAGTGCTGATTTCGGAAGCTGTGCGGGGTGAAGGCGCGTATTTGATCAACGCTGAGGGCGATCGCTTCATGGCGACTTATGCCCCCAGTCGCATGGAACTCGCTCCCCGCGATATTACTTCACGAGCGATCGCGCGAGAAATTCGTGCCGGAAGGGGCGTTCATCCCGATGGCAGCGCCGGTGGTCCCTTTGTCTATCTCGACTTGCGCCACATGGGGCGAGAAAAAATTATGAGTCGGGTTCCCTTTGCTTGGGAAGAAGCTCACCGATTACTCAGCATCGATGCCGTAGATCAACCGATGCCCGTGCGCCCTACGGCTCACTATTCAATGGGCGGCATCCCCGTCAATACCAGCGGTCAGGTGAAAAGTGGCCCAGATGGTTTAATTGACGCTTTCTTTGCCGCTGGAGAAGCTGCTTGTGTCTCGGTTCACGGGGCAAATCGATTGGGCAGTAATTCCCTGTTGGAGTGTGTGGTTTATGGCAGAAAAACGGGGGCAACGATCGCGCAATTTGTCCAAAACCGCAAGCTGCCCGAACTGGATGAGCAACCCTATCTGCTAGAAGCTCACTGCAAAATCCAAGCGCAACTAGAACAATCGGGTCAATACCGGATTAACCAAGTGCGTCAAGCCTTCCAAGACTGCATGACTGAGTATTGCGGTGTCTTCCGCAGCGAGGAATTGATGCGCGAAGGTTTGAACAAGCTGCAACAGATTCAGCAGCAATCCCAGGATATTTACCTGGATGATAAAGGTAAACTCTGGAACACTGAAGTCATCGAGGCGCTGGAACTCCGCAGTTTGATTATTGTCGGACAAATGATTCTGACATCGGCGCTCAACCGTCAAGAAAGTCGAGGCGCTCATTACCGCGAAGATTATCCTGAGCGTGATGATGAGAATTTCCTCAAGCACACAATGGCTTTCTATTCTCCAGCCGGGATCGATTTGCGCGATCGCCCGGTGACGATTACCATGTTTGAGCCAAAGGAACGGAAGTATTAAGTGATTAGGTGGAAAGTTTGCAAGTTCATAACCTGCCGACTTTCCACCTGCCCACAGGCGTGCTGGCTGCGAATGGGGGATATATTGCGATCGCCTGTCATGACACTCCCCAAATAAATTTATGTAGATTTATTAATTTCTTCTACCCACAGTTAGATGTATAATTACTTAACAATGAAGGGGAGTAGCTGCTAGCGAAGAATGATGCTAGCCCATCTGAATCAACATACTGGCGATGAGCCTGGTTCAGGTGACAAGCGAAAGAAACTAAAAATAAGCGCCTAGTCGCTGAACTAATTGTTTCAAACCTTGGGAGCGAGACCTTCACCGAGTTCACATCCGATGTGAGCTGCTGGTGAAGTCCCATGTACCCTCCAGAAAGCTCACTCAGATGCGATAGGTAGAACATTCTGAGGAGCTTGAGAGGATGCTGACAGCTTTTACTGCCGGTTTATTATTCATCACTTTTTCCGAATTAGGCGATAAAACCTTTTTCATTGCGGTAATTCTGGCAATGCGCCACTCCCGACGCCTGGTATTTGCAGGAGTCGTGGCGGCATTAGCAGCAATGACGGTTCTGTCGGTTCTCTTAGGACAAGTGGCATCTCTACTCCCCAAGCATTATCTTCATTTGGCGGAAATTATTTTTTTTGTTGGCTTCGGGGTGAAGTTATTGTACGAAGCAAGCCAGATGCCAGCAGGACCAGACTGTGAAGAAGCCGAAGAAGCGATCGCCACGGTTAAAGAAGCTGAGTCGAAAATGCCAAAAAAGAAAACTCCTTGGGCGATTGTACTCGAAGCCTTTATGCTGACATTTGTAGCAGAGTGGGGCGATCGCACTCAGATTGCCACAATTGCTCTAGCTGCGTCCCAGTCGGCTGTAGGGGTTACGGCTGGGGCTATTGCGGGGCATAGTATTTGTGCAGCGATCGCTGTTTTGGGGGGTCGGATGATCGCCGGACGAATTTCCGAGCGATTAATTACAGCAATTGGGGGCGGCTTGTTTTTGCTGTTTGGAGCGATCGCCTTATTGGAAGGAAATTAAAAATTAAAAATGCCTGCATTAAAAATTCTGTTTTTTGATGAAAGCATTTTTAATTCTTAAGACCCAGGTTAAGGCGTAGGGCTGGGAGATACAGAAGGCGAAGTCGTAGGTGAAGTCGTGGGCGCAGTCGTGGGCGCAGCCGTGGGTGCGGGTGCGTCAGCCGCCAGTTGTTTAATTTGGTCTTTGACTCTAGCTGGAGCTAGAGCGATCGCCGTATTGAATAGGGGTTTAGCTTCGGCGATTTTGCCTTGTTCTCGCAGCACCAGTGCCTTCGCTAGCACCGGACGAAAATCCTGTCGATTGCCTTTGATGGCGTCATCGTAGATAGCGATCGCTTCCGGATAGCGCTTTTGCTCAACGTAAACCTTGCCCAACTCCAACTGCACCGAAGTGACATCGACGCTACCAGGTTGAACTTGATTCACTTGGGGAGCAGTTTTCAACGTGTCTTGCAGCAAGCCAATCGCTGCTTCCGGACGGTTTTGTTGTACCAGAAGACTCACAAGACCTTGCAGGGCGTTCATATCTCCCGGTTTAGAAGTCAAAATCGAGCGATAAGTTTGGGCAGCCCCTTCGCGATCTCCTGTTTGCTGTTTAGCTTGTGCAAGTAAAACTGCGTATTCACTTTGATCGGGATTCAGCTTTGCCAGTTTGTCCAAAGGTGCGATCGCGCCTTTGACATCGCGCATTTTTAGCCGCGCTTCCAACAGTCCCCGCAGTGCCGTTTGATTCTGCGGTTCTCGCTGCAAAACCAGTTCGTACCCTTTCGCCTGCGCTTCCAGTTCCGCTTGATTAGGTACCCCTGCCGACTGAGTCGGTGTTGGGGTTGCCCCAGTGGTAGGCTCTTGACCGTCAAAAACAATACCCACCAACGGAATGATGGATAATCCGACAAAGATCAACACACCCAGCCCTAGGACTAGATTAATAAACCAGCGATTGCGCTTTTGGGACACACGACTGCTCTGAACTCTATTGCCATTATCAAACACAATCTTATTTTCCACTGTCACACTTGGCAAACCGCATCACTGTCTCCACGTTTTAAAATAGTGGCAGCATCGAACCGAACTTGATAAGGTGTAAGTGTTTTTGCTGAGTGCAAAAACATTACGGATCTACCAGTCGTATCACCGCATTCAGTACAATGAGCTGACTGACTCCCCCCAAGGGGATGTGTCTCCGCCGCGAGGAGTATTATGAGTCCTTCTGTAAATCGGTTCTCCGAATTATCCCAGTCTTCTGGCGATCCTAAGCCAGAACCACCACCCCTATCCAGTCCGCCAACGCCAGCGGATACAGCGTCAAACAGCGATTTGGAACAAACAACTGAAGAGAATCCTGCTGTCACACGACAGCAACCCATTCCTCCCCCTAGCGAACCCATGCAATACCGGGCCATTGGCCTAGTAAAGGGTAAGTACACGTCCTCCGACGAGCAATTTACGCGAGGAATGCTGCTGGCAAGCGATGGAACAGCCATCGATGCCGTGCTATTAGGTCGGGTGATGAGTTTAGTCAAAAATCACCTGAACTTAGAGCAGGAACATTTATGGGTTGTCTATCCCCGGATGCGACAAGAAGACGGCAACTTGCACGTCCAGATTGTGGGCGTTTGGGAGCCGGAAAGGTTGAACCAGCCGTCGTCTGACCCAGAAGCGGAAACAGCCCAATCGTCCGAACCCACGCATATTCAAAGTGAAGAGTCGGCGGCGAACGATGGCTATTTTTCGATTCGCGGGGAAGTGATTTTTCAGTCGCGGGAAGAAGAAGAAGGCATCATCGTCAAGATTAAGCAGTCTCCCCGCAAGCAGGAAGACACGCCTAAGTTTTTCAAGTTGAAACTCAATGGTGTGGTTCAAGAAAAGGCAGTCGGTCATTTCATGGATTTGCAGGTGCAGCGACAGGGGAACTCCCTGGTAATTCAGGAGAGCCAGGATATTGGTCGCCTGCCTCCTAGAAAGATTCCGGGCAAGAAACCGTTTCGAGGAGGTGGAGGTGGGCGTCCTCCCAACAGAAAGCCAGGAGGAGGAAGCCGAGAGCGTCCCGTGCGTCCAAGCGGAGAAAGACCCGCAGCGATCGCGCCCCCATCCCCCAAACGCAAGGAACCCTTGCCAAAGCCAGTTAAGCGCTCTTCCCCGCCGCCAGAATAAACTGGCGGTTAGTCATGAGTCACTGTGATGAGTTACACCTAATAACGAATAACGAATGACAAATGACTAATCTAGGGAAATTTGAGAACCCCATCGGTCTTGGGGTAAAAATGAGCGATCCAGTGGAATGGGGGCAACAGGTTCGGTGAGGGTAAATGTCCCCGCCTCAATCCATTGCTTCAACTCCAGCGCTACTTGATTAGAAAAAAATAGGCTGACTAAGGGGGCAACCCGCACGGGTTTGCCCTCTATTGTGATGCGTCCCGTCTTCAGCTGGGCGTAACTCACAAGCCCAAAAGTGGGACGGACGCGCCGAGGAATCGAGAAATCGACAACCGGCGCAACGATCTCCTTGTCTTGCACGGCACAATTGGCGACGACTTGCTCTTGTAAAACGGGCAGTGGGATACCAACGCCGAGCATCATAGAAGGGCCATAATTTTTGAAGTAACAGCCGCGCACCCAGCGAGAATTCATTTGTTTGGCGTCTCCCATTAAGGCAAGGGTAGCCGCCGGACCAACAGGCGTTCGATTTGGCAACCGCTTTTGTAAGGGGAAGTGTTGGGTGCCTTCCCACGCTACATAGCCAACGCCGCCGCCTAAGAAAATCCGAGTGCCAATCCCGATCGTTTGCAGGTCTGGATCGTTCAGGAGGGGAGAAATTGCCCCAGCGTTTGAGTAGACGGCATTCGCGAGACGGGGTTGCAGCGGGCCGAGGTAAGTATAAAGCGGGCGATCGCCTCCATTCACCCCGACGATAAAATTTTGGTATAGATTGCGGGGATTATATAGATAAAACTGGTTAATCGTGTCGCGGGTGATGGTTGTCTCAAAGGAAGCACGAGGGTAGCAGTCCGTCCCTTGCCCAATGGCGCGTAGTTGCACCGTTTTCCCAGCAATTAAATCTTCAATCACATGACCGCCGCCGCGTTCTCTAGATTCCTCGCCGTCTAGGGGTTCGCCCGTACTCCGATATTCCACCATCTGGGTTGCTCCCAGATACAGATCCACTGCCCCAAAGCCAGAGTAGGCTAAAACCCCATCTAACCAACAGGAGCGAATTTTAATTGGGGGATCGGTGTGTCCCAGGTTAATAATCGCCCCCGAAGACTCCATCGGCTCGAAAGTGCCGGTGGTAATGACATCTACTTGCTTCGCAGCTTGGGTGACTCCCACTTCTGCCACCCGTGCTTTTAATTCTTCTATTGTCCACACCACTGCACGCTGGTGGCTGATTTTGTCGTTAATTTCGGCAAGGGTTCGCATAGGGAAGGTTGAAGGGTCGGACTTTTGCTCATCCCTAGTTTCCACTATTGCGATGCCTCGTGGGGCGACGCTTTTGGGAGGTTAACGGTATGTGTTGCTGTTCAGATTGCCGATGAGTCTATCGCCGCCAAGTAACTAACTAAATCAGTTTGGCTGGAGAAATCCAGCAGCGCTTCCGCCAATCCCTCTAATTGAGGAATCGATAAACCGCGAATCTGTTCTTGCACTTCGGGATTGATGTCACCAAATCGTAGCCTGAGCAGCCGCAAAATTAGCGCCACCTCTCCTTGTTGCAGACCTCGTTGCTCGCCCTTTTGGAGGATGTCTTGATAGATAACAGATTCCTGCATAATTTCCTTTCGGAATAGTTGTTGAATCAAATCTTTTTTAAACCGCAAACCAGCAAGAACCCCGGCACAAGCGAGGATATTCTGTCGCTCGGTGGTTTTCTCGATCCTAGCGACCCCAGTGGCGACTTGCTCTAATAAGGCTCTGGGTGAATCGCTGCGGGCTAAGGTTGCCAGGGGTAGGAGAGCCGGGTTTGCTAGCAGTGGGGTGGGATCTTCCTCCCACATACGGATGACTCGATATTGATGTCTGGTGTTTGTGTCTGTGTACTGCTGTCGAAAGACGAGTTCTGAGGTAGTGGCTTGCAAAAAGATTGCTATCTGCACAATTTCACACCCATATTGCCGCTTCAGCCGCGTGTAGTAGTCGAGCATCCGGAAGTCGAGGGGCGGAGTTGATTGCGCCGAGGTTTGAAATTCCAGGTGCAAGATTTGGTTAGCGACTTGCAGGAAGATGACAGAATCGGCGCGAATCGGTTCCAGACTGAGTTCGGTTTTGATTACCTGGATGTCTGAAGCTTCAGATGACAGTAGCCACTTGGCAAATTCATCTGGGTAGTTCTCAGCGAGATACTTGCAAGTGTTGTCGTATTCCAAGAGGGCAATTGGAGAAAGTCTTATTATTCTCTCATCGGAGGTTACTAACTAATCGCGATCGCTACTTATCGCTACTTCTTCCCTTTACCAGTCACATCATTAACATTCGCCTGATTCTCGTTATCAAGATTAGGCTTGTCATTAATGGATGACTTCCCTTCCGGCAACACCACAGTTTCTCGCTCAAATTCAGCAGCTTCATGAGACGTTGCTATACCCTCTGGATCAAAATCTGCTTCGCGCTGACTGCGCCATTGATCGAGAACATCTTTGAATAAGACTTCTTTGAACCAAATCTGACCAACAACGGTTAGCGGTAACGCCAAGACCAACCCTAAAAATCCAAAGAATGTGGCGAAAAATACTTGAGCAAGTAACGTTACGGCTGGTAACAGCGACACCTGTTGAGCCATAACGTAGGGTGTTAAGAAATTGCTTTCAACCTGCTGAATAAAAAAGTAAAGACCGAACACAGCCAAGCATTTCCAAGGAGCCTCCAACAGCGCGATCGCCATTGGTGGAATGACACTAATCGTCGGGCCAAGATTGGGAATCAAATTTAGCACCCCTGCCAAAATCCCTTGAGCCAGCGGTGACGGGATTCGCAAAACCGACAAGCCAATCATACTCATCAGCGCAACTACACTCATGCTGATGAGAGCGCCTCCAAGCCATCGCCCTAATGACACCTCGCATTGGTCCAAAATCCCATCCACGCGCCGCCGATAAAAAGAAGGAAATAGCCGCACAAATCCCTTGCGGTAAGCTTGGGGATTTGCTAAGAACATTCCGGTTAAAACCAGCACCAGCAAAACGTTGAGGATAATCCCTAAAGAGCTGGAGAAAAAGGCGACCGAACTGCCCAATAGCCGATTGATTAAGGGCTGTACTTGTTGGCTTATGCTCTCCACATCGGGTAGGTACGGTGTCAGCTGGCTAGGAAGACCCGTTCTGAGGCGATCTACCCAAAGATTCAAGCGCTCAAACCCTCTAGGAACCCGTTCTGTGAGTTCTTGAAACTGGACGGTAAAGGGCGGCACAATCAGCCAAAAAAAACCGACAATCAGAGCTAATAATAAGACAATCGACGCCAGGATCGCGATGCCATGTTTCATTCCCGATCGTTGCAGCCGCCGCGCCAATCGGTTTAAGGCAGTCGCCAACACAACGGCGGCAAACACCAACAGCAACACCTGCCGAATTTGCCACAAAACATAAAGAGAAACGACTAAGACGAATAAGCCAATCCACTGACCTAGATTCACAGGTGTTGACTCCGAGCTGACATAGGCTGTAATTGCCGTTTAATGCAGCTAGATTAGCCGATTTTGGCAACTTTCGCATGGGTTGAAAGTAAGGTTTGAATAGCTACCAAGCGTCAACTGCTTCAGTGTTTTTACGTAAGCTGCTCTACTCAGATAAGTATTGATTGATACTTAAAATACAACTTAGTCCAGTTGGCGATATTGTCGCGATCGCTGCCAGAAGGTCACAGCCATAATCAGCGTTGGCAGAAACACAACTATCAGCACTAGGGCTGGAGTTGCTGGAATTGATAAATAGGGACCACCGTACTTAATTAAGATTGACAGTGCCGCTGAGGCAAATAGCACTTTAAGAATGAATCCAACCTGAGTTGTCATACAACTTAATAAACAAAGACTAAAGTACGGCTATACGGATGCTTGTAGGGGTAGACACCGAACCCAGGCGATCGCATCCCCTTTTTTACAATAGCTTTTAGAGCCTCACCCTGTTACCAATTTCGATGCTCTAAAAGCTTACTAAAGCCAAGAGTACATTTAGCTTTCACTCAGTAGACATCTGAAAGCAACCTTTCAAACTTTATAACTTTTAAGAGGTTCGTATCTACAATGCCTGTTGAAAATAATAATAAGCGATCGCCCAAAGCCTCTAGAACAAAGCAGTTTGGCGGCAGCTTCCTGATTTTGTTCACTATCCTTCTACTGCTAAACTTTATCATTCCGAGTTTTGGCTCTCAATTGCCGCAGGTACCCTACAGCGACTTTATCAATCAGGTAGAAAGCGGTAAAGTTGAGCAGGCAGTTGTGAGCAATGACCGGATCGAGTATGCGCTTAAATCCGATGCCACGGGAGAGCAAGCCGCACCAGATCAGGTATTCGTCACCACGCCAGTGGCAATCGATCTGGATCTACCCAAGATCCTGCGCGAACATAACGTAAAGTTTGCTGCACCTGCACCCAACAACAATGGCTGGATTGGAACCCTCCTCAGTTGGGTTGTTCCTCCCCTGATTTTCTTTGGAATTTGGGGATGGTTGATGAACCGGGGTGGAGGCGCAGGTGGCGCAGCGCTGACGGTTGGGAAAAGCAAGGCACGGATTTACTCAGAAGGCAGCACCGGCATCAAGTTTAGTGATGTGGCGGGTGTCGATGAAGCCAAGTTAGAACTGCTAGAGATTGTGGATTTCTTGAAAAATGCCGGGAAGTACACCCGATTGGGAGCAAAAATTCCCAAAGGCGTGCTGCTGGTGGGACCTCCGGGAACTGGAAAGACACTCTTAGCAAAAGCGATCGCGGGTGAAGCGGGCGTTCCTTTCTTCAGTATCTCTGGCTCCGAATTTATCGAGCTATTCGTCGGTGTCGGCGCTGCACGAGTCCGCGACTTATTTGAACAAGCCAAAAAACAAGCCCCTTGCATCGTCTTCATCGACGAACTAGACGCGCTAGGTAAATCTCGCGGCGGTGCTGGAGGCTTTGTCGGTGGAAACGATGAGCGCGAACAAACTCTGAACCAGTTGCTCACCGAGATGGATGGTTTTGATGGGAATACCGGGGTGATTATCGTCGCCGCCACCAACCGCCCAGAAGTGCTAGATCCGGCTCTGCGGCGTCCGGGTCGTTTTGACCGGCAAGTGGTGGTAGACCGCCCGGATAAAGTGGGTAGAGAAGCCATTCTCGGCGTCCATTCCCGAAATGTCAAATTAGCAGATGATGTAGACTTGGTAGCGATCGCGGGTCGCACACCTGGGTTTGCCGGTGCCGATTTAGCCAACCTGGTGAATGAAGCGGCGCTACTGGCAGCACGTCAGAACCGCGACGCTGTGATGATGGCAGACTTCAACGAAGCAATTGAGCGTGTTGTCACCGGATTAGAGCGCAGATCCCGCGTTCTGAATGATGTTGAGAAAAAGACTGTCGCTTATCACGAAGTCGGTCATGCGATTATCGCGGCTTTGATGCCGGGAGCTGGTAAAGTCGAGAAAATCTCTATCGTCCCCCGTGGCGTCGGTGCCCTAGGCTACACGCTCCAGATGCCAGAGGAAGACCGCTTTTTGATGGTAGAAGATGAAATTCGCGGTCGAATCGCCACTCTCTTAGGTGGACGCTCATCGGAAGAGTTAATCTTTGGAAAGGTGTCTACGGGTGCGAGTGACGACATCCAAAAAGCAACAGATTTAGCGGAACGGGCGATTACTCTCTACGGCATGAGTGATGAATTGGGACCCGTGGCGTTTGAGAAGCCGCAGCAACAGTTCATGGAGGGTTACAGCAATCCGCGTCGTTCAGTGAGTCCCGTGGTGGCTGAGCAGATTGACCGCCAAGTGAAGGAAACGATTGATGCAGCGCACCACATGGCTTTAGAAATCTTAGACAAGAATCGGGATTTACTGGAAGAGCTGGCACAGATGCTTTTGCAAAAAGAAGTTTTGGAAGGCGCTGAACTGCGGGAACAACTCAAATCCGCTAATATTCCTTCAGAAATGGATGAATGGTTGCGTAGCGGGAAGTTACCTGACGGGATACAGTTGAAGCAAGCCGCTTTGGTTTAATGACTCCTTGAGGTGAGAAAAAAGCGATCGCTTTTCGTTTAAAGCGATCGCTTTTCCTTTGGGAGCATCCCGATACGTGCCAATCTACAACAGCGGATTTCTTTCGCCTGTTTTACGGTTTTATTGCAGAAATCTGAAAGGTAACTGGGCTAAGTATTATTACCTGGTTCCAGAGAAGAATGATGGAATCAAGTTGCGATCGCTAACTAGAGTGGGTAGTGAAACGCATCTTTTTTGTAAAAATTTATATATAACCATCCTCTGTAATGGCATTTCCCTGGAGCGTCACCCTTCAAAGTTGATAATCTACAGCAATCGGTTGGACTTGCTCTTCGCTAGTCACTACTGGGGCACCTGAAAATGGATGAAAATTTATCAATTCTGCCAGAAGTGCAGCCGCTGTTATAAAGTATAAAACTACACTAAATTTTATGAGCCATGCACCATTCATTGAAGATTTCCTTTTGGGCAGAGTTTAATTTCTTAAACATGATACCAACCTTCTCAAAATCGTCATGTATCTTAAGCAACATTGAAGCGATCGCGCGACCTAATTTCCCTTGAGGATGCTCCACAATGAATCTCCCGATCGCTTTTGAAGGCGAGTAGGAATATTTGTTTCTGTTGTAGACATCCAGTAAAATCGGATTCGTCTTCTGCGATCGCTAGCAGGCTTTTTTCCTATCCTGCTTTATCAATTTTTGTGGTCTTCCAATCCCTAACACTAGGGGCTAGAGAAATTAAATCTTCGATATTGCGCCGCATCGTGGCGCAAATTGCATCCAAAGGCAGGTCATTTGCATCGTGACCAAATGGATTTTCAATTTCAATCCCAATTTCTTCAATTCCAAACAATGTAAAACTAATCAAAGCAACTGTTAGTCCAGTCCACCAATGCAACTGTCCAACCATTTGAAACGGTAAAGATAGACAATAGATTAATAGTAACTGTTTGAGATGAATTACATAAGCCATTGGAATTGGAGTTTTGAGAATTCGTTCGCAAGCTCCTAAATTGTCTACCAGTATATTAATTAAGTTTTGCAGAGAATTCATTTGATAAACATTCAGGCAATTTCGACCATATTGTTCTTGTAAATAATCTCCAATCCAAAACGCAACTTCAAGCGGTGGATTGTTCATTGTCTTTAACTTAAAGTAGCGAGACGCAGACATCAAATCTTCGAGTTCGCTGTTGACTGGCTCCGATCTTAGATGTAATTTAGTTGCTACTGAAAAAGCCACTAGAAGCCGTAAAGCAGCTATTTTTGACTCTCTATCTTTCGGTTCATTTTCGTCAACCGATACCCAAATCTGACGAGCCAGGTTACGGACAGTGTTTACTATACTACCCCAACATTTCCGCCCTTCCCAGAACCGCTCGTAAGCTGTATTCGTCCGAAAAACCAGTAATAAACCTAAAACAATATTGGGAATTAAGCTAGCTAAAATTGGCAAAGATACAGCTAATTTAAAATGGTAAAGTACAGAAATAATTAAGCCAAATAACCCACAGATAAGGGTTCTAGGCAAGACGGCTGGAATGACCGAGCCTTTTAACTGGAAGGTAACTTGAAACCACTGCCATTTCTTTTTATCCATTCAACTTTAACCTCTAACTTTGACTCAGACGCTGAATAACATCCAAAAGATAATACTCGATTTATCCCTGAGAATTCTTTTAGGTTGTAGCATGGTCAGCAAATGTTTCTGAAATAGTCTTGTCTGTTTAGGCGTCAATTGTGTCAACGATGTTCCATTACGGTTAGGAGCCGGTAAGAGATCGCATTGTTAGACGGCTTCAATCGCGATCGCGCTTCGGAATTGCTAAAAGTATTAACAATTGCAGTATTGTTTACCCGGATTGTGGTAAATTATTGGGTTTTGCTTGAGATTGCCCTAAAATTTAAATAATTATAAAATATAGCGCTTTTTGACAGGCACGCAAAGCTATCTTAGCTGCCCCAAGCCATATTTAAGAAGTGTCTTCTGGAGGTACTTTGACCACTGTTCCCCTGCCGCCTAACGAAATAGAACGCCTAGAGGCACTGCGTCGCTACAACATTCTCGATACACCTCCCGAAGAAAGCTTCGACCGCATTACGGCTCTGGCGGCTCGGCTTTTTGACGTACCCATTGCCCTAGTTTCTTTAGTTGACCAATTTCGAGCCTGGTTTAAATCCTGCTACGGCTTTGACACCCGCGAAATTAATCGTGAAGCAACAATGTGTAGCTTCGCGATTTTGTCTAAGGATGTTTTCGTGGTTGCAGATACCAGAAATGACCCCCGCTTCGCTTGTAAGCCCTATGCAATTAGCGAACCGGGGATTCGCTTCTATGCAGGTGCCCCCCTAATTGCGAAGGATGGCTTTAATCTTGGCACCCTTTGTCTTGTAGATAGCAAGCCGCGCCATGAATTAAGTGAAGAACAGCGAGCAACCCTTGCCGACCTAGCGGCGATGGTGGTTGATGAGCTAGAGTTGCGGCTGGCTGCACACAAAATTGCCCAGATGGATGCTGCCCTCATTGAGGTGACGAAGGGAGTTTCGGCAGCGACAGGGGAGGCGTTTTTCTACTCCCTGGCGCAACACCTCACCAAGGCATTGGATGTTGATTTCGCTTTTATTGGGGAACTGGCGGGGAAAGACGAAGATAAAGTCAGCACGATTGCTCTCTATGCCCAGCATGAAATTGCAGACAATATTGAGTATTCACTGCTGAATACACCTTGCAAACAGGTGATTCAGCAAGGAAAGCTATGCTGCTATCCCCGCAATCTCCAAGCGCAATTTCCTGGTAATTTTTTGCTTGCCGAGATGGACGTTGACAGCTATATCGCAACTCCGCTTTTAGGCTCCACAGGAAGAGTGTTGGGATTAGTGGGGGTGATGGCTCGAAAACCGTTGGAGAATCTCCATCTGGCAGAATCGCTGCTGACAATCTTTGCCACCCGTGCGACGGCAGAACTGGAGCGCAAGCGAGCGGAGGAAGAACGTGCCCGACTGTTGGCTAGCGAACAAGCGGCACGCGCCGAGGCAGAGGCGGCGAACCGTATGAAAGACGAGTTTTTGGCGGTACTTTCTCACGAATTGCGATCGCCCCTCAACCCAATTATCGGATGGTCGGGGATGCTTCGCACTCAGAAGTTGAATGCAGCAACGACTGCTCGCGCCCTGGAAACCATTGAGCGCAACGCTAAGTTACAGGCAGAGTTGATTGAGGATCTTCTGGATGTGTCGCGGATGATTCGAGGCAAACTTTCCTTGAATGTGTGCCCGGTTAATCTGATCTCAATTGTTCAAGCGGCGATAGAGACGGTGCATCTAGCCGCAGCAGCTAAAAGCATTCGACTGGAATCGGTACTCGATCCCGCCGTTGGTTTGATTGTCGGCGATCCAAACCGCTTGCAGCAGATTATCTGGAACTTGCTCTCGAATGGGATCAAGTTCACACCCTCCGGGGGACGAGTGGAAATCAAGCTCGATTGCACTGACTCCTATGCCCAGATTGAGGTGAGCGATACAGGCAAAGGAATCGAGGCTGACTTTCTGCCCTATGTCTTCGAGCGCTTCCGTCAAGCTGATAGTACCAGCACGCGATCGCAAACAGGGCTTGGTTTGGGTTTGGCAATTGTTCGTCACCTCACCGAACTACACGGCGGAACTGTCTGTGTTGACAGCCCTGGGGAGGGGCAAGGGGCAATCTTTACGGTGAAACTGCCGCTGATGATGAAGACTGAGTTGAAAGGACTCAAGCCTGAGCTAGAAGCCCCACTTAGTACACAGCCTTCATCAAGCTTCAGCACTGTACTGGAAGGGTTACAGGTGTTGGTTGTAGATGACGAGGCTGATAGCCGAGATTTTCTCGCGATCGCGCTTGAACAGTATGGGGCGAGGGTAACAGCAGTAGCATCGGTACAGGAGGCACTCTTAGCGCTGCAACAGGTAAAACCAGATGTCTTAGTGAGCGATATTGGGATGCCCGATGAGGATGGCTACACGTTGATCGGCAAAATTAGAGCAATGACGCCAGAGCAAGGAGGACAGATTTCAGCGGTAGCACTGACGGCCTATGCCAGAAGCGAGGATTGCGAGCGTGCGATTTTGGCAGGCTTCCAGCAGCACGTCACGAAGCCTGTCGAGGCCGCGGCATTCGCTGCGACAATCGCTAGCTTGGCTAGAAATTCTTTCAATATAGTCTCCTAGTTGGGGATGCGATCGCGTTGTAACTGAGGTCAAGGGCGATCGCGTTGTAACTGAGGTCAAGGGCGATCGCGTTGTAACTGAGGTCAAGGGCGATCGCATTACGAGATTACCTGCCCAGGCAGGTAATCCTTGTGTTTATGCTGCCTTGATGAGAATTACTTACATCTTCATTTTATCAACATAATTCTCTGTAAGAAATGCCCGTGTTTATTCGGATGGCTTATTCTTTTCTTTACCTTTATGTTTTTGATATTGCTGGATTCAAGTTGGTTGTATTGGCAACGGTAATTTTTATGAAATATCCAGCATCGAACTAACTAACTTTCAGGAGTATTTAATGATATTTGTGATACCAATTATCCTGGGTGCTGCTGCCTTGGCTACTGCCGCTTATGGCGCGGTCAAAGGTATTGAAGGTGTTTCTGACATGAAGGATGCTGAGAAAATTGGCAAGAGCGCTCAAAAAAGACACGAGCGTGCTGTCAAGAAGTTGCAAACTGACTGGGAAGCCACCCAAGAACTTGCAGAAGCTTATGGTCAACTCCAGATTGATATTAAGGTGCGTACAGTTGGGCGATTTGTTAATTTCATCAAGCGGATTGGTCGGCAGGCTTCTGAAAGCGAGATGGAGTTTTTAGCTGGGCTAGAAGGCGTTTCTGTTCAGCAGCTCAAAGAATATGAAGCTGCTGCTTTGGAAGCTGAAAAGTTTGCCCAAGGTGGTATTACAGCTCTTGGGGCAGCAGCGGCGGCTGGTCAAGGCGCAGTAGGGCTTGTAGGACTTTTTGGGACAGCAAGTACCGGAACGGCTATTGCAGGACTTAGTGGTGCTGCTGCTTGGAATGCCACCCTAGCATGGCTGGGCGGTGGTTCACTGGCTGCTGGTGGCGGTGGCATGGCACTTGGCACGCTTGTCCTGGGAGGTATTACGGTTGGTCCAGCCTTGATGATTGGTGGCTTCGTGCTTGCTGGTCAAGGTGAGAAAGCTTTAACAAAAGCACGAAAATACGAAGCCAATGTTAGCACTGAGATTGCTAAGATTGATGCTGCCAAAGAGTTTCTGCAACAAGTGAAACGGCGGATCGCTGAGTTAAGCAACTTAGTGGAAGACTTGAATAATCGTGCTGTTATAGGTCTTAATGAACTTGAATCCCAATCCTTTGAAACAAACCGGGATGCTAGCAAGTTTCAACAGGTAGGACTTTTAGTGAAGGCACTTGTAGAAATCATGAAAACCCCAGTTTTAGATACTAAAGGCAACCTAAATCCTTCTTCTGCCACTATCAAAGCAAAATATTGTAAGCTGTGAGGTAATTAGCCGTGTCGGCTAAAAGAGTTTCTGTAGAAGTGCTTGCACAAAGCATTGGTGAATTCACTAGGCCCGCTGAATGTCTACGTGATATTGTCTCAGCTTACACGGAATACAAGAAGGTGGCTGAGGAGGAACGCACTAAGCGACGCGATATTGACGCTTGGGAAAAAGAAATAATAGCCAAGATTAATGCCCAGCGAGACTTGCTAATGGCATACCTTGACCGCTCGTTTGATGAACGTGCAGAAAACTTTCGCGCTTTGTTCGGTGTCGTCGATCTAGCAATTACAGCAGGTAATAACGAGCAATTAGCTCTAGCCTTGAACTCAATTACGGAAATAGCAAAGTCAAGTCCGTTTAAAGACCTTGCCAACTTAGCTTCTGTCACAGCAGCACTGAACGATCCAAACCATGAATGGTCGTTTTGATCGGGAGCATCCCAATGCTTGTAAAAAGGGCGAAAAGAATTCGCATTTATACAGACTAAACCCGACGGAAGCCGGTTTCAACAGTTTCGCGTTGCGCGTACCAAAGGACGTTTGTGTAGCGCTTGTCGCCTTTTTGTAGCATTTCGAAGTGTAGCTATCGCCAGTAGTTGTACAGCGACTTTTTATTTGACGTGGAGACATATTAGTGTCGTTAAAGAGTCAAAGCTTAGCCTGGCTTGCTTTTTCGGCTCAATCTAAATTGGCAACGCTGATAGTCAAATGCTAGCTCATTGAGTAATCTTTCTGTGTAATCCTGCAATCAGGAAAGTTTTGCTCAGTGACACGAAATTGTCTCGACATCATTTAATTTTTCACTGTACATAAACAGTCGTTTGTAAGGCAAAATCTTTTAGACCCAATTGGAACCAAAACATAAAAAATACCCTAACTTTAAAAGCCAGGGTACTGGGTAGCATCGAAAATTAATCACAGTTAGTAAAATGAAACAATTACCTCTAATAATCTAACAATCACCTCTAATGAAGCTTTATTTGTATTTTTCTTCGACCCTAGCAATCATTGTCCTTACCTCTTGCAGTTTACCGGGGATTCCACAGAAGCCACAATCTAATATGGGGCTGGTGACTCAACCCCAACTTAGGGTGGTAACGTTGGATGACAATAGTAAGATAGCGATGGGGCAAACTATCTATGTCCCTATCTATTCTCATATTTATTACGAAAACCAGAAGGAAGTTTTATATTTATCAGCCACTCTTAGTATTCGCAATACGGATTTGAGCAATCCTATCATTGTTACTTCAGTCCGCTACTATGATACAGAAGGAAAATTAATCAAGCACTATTTAGAGCGCCCTGTGGAACTTGGTTCTCTAGCTTCTACAGATTTTGTTGTAGCGAGAACTGACACCACTGGGGGGTTAGGAGCTAACTTTATTGTTGAGTGGATAGCTCAAAAGAAAGTTTCTGAGCCTGTCGTTGAAGCCGTTATGATTAGTGCTGCATCCAACCAAGGAATTTCTTTTATTAGTCCTGGTAGAGTTATTAAAAATCATAATAATAAGTAATTTGTATCAGTAGCTTTTTTTGACACAAGGTTCATCGTCATGAAGATGGAATCGACCTAATCACGTCAATTATTAATAAATTTCGGTTTAATAGCTCCTTCCCACCTGAGTTGAAACTATTCTGGAAACTCAGGACATCTTTGCTCATCAGTCACCTCTTCAACGTTGATGTACAGTGCCAAATTAAATGGCGTCGAGACAATTTCGTGTCACTGAGCAAAACTTTCCCGATTGCAGGATTACAGAGAAAGATTACTCAACGATCTAGCATTTGACCATCAGCATTGCCAATTTAGATTGAGCGGAAAAAGCAAGCTAGGTTTAGCTTTTCCTCGTTAACGACACTAATCTGATCTGTCTCCACGTCCAATAAAAAGTCACTATACAGCCTGTAAAAAGGGGGAAGAGAATTCGCATCTATACAGACTCAACCCGACCGAAGCGGGTTTCAAAAGTCTCGCGTTGCACGTACAAAAGGACGTTTGTGTAGCGTTAGTCGCCTTCTTGTAGTATTTTGAAGTATATTGTATTCACCCAAAGGTGATGAGATGTACTGGTATAACGGCAACCTGATTGAGTCGGGAACCCTGGAATTAGCGATTGACGATCCGGGATTGCTTTATGGAGCGAAAGTGTTTACAACGCTGCGGGTTTACGAGCAGTCGTTGGATAGCCCACTGACTAATTGGAAGGGACATTGCGATCGCCTCTGTCGCAGCGTGCAAACGTTTGACTGGCAGCAGCCAGACTGGGAAAAATTACGACAAGAAGCAGAAGCGTTAATCCCACACTTCCCCGTTCTCAGAATTACCCTATTTCCCGATGGGCGAGAGTGGATTAGCGGGCGGTTTTTTCCCGATGATTTGACAGAAAGACAAAAATATGGTGTTAAAAGTTGGCTAGCGGCAGAGCCGTTATTTTGCCGCTCAATTCCCGAACATAAAACGGGGAACTACCTGCCTGCTTGGCTGGCATTGGGAAAAGCTCAGCAGATGGGAGCGATAGAAGCAATTTTGGTCGATGATAGGGGAAATTGGTTAGAAACCAGTACGGGCAATCTTTGGGGATGGCGGGATGGTAAGTGGTGGACGCCGCCTCTAGATGCTGGAATTTTGCCGGGAATCGCGCGATCGCAACTGATCAACTGGCTGGCAAGTCAGAATCTAACCTCTGGGCAAGTACCTTGGGATGCTGACTTTGTGAAAGGATTGTCAGTTCTTGCTTATAGTAATTGCGTGGTGCAAGTCGTTCCGATCCATACCGTTCTTTGCCAAGAAGGTACTTTGACTTTTGACCCGTTACACAGCAGCCTAGAGCAATTGCAGAGCTTATTTCAGCGCTACCAAACCCATCAAGCTTCCCCCTGAGCGTAAAAAGCTCGACGACTGAAGTCGCGACTCCACAAACGAACCCTGTCTTTACAGGCTAGGAGACAAAGCCTGCGTAGGCAGGCTTTGTCTGTGTAGTCCCACCCTTCTAGGGTGGGGGACTATGTTGTGTAGCCCCATTTCTAGGGTGTGGGAGTAGATTGTTCCGGCTAGGATGGTTGTTTTTGTGGCGACGGTTACGATGAAGATAGATGACGTTGTTGAAGGTTTCTATGAACCAACCGTGTCAAGGAATTCTGAGACGGGTTAACATAAGTTAATACAAATAAAAATTCAAAGCGTCCCCATATCCTAGAGCTTAGGAGGAAACTCGGTGAACAAACGGTGGAGAAATGCAGGGCTGTATGCGCTGCTAGCAATAGTTGTAATCGCCTTAGGAACAGCATTTTTAGACAAACAACCCCAAAGTCGGGAAACCTGGAAATACAGCAAGCTGATTCAGGAAGTTCAAGACGGTCGGATTGAAAGAGTTGGTCTTAGTGCCGACCGCACTAAGGCGCTTGTTACAGCACAAGACGGCAGCAAGATTGTCGTTAACCTGCCTAATGACCCAGACCTGATTAGCATTCTGTCCACCAAGGGTGTAGACATTTCAGTTTTGCCCCAGAGCGATGACAGCTTCTGGTTCCGCGCCTTGAGCAGTCTCTTCTTCCCCGTTCTGCTTCTGGTTGGATTATTCTTTTTGCTACGACGCGCTCAGAGTGGCCCAGGCTCTCAAGCGATGAACTTTGGCAAATCCAAAGCCAGAGTCCAAATGGAGCCACAAACCCAAGTAACTTTTGGGGATGTCGCTGGCATTGACCAAGCCAAGCTAGAGCTGAATGAAGTCGTTGACTTCCTCAAGAACGCCGACCGCTTCACCGCCATTGGAGCAAAAATTCCCAAAGGCGTGCTGCTAGTTGGACCTCCGGGAACGGGTAAAACGCTGCTCGCTCGTGCAGTTGCTGGGGAAGCAGGTGTGCCTTTCTTCTCTATCTCTGGTTCTGAGTTTGTAGAAATGTTCGTCGGTGTCGGTGCATCTCGCGTGCGCGACCTGTTTGAACAAGCCAAGGCAAATGCTCCCTGTATCGTATTTATCGATGAAATTGATGCCGTGGGGCGTCAGCGGGGTGCAGGTTTAGGCGGCGGTAACGATGAGCGGGAGCAAACCCTCAACCAGTTGCTGACCGAGATGGACGGTTTCGAGGGCAACACGGGAATTATTATCATCGCTGCTACGAACCGCCCAGATGTACTTGATGCAGCACTGCTGCGTCCGGGTCGCTTTGACCGTCAGGTGGTCGTGGATCGTCCCGATTATGCCGGTCGCTTGGAGATTCTCAACGTTCACGCCCGTGGCAAAACGCTGGCGAAGGATGTGGATCTGGAGAAGATCGCTCGTCGTACTCCTGGTTTCACGGGTGCTGACCTCTCCAACTTGCTCAACGAAGCAGCCATTCTGGCGGCTCGTCGCAACCTGACCGAAATCTCGATGGATGAAATCAATGATGCCATCGACCGGGTGCTAGCTGGCCCAGAGAAGAAAGACCGGGTGATGAGCGAGAAGCGCAAAACCTTGGTGGCTTACCACGAAGCGGGTCACGCTCTCGTCGGTGCCTTGATGCCAGATTATGACCCGGTGCAAAAGATCAGCATCATCCCTCGCGGTCGTGCGGGTGGTTTGACTTGGTTTACACCGAGTGAAGACCGGATGGATTCTGGTCTGTACAGCCGCTCTTATCTGCAAAATCAGATGGCAGTCGCCTTGGGCGGTCGGCTTGCTGAAGAAATCATCTTCGGTGAAGAAGAAGTAACAACGGGTGCCTCGAATGACTTGCAGCAGGTGGCTCGTGTGGCGCGTCAAATGGTGATGCGGTTTGGCATGAGCGATCGCTTGGGACAAGTTGCTTTAGGTCGTCAGCAAGGCAATATGTTCTTGGGACGCGACATTGCCGCCGAGCGGGATTTCTCGGAAGCAACTGCGGCGACGATTGATGATGAAGTCCACAATTTGGTGGATCAAGCTTACCATCGTGCCAAAGCAGTGCTGGTGAATAACCGCCACATCCTGGATCAATTGGCTCAG
Organism: Coleofasciculus sp. FACHB-542; assembly: GCF_014695825.1. Classification (NCBI taxonomy): domain Bacteria; kingdom Bacillati; phylum Cyanobacteriota; class Cyanophyceae; order Coleofasciculales; family Coleofasciculaceae; genus Coleofasciculus; species Coleofasciculus sp. FACHB-542. The sequence continues at coordinate 76,317 of NZ_JACJPB010000014.1, read as the reverse complement.
ATGCTCATTGAAAAGGAAACGGTAGACGCTGAGGAACTGCAAGAGGTTCTGGCGAATAACGATGTGAAGATGGCAGCGATCGCATAATTCGCTAATTGCTCATTGAGCGTCAAAAAATTGGGGCAGTTCTAGGATATTTTCTAGAACTACCCCAATTTTTGTTTGGGGTTGCACAAAGACATCAGGAGCGATCGCGAAACAATGATTGCAGTCTTCGAGACCTCACAACAAATCTCCTCTGATTGTTTACAGCCTAAAAAATTCCCAGCATCCGTAGCTGTAGTGCAAAAAAATTCAGAGGCTTCAAATTGGCGGACGATTTGATAGTGTTTTAGCAGGCAGTTCTAAAACTTTCTTCTCTCTACAGGACTAAGTTGAAGGATAGGATGCGATCGCACAATTAGATTTCAAACTGTGAATCTAGCCGTTACATTTTACTCTTCAAGTGTTGGTCGTACCTGCAATCTCTGGAAGTTTCAATTAAGACTTCCAATGATTAGCCTTGATTCGATCGCAACCTGTAGCTTATATCGCATACATAGCGGTCTAAAGGTGAAGTTTTGCGGCGGCAGATAGCTTTGAACTCCCACCGATAACCTCTGTTCCATCCGCACCAACGCAGTGTTGGGCTGGTGGCAAAGAGCATCCTGATTTCATCTGTGGGAATCGATCAGTCGCTTCAGGCTATTGCTATGCTTATCATTGAACTTATTAAGCTTCTCACGAAAAATAATCCAATAAGGCTGAATAGAATCACTAAGTTCTAAAGACTTCTTAAATAGTGCTTCAAATTCCTCATGGCAACTATATGAACAATAAAGCTGCTCATTCTGGAAAAAAGCTTCTAAGACATTTTCCCATTGTACTGGACTCAAGTATTCAGCAATTTTAACTAGCAATATAGAATTAATTCCAGCAAATTTAAAAGATCCAGAGTTTGCAAACCTATCAATTATTGCTGAAACATTACTCCTTAAAACAGGTTCGATTAGCTCATCGCCAATATCGTCCCAATGTCTTCTCTGGTCAAGTAAGTCATCAAAGGATGTAGTTTTAACCTGCTGAGTAATAGAGTCGTCCAGTAGCTTAAGTATGTTGGATTTCGGTTCATCTATCGATTTATAGGTTGATTTTGCATTAAGCAAATCTTCTAAATTTGCAGTAGAAATTTTCTTTTCTAGATCAGATTCAACTAAATCAATAAAAAAGTCATCTTCATAACTTGTCATCAACAAAACTGTTTCTTCTAGTGAAATGGTTTCTATCTCCTCTTTAACCTGTTTGGCAATAAAACCATCAAATAGTTCAACTAGTGAACCTTTTGGCTCATCTATTAATTTATATGTAGATTTTGATGAAAGTAAATTTTCTAAATCTGCGGTAGGGATCTTCACCTCCAGTTCAGACTCAATTAAATCAAGAAGCCACTTATCTTGATATTTAGATGCTGTCGATGTTAACTTAGCCAAAGAAGAATCCTTGATTTTTTGCTCTACATAGGATTTAATGGTTTCATCCGATCTAAGTGAAGGTTCAAATCTCATTAAAAGCAACTCATCTAAAGTAGCTTTCGGAGACAAATCCCGCAAAATAGGAATGATTATCTTGTCTTTGAAGAAATCATCCCTGCAAGTTTCCTTTAACGAAAGTAAATCCTTTAAAGGAATCTGAAGTTTCTTGAATACAACTTCTCTCAGAAAGCCTACATGAGATGCTTTTTTTAATATAAAGAGAGCGTTTTCTGAGAGTCTTTTATAGAATATTTGGTGCGTTTCATATATCTCAATTTTATCGATATAAGATTCTGCTTTTAACCTACATGGTTCACTAAGGCTATCCCAAGCAGGAATACTTCCAAGATAAACAATGGTTTTATCCCAATTTTCATCTGTGACTTTGTTGATAATAATGTCAGATAATTGATTGTTCAGGATCTCTCTTGTTTCTTGAGTATACATAATTGATACGGCATTCAGGGCTGAAAACTGTCGCGATCTTTCATCTTCTAAACGTTCTTCTACTAACAAGCTTTTTGTTAAACCAATAACAATATCCTTGACTAAAACAAATCGAGCACGACCCAAAGGACTTTTCTGAAAATATTTAATAGCTAATTCTGGATCTACTGGAAAATACACGGATTTGATGTCCTGAAAAATTCGATCGCGGGCAGCACGTCCTTGAACAGGTGGGCGCTCTAAAAGATGGGTTACTGCACTCCTCAAGTGGTAGCGTGCTAGCTCGGCTGTTGCTTCAAATGGCTCCTCTAAAGAAGTCATGGAAGGATGGGCACATCGGCTTCGATCTTCAAACAATCTTTCAATATCTGATTTCTCTACGGTTGAGATTAGCTCAAATTTTGTGAGCGCAATTTCAGGGATACTAGACTCGAATTGCCAAAGCTCTCTAAACTGTTTACCTGAACTTCTCAAACTATCAAATTCTTCTAGTAATTTCGCAGCTTCGCGATCTCCCAAAAGTTCTAACTCTCTCAGTTTATGTAGAAAGTCAAAAACTACTGCGTTCCATGTAGCAACAATACAAGAACGAAACGCACCAGCACGATAACAGGAAACAGCTTCTTGGATAAACTTTCTAGATAACTTGTCTCTGCATCGTAATATCAGTTCATCCAAATCGATAAAGGCTTCGTACATAAAGTAAGCAAGGGAGTTTAAACACGAATTATGTGAATCCTATGGTAGCGCATCAATTTTTGGGGCTGACGGGATGAGTATCGGGTTTCATCCTTCAACCCAACCTAAAAGATCGGGGGATCGCATTAAGTTGAAGGATACAATGCGCGAGCGGAACGTTCTGGTGCAGCGCGGTTGTTAGGCAGTGAACTTAATAAGCGCGACCATCTTTGTGGGTTAAAGCCCATTCACCATTCGGCAATTGTGTTGCTTTGAGATCGTCATTTGGGAATTCCACCTCATCTCCTTCAGTGCGATCGCCAATCTCAAGATAGGTTACATTTTCCTGAGATCGATTAATCAGTTGATGGGAGATTCCCATGCCTCACAACTCACCCTTCCTTGTTATGTTAATGGCCTAACAAACCCAAGCTTTCTTTACCTTTCCAGTACCGTTAAACCATAGCATTTCAGCCACCATGCCCGATGCCCTCAGTAATAGAGCGTGATGCTATCTACACCCGTCAAGACTTCTTTCAGTTCAAAATAAAGGTCAGGAATTTGCGCTAACCCCTTCTTTCAGTAGGCTCTCACATCCGCCTTGCCATGTAGAACGCCGCTAGATTCTTCAGCAATCGATGGGATCAAAGGAGAAGCCAAGCTCGAAGTCATCCGCGTAGTGGCTTAGGACAGCATCGATGTCATGTTGATTCCACCCCTCGATCCAACTACGGGCAAAGCTTAACGCGAAATCTGCGTTGAGGATCGGCACGATCTGCAAAGACGCTCTGGTTGCAAACAAACCTCGATTGGCACCGCTTCACAGTTCCAGCAGCAGCGCGGCATAGATGCCTGCACCCAGAGCGAAAGCCCAAAAGCGGCTATCGCGATCTTCCGGGAGTTCTTCCTTCAGGACGTTCAGGACGACTCCTCCGGCAAGGAAGGCAAACAAGACTGCGATCGCTGCCTCGTGAATTTCGGTTCCGCTCCCAATGACCCATCCCACGATAATCGCTGCCGCCAGTATCCAGCGCCCCTTCTTGTGATAGGCATCCTTATGGTGTTCGCGCAAGCCGTTGTCGTTGACCATGAAATGCAAAGCCATTGCGAAGAAAAACAGAAAAAGACTTTGAAAACCCGGTTCCTCCGGGTGGATTAACAGGTAGCCGATCAAAGCATTGTAAACGGCGAATGAAGCGATGTGCGGCCAGAAGACCCCAGCTTCTGTAACATCTCCATTTCCCGCCTTTTGGTTGCGCTGGCGCGACAGTGTAGCAGCTCGCTCCAGTCCATAAAACACGCTGACGCCTATGAGTGCCACCAGGTAAACGTGGTGTTCCAGAAAGGCAAACCCCCCGTCCAACGTCTCCTTAACCGTCTCCTGTGCTTGACTCAGTTCCGGGAGGATATGGACGAAAATGTAGGCGACAGATACGCCACTCCCGATAGAAAGCCAGATACTGCGAGGGGTGGCATCCAGAAAGCGCAGCTTACCGGAGTAGAGATGCACCAGAGCCAGACCGACTGCAAGGATTGCAGACAGCAAGCGTACATCAGGATTGAATACCGAAGACTCTGCAACTGCCAACAGCATCTTAGTTGAGAAGAGGGAATATTTTTTAGAATGAATATCTTGACTAAAAAGACACGCCACTCGTCAATAGCGGCTCTGAAATCAGTGCCCTTGCTCTTTAGCTTGATAGGATTTGGGCACTAAGGCGTCCTCCCCTTAGCCGATTTTTCTGATTCTTCAAGTTTTAAACAGGTTGATTGACTGATAAATTTTCATCTTTAGGCAAGGGATCGGTTCTCTCTCTAGGTGGGCGTATAACCAGAGCCAGTAGAGGTAGTGTTCTGGTGTGGGGTATCAGCTCCTTTTTGCAACATGAGACAGATATGCAAACTCACTCAGACACCCACTCACCTTCCCCAACTAAACAAAAAATCTCCAATATTTTTCGTCTGGTAGGCTGGATTGCCTTCTGGGTCGAATTAGGATTGGCAGTTGCTTCTGGCATCGCTTTATTATTTGCTATCTCTGGCCGTAACTTTGCCAATGAAGCAAATCCTGCCCTGGGAGTCGGTATATTTTGGGCAATTTGTGGACTTTTCGCACTGTTATTCGGTGTCTTTTTAGCTTTCCGCTACACTCGCATCGCTAAAGGTTTAGCAAATCCTAATTCGGCTGTGCATCCCTCCAAAGCCGATACCGTTCAAGTCCTGCGACTGGCTTTAATTACAGGTTTGGTGGGGATTTTGTTATGTCTGTTGGGTGGTGGAGCGAGTATGGGAGTGTTACTAGCAAAATCTGTATCCCAACCTCCAGGTGTGGCAATCACCGACCCCTACAAAATCATTCGAGCGCTTGATGTTTTTGTGGTGTTAGCGAATTTTAATGGGATTGCAGGTCACTTTGTAAATGTTGTCACTGCTCTAGGGCTGCTCAAGTGGGTGCATAATCAGTAAGAATTTCCCCCACCTCTGGGTCTTTGGTTTATTGCTGATGACTAATGACTCATGGCTTACAACTCATTAAAAATTTTTAACGGCGGCGCTTTGGCGATACTGATTGATCTTCGACAGTTGATTTTGGATGAACTCGCTCTTGTAGCGCCCACACGCTTACCAGTGCTGCGGTTAAAGCTCCAATGGTGTCCATAATCAGATCCACGATGGTGTCATCCAGGTCATTGATCACTTGCACCACCCATTCAAATATCTCCCAAAGAGCGCCGATGGCGATTCCGAAGCTAGAGATCGTTAAGATATACAGCAGTCGGTGGTAGCGGAACGGAGTCAGCATTGACTCATACACGAGAAAACTCAGCGCCAGGGTTACGGAAAAGGTTGTAAAGGCATGAGCAATTTCATCGTAGGGTCCCGGTGGGTAAAATAAACCCCAAACCCAGCCACCCGCATTGATCAAGGCTGCGATAACAAACAGAAAATCAAACAACGTTGGCAGTTGATTTTCCAGGGTCACAAACAGAAACGAAGCAGCCAGGAAGCAGGCGAGTGTAAATGAACCCACCCAGTTCCGGTGATACAATTCAACGGCGATCGCGATCGCGAGTAAAAACTGTCCAACCCAAGCGGCGATTCTATACCCTCGCCAATTGCTACTCAGCATTGCTTTTTCCTCATAAATGGGTCATGGGTAAAGAGAGTTTGCAGTATTGAGTTTTGAGTTAGAAGAAAGTTTTTTAATTCAAGACTTAAAACTTTTCCCCAATTAGTCATTACTAACAAACTATAAACGAAGCAATTAATTCAATTTCATATCATGCTTCTGGTTTCTGACGGGAAAGCGCCTGAATCTCAGCCCGCAATGCAACGATTTCTTCATGCAACGCGGCGATAGATTTAGCACCTGCTACTTCTGTTTGTTCGTCTTCCGCATCGCGTCCGACAAAGAAGGTGGCGAGGGTTGCCGTTACATAGCCAAACACTGCAAAAGCATATAACGATAGGATCAAGCAGAGTACCCGACCTTCTGGAGTCTGAGGCCAGTATTCCGATCCCATCGTTGTCATAATCATTGCTGTCCACCACAGTGCAGCACCGTAGTCATTCAGTCCGCGCCCATCAGGGGTATTGCTTTCAAAAGCATACATCCCTGCGGCTCCCACCAGCGTCACCACCAGCGTCAGCGCGATGATGTAGCCAAAACCACGACGACTCATGCTGGCTCGGAGCGATCGCATCCCCCGATTTAGAGAACTGATGACACGTACCAGTCGCAGTCCCCGGCTGGCTCTCAGTAAGCGAAACACGCGGGTAATTCGGAAGACGCGCAACGCTGGCAACAGCAAGGAGAGGGCTGTAAGCCAGTTTTGCTTGAGATAGATAAATTTGTAAGGAGCCAGAACCAATCGTAAGGCGAAGTCTAGGATAAAAACGATCCAGATGAAGTTGCTGATGATTTCCAGCAGGGGATTTAAGCCCCAAATTAGTTCGACGACCAACAACGCCAGCCACCCAAAGCCGAGCAATAGCATGGGTGTTTCTAGCCAGTCTTCCAACTGTTGCAGAACCTCACCTTGTTCTTTTTTGAGTTCCCGTTTTTCAGATGGACTCAGATTGCTCATAAGATTTTTGATGACTCCTACAGCGGTTTTGAAAGCGCTTGCCGTAAAGCTGAGCCAAGGGTACAGCGGTCAGACTGTGGGCAAATATCTAGGTGCATAGAAAACCCCAGCAGAGATTAGTAGAAAAGTAGTGAAATATTCCTCTAGCTAGAGAGCGAACTTCCATACTGTGCGAGATGGTACAAGGGACGCAGACTTAATATAGCCAGCCGCAATGCGCCAACTACTTGTACAGGTTCCCCGTGGGTATGGGAAAACAGTTCTGGATATCGCCCAAACTTGTGACGGAGCGAATCTTTCCCTGTTTGAAGCGACTGGAGCTGATGAATCGTTAGACGTGGTCATCGTTCACGTGCCGAATGGAAAGGTTGAGGAACTACTCGAACAGTTGCAATCGGTGCCAAAATTGAACGTCACGCTGCTTCCGCGTGGAGTCATCGCCTTGCAGCCACCGCCTTTTAAAGCAGCGCAGCAGGTGACAGATGTGCAGGCACGCAGTCCCATCGAAATTTTCCTCTCAGGGCTGCAAAGCGTTGGCTCATGGAAAGGGTTTCTGGGCTATGCAGCGGCGGCGGGTGTGGTGGTCTGGATCGGCTTGTTCACGAATACTAGCTATCTTCTCGTTGCTGCCATGCTGATTGCACCGTTTGCGGGGCCAGCGATGAATACAGCGATCGCTACGGCACGCGGCGATGGAGAACTTCTCGGACGGAGCCTTTTACGATACTTTTCAGCCCTGGCGGTAACAATCCTAGTCACTGGGGCACTCACCTTGATTCTGCGACAGGAAGTGGTGACATCCTCCATGAACACAACCAGTACGGTTTCGGCAGTAGCCGTGCTGCTGCCACTGGTTGCAGGTGCGGCAGGCGCTCTGAATCTTGTCCAATCGGAAAGAAGTAGCCTCGTCTCTGGGGCGGCGGTGGGAATGCTGGTTGCGGCTTCGCTGGCACCGCCTGCCGGAATGGTAGGGATGGCAAGCGCAATGGGTCGCTGGGATATGGCTGTAAACGGCGTCTTTGTGCTGTTGCTACAACTGGTTGGGATTAATCTATCCGCCTCCCTGATGTTCCGCGCCTATGGTCTGTCTGCTCAAGGTGCCCGCTATAACCGTGGCAAGCGCTGGATATTTCCATCTGCTTTTGCAGCGACTGCTGTAGCGCTCTTGGGCTTGCTGACTTGGCAGTTTTCCAGCTCCCCGGAACTTCAGCGCGGCAGCCGCGAACAGCGTGCCGTTGCCCAAATCCAGAAGGTGGTGAATGATAGCGGTTTGGCGAAACTGGTGGAAGCCAATGTTCGGTTCACCGCCACGAATATTAAAGGTCAGAACACGCTGTTGGGTACGGTTTATGTTCAGCGTCAGGCGGGTGTTACTGAGTCTTCGGAAGAAATTCGCTCTCGCATGACGCAGACGATTCAAAGGCAATTACTTGACAAAGGGTTTAACGTGACCCCTTTAATTGATGTCAGCGTTCTGGAAGCGCCGCAATCGGAAAGTTAAGTGATTTTCAAGCTAAATTTCAAGCTAAATATGAGCAGCGTCATTTAAAACTCCTTTAGCGCTTTCACCGCTGCCAAATATCGCTCCTCAATATCCTTTCGGTCTAATTCCTCCGATACTTCTTCACAGCTACTGCGCTCGATCATTTGGGCATGACGTAGCAGCGCCGCCCGGTCTTTCTGGTTGCGGGTGTGGGTGGCGATGAGAGCGATCGCTTCCAGCAATCGAATTCTCACTGCTATATCCGGTTTGCTGTACTGTCGAATCTGATTAAAGGCGGCGTCAATTAACTCTGCAAACGTCACCGGATTTGCGATCGCTCGCAGGTTGTTGTCGTTGTCGTAGCGGTAGGGCGAGGGAAAATCTCTCTCCGCCAGACGGCAAAGTGCAGCGGTCATCTGGTTAATACACTGGATCGCCGTGAACGGATCGTTGATGCCAGGAGAAATGGCACGAGCGGCAATTTCAACTAACTGATTAATGGGGAATTCTATATCCTGTTGTTCGGTGCGTTGCTCGCCAAAAATAAATGCTTGGTTCAGGTGGTGGATGAGTTTTTTATTCACCCGTTCTCCAGGCCAAATCATCACCAGTTCGCTTCCTTCCACAATAAACTTGCCAGGACGATATTTCAGGCGCAGGAGGAGGTCTTTTGAGGTGGCGATCTTCATTAACAGCTCGTCATCAATTGCTTGAAGATAACCGCTTTCTTTCGCCAAGATAGGAGTAGCTTCCTTCTCAAACCCGGCGGGGATTTCCGCCACCGACCGTTGCTTTGGTATTGATTTACCCTGCCCGATCTTCTGCGGAAACAAGCGATCGATGGCATTGTCCAACTCCCTGCCAACGTCTCTGATGATATGGGATGCCTGCATCGAGGTTGAGACATGATGGATAAAGTAGATCAGGACGCCAATACTGGCGAGCGCTAGCACCATGCCGATTGTGACGGAGATTTGCGGCACAAATACGTTGTAGTCATCTCCCCGCACAGTTCGCAGTACCAGCAAGCAGTAGATGAATGTACCGATAAACGTGCCCAGGACGACTTGATTGCCCGTATCCTGCATGAAGTTCCGCATCAGTCGCGGACCGAATTGTGAGGAAGCGAGAGTGAGGGCAACAATTGTAATCGAGAAGGCAGTACCAGCAACGGTAATCATCGAACCAGCAACAGATGAAAGCAGCGTTCTCGCCCCATCTGGCCCGCCGGTGTAGATCCAGCCCAACGACTCTATCGGATCAGATTTGGCTGCTCGATCGAGGCTTAACATTCCGAATGCCAAGGCGATCGCGCTGAGCGCCATCAGGGTTGGTACGAACCAGTAGCTGGAGTGGAGCGAGTCCCAAAGTTTGCCCAGCTTGATGTTTTTCATCAGTTATTTTTCATTAATTATCGTCGGCAGTGTGAGGGCGATCGGGGTTCTCGTCTCTATGGCTGCCATTTCCATCTCTTTGGGCACGCATTTCTGCTAGCTTCCGGAGGGAACCGCCGATACTGCGGGGTTTTGGCACTTCTTGTTTCCCAGCGGGCCATCCTTCACGCTGACGAGCGCGATCTCCATCTGTCTCTTCAGTTTGGTCGTGAAACAGGATTTGCTGCGTTGGGAAGGGCATATCAATGCCGTTAGCCGTGAGCTTATTTTTAATCGCAGCGAGAACTTGATCCTGCTTATCGAGAATATCTGCACGTCGCGGCGGCTGTACCCACCAACGGGCGCGGATATTCACGGTACTGTCAGCTAGATCCACTACAAGGGCGTCGGGAGCTGGATCTTCCAAAACACCATCGACGCTAGCGATCGCTTCTAGAATCAGTTGTTTCGCCTGTTCAATGTCGTCGCCGTAACCAATACCCACGTCGTACTGAAGGCGGCGATTCTCGAAAGCAGTGTTCACCGTTACCGAGTTTGTAAACAGCTCAGAATTCGGAATCACGATGCGACGACCATCATAGGTTCTAATGGTCGTGGCTCGCGTCTGGATGTTTTCAACCGTTCCCTCGAAGTCTTTAAATACGATTTGGTCATCGATCTGGAATGGCTCGGTCAACAGAATTAAAATACCAGCCAGAAAATTCTGGAGAATATCGCGGAAGGCGAAACCAATTGCCACCCCACTGATACCCAGCAGTTGCACCAAATCTCCTGCCTTGAATGTCGGGATGACGATGGATAATGATACAAATAGACCGACTAAAATAACAATTCCCTGCGACAAACGGCCTAGCACTAGTCCCAGATTCCGAGCCTGCCGATGCCTTCTTGTAAGCCTTCTAACTGTTGCCTTAATCGCTCTTGCTGCGAAAAAAAATAGCGCAAAGACGATTAGTGCTAACACAATATTAGGCAGCATGACAATCAGGCCATCGATCATTGCCTGAATTTTCCCCCATGCTGTTGATACCGATGTTTGAAAATTCATTCCTATTTTCCGCTTACAAAATGTTGTTCATTTTAATTAAAAATTCATAATTTTGACTCTATCTATGGTCAGTATCTAGATGACACAGTTTCTATTATAAAAATAAATATATTCATAATTTATTTCTGAGGTTATAGCAATTCTCTATTGGATGCAGTACGGTTTAACCCCACCCCTGCCCCACCCCGTTCACAGGGAGGGGTTCAATATTCCTCAATATTCCCCCTCTCCGTTCACGGAGAGGGGTTGGGGGTGAAGTTCTGAGTCTATATTGCACTCAAGTGAGAACTGCTATAGTTGATTTAGTGCTAAACCGTGAAGAATGATTTAACTTTTGAATAATTATCTAAATAGAGACAGATAAACTATAAAAAAATTATTTATATCTAGGAAAATATCGATAAAATACTGTTAACAAGTTCCTATAGTGCTAGATTGTAGCGCGATCGCACAAAGGAAGCCGATAAACATCTAATAGCCGCCCCCGCCAACACCCCCGTGAGTTATCGGGCATCTGCGACCGGCACCTGCCAAATTTTGATAGTACTGTCACCACTGCCAGTAGCAATCGTCTGCCCATCCGGGCTAATCACAATACATTTAACCCAGCTAGAATGCCCGGTAAGCGTGCGAATTTCTTCACCCGTTGAAAGATTCCAAATTTTAATTGCTTTGTCCGCACTGCCACTGACTAAAGTTTGTCCATCTGAGCTAATCGCAACCGAATTCACATAGTTAGAATGCCGGGTGAGGGTGTGAATTTGTTTCCCAGTGTTTAAATCCCAAATCTTAATCGTTTTGTCAGCACTAGCACTGGCTAAAATCTGCCCATCCGGGCTAATCGCAACAGAATTAACAGGTTGAGAATGACCCTGAAGCGTGCGGATTGCTTTGCCAGTAGAAATATCCCAGATTTTAATTGTTTTATCGGCACTAGCACTGGCTAAAGTCTGCCCATCTGGGCTAATTGCAACGGAATTAACAGGTTGGGAATGACCCTGAAGCGTGCGGATTGCTTTACCCGTAGAAATATCCCAAATTTTAATTGTTTTATCGGCGCTGCCACTGGCTAGAGTCTGCCAATCAAAGCTAATCGCAACAGAATTAATAGGGTTAGAATGTCCCTTTAATCTACGGATTTCTTGACCAGTGGAGACATTTAAAACTTTAATTGTTTTATCGGCGCTGCCACTTATTAATGTATTTCCATCTGGGCTAATCGCTAGAGAATTCACGTAGCTGCCATGCCCTTTTATGACGCGAATCTCTTTGGATGTAGACTTGTTCCAAATTCTAATTGTTTTATCGGCACTGCTACTGGCTAAAATTTGTCCATCCGGGCTAATCGCCAGAGAATTTACCTGGCTTTCATGCCCATGAAGCGTTTTAACTCCCGAAAGATTTTCATAAGCGATAACTTTGGGCGCGTCTTGGTAAGATAGTTGCCAAATTCCATATCCTCCTAATCCGACCAAGCAAGCAACGGCTCCCCCCACCAACCATTTATTTTTATTTTTCTTACTAACAATGATCGTTGGGGCTAATGAAGGCTTCCAAGGTGGAAGTATCCCAACAATTGCCCCGATACCAATCAGACTAAAATTAGGAGAAGGTTTATGTCTAGATAAAGACTGTGAAATTTTAGCGAGTTCATCTAAAATTTCTTGAGTATTTTTGTGCCGCGCTCCTGCGGTAGGAGCCATCAGTTTATCAATAAAATCTGCCAGTAAGGGTGAAATACCCGGTGCATGATTGCGCCAATTAAATTTATCTGTTAAAGGTTCATAAATTGCGCGATCTGTTGCTAGTTTGCCAGTCAGCAGATAAACAAAAGTTCTGCCCAAGGCATAGAAATCTGACTGGGGTACAGCATGACCTTTTTCTTGCTCTGGAGGTGTATAGCCAGCAGAACTAATCCTCGTGACACTGCCTGCGCCGCCGACTTCCGCAAGGTAAGTATAGGTCATCTCTCTGGCGGTGCCAAAGTCAATTAATACCAGATGCCCTGTGGAGCGCATCATGATATTTGCGGGTTTAATATCACGATGGAAATAGTTTTTTTGGTGGACAAGATGTAAAATCTCAGCGAGCTGTTTTAACCAGTCAAGAGCTAGCCGCTGATCGAGAGGGCGATCGCCCTGTTGTTGCATCCACTCTTTTAAGTTGGGACCATCAATTTTCTCCATGATGATGCCATACACTGGCTCTCGGCTGTTTCTGGGATAAAACTGGAAGTATCCATCAGGCTCAACTTTGGGGATGCCGGGATGATTCAGCTGGCTTAATACAATGGCTTCTTGCTGAAATAGCTCGACGACTCTGGCATTCGTGTTGTGATCTTTTTTGAGGATCTTCAGGATTTTGGGGGTTGCGCCCTCGTAGGCTTCATAAATATTGCCGAAGCCACTGTTGTCACTCAGTAGGCGCATGACCTGATAGCGCCCTTGTACCAGCAACTCTGAGCCACAATTGCGGCAAATACGGTTGTTGGCGTTGGCTGGATCGTTAGGTTTGGGGCAGCAGGGATTGATGCAGTAGCTCATAGATAGCTACAGAATTGTCATATCCCTAATATATGTTGAGAATTTTCAATCATCCACCCATTGCTGGAGGATGCAAGCCCAATAGTTGTTATCTATTAAGGCTTTTAGCTGACGACAAAAAAAAGAGGGACTGGTTTTTCTATCCTAAAGATTTAGTTTGAATTTATAGCATTTTCCGTTTGATATGCACCTCTTTGAAAAAATATCCTTGGCGAAGAGAACTTAAGAGGGATGCAAAGGAAGTCGGCTCTTGTCGCTCTCAAGGTATTTAAAAGCCGCAAAATATCATATTGAATGTCAAAAAGGAGTAATTAGTGCAATCCTAGTTCATGAATGAATAAGGATTGCTATCAACTAAACAAACTCGTTGATGCATAGCGGCTGAAATTACGTCTCGTTTAAGTTTACCTGGAACGAGGGAAGCGATCGCAAGCAAGACGCTGTAATGACTAGAGAAGAAAGTCAAGCTGACATTTTAAAAAATATTTCATTGAGGCTTAACCCTACTCTATTACCCAGGCAACTTAAAGGGAATTGAAGCGATTGAAAAAGTATTGCCAGGTGTCCCTCAAGTGGCACTTTTTTATCGGGATATCTGCCCTAGATTCAGAGTGCCGTTGCAAAAGGCAACTAACGCGCTCAATGGGCGTTAGTTGTGTATATCCATTCGCTTCTCAGGCACATTGGGGCGATGCTGACCTCACTCGGCAGTTTTGGGTTTAAAACTCGACTCGAAAAAAATGAGCGATCGCCGATAGATGAAGACATTGCTAGCGACGAGTCAGCCGTGCGCGTCTTAATTGTGCAGGCGCAAGAAGATTGGGCGATCGCTTACTGCAACTGCGGGCTAGAACCTGTCAAAAACAACCCTTGAAATACGCCAGTAGAGAAATTCAACAACTAAGTCAGGCACTTTAAATTGATAAAACTAACTTATCTCTACCTGTACGAGCAGTAACGCCGCGTATTCCCATTAAAATCAAAGCAACTATAGCATTCAATTGCCTGGAAGATACAAAGCCTCTGGCTTAAGCGTGGCATTGAGCGAATTGGGATTATCGCCGCACAACACCGTAGGCGTTGGCGATGCCGAAAACGATAGCGCCTTGCTGAACCTGTGCGAGTGTGGCGTCGCCGTCGCCAACGCCCTGCCCATGCTCAAAGAGATTACCGATTTTGTCACGAAGGGCGATCGCGGTGCTGGGGTAATTGAATTGATTGACCATCTGGTGGCTTCGGATTTATCCGCACTTCAACCTTAGCGGCAATGACACAACATTCTGCTAGATAGCTCAGAAGCGGTCAACGTTTGTCTACCTGTCGTAGTCGATGGAGTCATTCCGCCTACCTTCTAGCTGCGGGGGCAGAAACTCAGAACGCCGTCTGTGGGATAAGGTTGGCGGAGGGGGCTGGATGGGGTGAATCACTTGTACTGTCCGGGGAGGACGCTGCTGTTGCGACAGCAACGCAAAGGCTGCTGCCAGCACAACCCCACTAATGACAGTGAGAACCATGCCTCCTACTGCCCAGAGGATGCCTGTCAGCATGGGATTTAGGGGCTGTTGCTCTTGAACAGGAGGCAAGGCTTGGGTTGGGTTGACCGGCGGAGGATAGACATTTGCTTTTGCCTGCGTAGTCAGAGCCTCAATCACCATTTGCTGATTCCGCAGCTGGGCTTTCACCTGCTCGGTTTCACTTTGTTGCTGTTCGAGCCGATCTTTTAGCCTTTGAGTTTCGCTCTGCTGCTGTAAGCAATAGGGAGTCGTATCCGGCGAGACACCAGCCGCAGTCGGAGGCGGAGGCGGCAGCTGCTGCATCGTGCCGTAGGGCTGTCCTGGCTGCGGTGGCGAGGGCAGGTAAGTCGGCAGGTTGGCTTGACTGGGATTCCCGCCAGTTCTAAGCAAGACGAAAGCTGCAATTCCGGCGAAGGCAGCCCCGGCCAGAAATGCTGTACTCTTTTCACTCATCGCTCTTGCTTTTCAACGGTAACTGAACCACAAATAGTCGCAACTGATGCACTCCGAGAATCATAACTTAACACCCTACTCAAATCGGGTTAACTTAGCAACTAAATTAGCAACTGAAGTAGATGGGATAGGGAGGCGTTTGTTACGACCTCGTATATGCTCTTACATTCAAAACCACATCATGTCAGTTGTCCAGCTAAAAAAAAATTGTAGAGATTTAAGAAGCGACAAATTGACATCCGTACTTGATAGCGGTTCTCACTCTGGCGTGCAATACACTTGGAACTTCGCCCTCAACCCCTCGCTATTCACCCAGCGGGGATATTGAACCCCTTTCTGCGGACGGGATATTAATCCGTATTGCATCCAAACCAAAATCGCTAGATTTGCCACACCGCAGGGATGGGATGCCTTCGTGTTTCTCTTGGGGTTGGGAAAGGCGTCGGGGAAAGTTAACTATAAGCAAAATTAATCGGTAGCTCTATAATAAAGCCGGTTTGACCCGATCCACTCTCAACCCAGATTTCGCCTCCTAAATGCTCTGTCAGTTTCTTCACAAGTGCCAGTCCCAAGCCAGTTCCGCCTTGCTTCCAGGGGTCAGCATTGGGAACTCGGTAAAATTTATCAAAAATACGGGTTAGTTCGCTCTGAGGAATTTCAGCTCCAGAATTTTTGACACTCAATTGAAGGGTTCCCGATTTCGCTTCGGCGGTAAGGACAATTTTTTCTCCTGGGGGAGTGTATTTACAAGCATTGTTGAGCAACTCTGCGAGGATGCGTTCCAGACTAGATGAATCAGAGACTAAGCGAGGTAATTGAGAGGGGATGTCAACCTGCAAGATTTGTTGGCGGTTTTGGGCACGCTCTTGAAAAGGTTTTACAATTTGGGGCAACCAGAGATGAAGTTCGATGACGTCTAAATCCAAGGGTCGCGTCCCGGCCTCTAGGCGTTGTAAATCAAGCAAATCGTTGATTAAATCGGTTTCGCGTTTGCATTCCTTCTGCAATATCTGCAAGTAGAGACTGACTTTGCTGACTTCTGTAGGGGGTTTTGCGATTTTGGCATCCAAGACCCCCTCCCGCTTTAGGGTGATTTCCAACATCTGAGCCGCCATTTTCATGTTGGATACAGGCGAACGTAATTCGTGAGAAACGGTGCTGAGGAATTCATCTTTGAGCCGATTGAGTTTTTCTAGTTCCTCTACTTGTGCCAGGGATGCTTGATAAAATCGGGCTTGACGGATTGCGATCGCGCATTGATTCGCTACTTGCTGCACTAGCCGGATCTCTAGTTTTTTGAAGGTATAGTCTGGGCGATGGAATAACCACAAATCCCCCAGCACTCCTTGATCGTCCAATATCGGGCAAGCCAACATCGCCACCTTACTCCGGACAAAGTCGGGACTGATTGAACAAGATTGGAAACATTTACCTTGTCGTAGAGGAGCGTAAATTTCCGGGAAGTCTGCCATTTGCATCACCTGACCCTGCGAGGAAGGCATTGAGGTGGCGTACTCGTAGCAAATTGTGGCAGTTTCTTGCTCCAGGTTGTAGAGCGAAGCATGACAGCTGCCCATATTAAATGAAAGCGCTAACTCTCGAACGGCTACCTGTAAAATCTGGCTTTCGTCGAGACTATCGCGGACTTTGTCGGTGATGCGTTTTAGCACGGCTTCAAAGCCAAGCGCTTTTTGCAGTTGGGTTGTGCGTTGTTGCACTTGGCGTTCTAAATTGGCGTTCAGCTGCTGCACCTGCTTAAACAGGGTGGATTGCCCAATCGCGATCGCCAGTTGAGCCGCGAATGCACAAACCAGGTCTACCTCTGAGTCTTGCCAGTAGCGAGGACGACCTTCCATCGATAGTGTTAAGATTCCCCAGAGGTTTCCTTGAAAGTGTATCGGTACCAACAACCAAGCACCCGGATAAGCCTCTGCTAGAGGCTTATTCCCCTCATCCTCGATAGTCTGAGTATCGTGAATGGAAACCACTTGTAACTGCTTGAGTTGCCTTCCCAACAAATTGTCTACATCTGGAAATTCCATACCCAGCCTGCTCGACAAACTGGAACCTTGATAGTAAAGTGCCACATTCAGCCAAACCTGCCGCTGCGGAAGATATTGCAGGATGGAAACGTGGTCGATGTGCAAAAGCTGACCAATTTCCGTTGTGGCTGTGGCAAAAATTACTTCTAATTCTAGAGAGCTACGAATTGCAGAAATAGACCGATTCAGTGCTTGCTCGCGCTGAGCTTGCTGTTGCATTTGGTTGTAGAGTTCGGCTTGCTGAATTGCGATCGCTACCTGGGTTGCCAACGAACAAAGCAAATCAATTTCCAACTGTTGCCACTGTCGGGGTTGCGAACAATTATGGGCAATTAGCAGTCCCCACAATTCCTCTCCTTGCAGAATCGGGACGATCAAGCTGGCTCTAACTTGAAGCCGATGTAGTAAATCGATGTGACACTGACTCAACTCGGCTGTATAAATATCTTCTATAGTTTTAGTGCGACCCTGTTGGTACTGGACATAGACTTGTTCAAAGCAAGGATCGTGGATTGTTGTTCCCAGGATGGGAGTCCAACCGTTGGCGACAGACTCCACTACCACGACTCCACTCCAGTCCGGCTGAAAGCGGAAAACGATCACTCGATCGGAGGCGAGAAATTGCCGGACTTCAGACACCGTCGTGTTGAGAATCTCGTCTAAATTTAAAGACTGACGGATGCGTTCTAGCATCGCCCTCAGCAGTCGTTCCCGCTCGGTTTGCTGTCTTAGTGACTCTTCCGCGGCTTTGCGATCGCTAATATCGCGCACAATGACTAAAACTTCATCTTCCCCACTGACAACAAGCCGCGCCTCGTAATCGTGCAAATTGCCATTTTTGGGAAGCTGATACTCGAAGATTTGGATTTCGTTCGTAGAAAGTGCTTGCTCCACATGGTATTTGGCTTTCTCAGCGACTTCTGTGGGCAAAACCTCGTCTAACTTTTTACCTAAGAATTCCTGAGCAGGTAAGAACGTATCAAAGTCTCTAGCTGCTTTGACGTCCAAATAAGTGCTATCTTTGCTAATTCGGAAGATCAAATCCGGGATGGCACTTATAAGAGCGCGATTTTTTGCTTCGCTTTTGCTTAGTGCCTCTTCTGCCTGTTTGCGCTCGGTAATGTCAGTCTGAATCCCCACAAAACCGATTAGATTCCCTTGTGGACTCCCGATTGGGGAAAGATAGAGTTCGTTCCAGAAAAGGGTGCCATCTTTGCGATAGTTGCGTAAGGTGACATGGCATTCTCTAGCTTCCCTAATCGCCATTCGTAGCTCATCAAGTGCTGGCTGAGCAGTGTCAGCGCCCTGCAAGAAGCGGCAGTTGTACCCTATGATTTCCTCAGCAGAGTAGCCTGTTAAACGCTCAAAACTTGGATTGATATAAATAATTGGATTATCTGGTTGATTGGAGTCGGTAAGGACAATGCCATTGCAGCAATCACGGAGAACCTGCTCCAGTAAATGTAGACGTTCCTGTGCTTGTTTGCGCTCAGTTATGTCATCGCAAACCAGGAGGACAACTCTATCCGTATTCGTTCTTTGTACAATGCTAGCGGTAACATTTACCCAGAAAATGCTGCCGTCTTTGCAACAGGCGCGCAATTCCCAACTAGTAACCAAAGCGTTTGACTCGATCCCTGAACTCAACTCAAATGCTTCTTGAATTGCTTGTTGCAAAAACTGAGCAAACTCAGCTTTTAACTTTTCTCGCTCGTCAGGAGCAAAAGTGCTGAAAATTGTTTTTCCAACCAACTCTTGGACGCTATAACCAAGACGAGCCGCTCCAAACTGATTAACCCCAACAACGACTCCTTCTGAATCCAAAGTAAAGTGAATACAGGGAGTCTTGTTGTACAGTGTTCGGTATGCTTCTAGTTCAGCTCTCGTGTTCCGCAGTTCTTCCTCAAGTTGGGGACGTTCTACATCTGCACCCGCGATAGTTTGTTGTAACTCTCCAGAAGCACCTTCACCTTGTAAATAGTCATGCCCAATTGGCTGGTGATTTGCGTCCATTTTGTAATCTCTTACCCCTTTTTTTTCATAGAGATAGAGGGACTAAATTTTTTATCTTTGTTTATCAAAAAACTAATTTAATGGACTAAATAGCAAGTTGTTTGATGGGTTTGAATGCCTCAGTTATGGCTATGTAATGTTAAATGCTATACCAACTCAATCGTTCGCTTTCTAAAAAGGCTATGTCTATCATAGATATTTGAGCCAGCAATTATAATAACTCATTGCAGCTCGATAAAAAACATTACCTCCTGAGAAAACCTAAGTAATGGCTCTTTTACGTTAGAATTTCCTAACTGATTTTAAAATTGTTTTTTGTTTATACTAAACAATATTTACTTTTAATCTCATAAAGAAATATATATTTATGTTTAATTTATTATAGTTGTAGAGCGGTCATAAAAGTAGCGAACCACGCTTTTCTCTACACTTTAACCATTATTTGCGAGAGAAGTGCTAGAAAATAGCCATTAACAATAGACTAGGAACTGGAAATCAACCAAACTCTGCTAACCGTGAATGACTAATATGAGCGCACAAACAGAAGAACCAATTACCTACGAAGGCGGCTGTCACTGTGGCGCAGTCCGCTTTCGGGTAATCGTTGACGAACATAAGGCAGATGACTGCAACTGTTCCATCTGTAGGAAGAAGGGATTTTTACATCTAATTGTGCCGTCCGAACGTTTTACCTTGCTAAGCGGTGCAGACTTATTGACAACCTACACCTTCAACACGGGTGTTGCTAAGCACATCTTCTGCCGTATTTGTGGGATTCACCCTTTTTATCGTCCCCGTTCCCATCCCGAATCTATTGATGTCAACGTGCGTTGTCTGGATGAGGATGTGGTGTCTCGCTTTTGCATTGTGCCTTTTGATGGGGTTAATTGGGAACAAAACGTACACCTAATTCGCTCTGAAGCATCGGACACGGATTAATAAATTCTCTCACCCAGCTTATCTATCATTGTAGGTTGGTTTGAGGTCATGTAGACGGAGTCTTCAAGAGAGAGTGACCCAACAAAAACTAAGGGAGGTGTTGGGTTTCGTCTTTGTGCGAAACCCAACCGGAAAGTCTGAAGTGAGTGCGAATCAATTTAAGTAGCTGGAACCTGCGAAAATTAACATTTTGCCCGATTGACTACCATTTATCGCAGTCCTCTCCAAACTATTGGGGAGAAAGCCAGCTTGGCGCTGAAATCAAGAGAATTGAGGAGCGTGAATCTTATCTGCCTGCATGAGGACAAAATAGGTAAGATTGGTTTCATAAAATACGCTTATGGTTTTATTAAAATTATTTTTAATTATTAATTTTGTTTCAATTTTGGCTGAATTATTAAATTGAAATTGTAAAAAGCTTAGCCGTAGACAAAGCAAGAAGAAAGTATAGAGTAACGTCTAATAAAAAATCCGAATTCAGGAGCGGGCAAAAATTATCATTATTCCTAGCAATGCGGCAGATTTTAGCTGAAAAATACTTCTTTTAGAGGAAAAATTAGAAGCAATGAGTCTATTTTTCTACTGTCTACTACCAACTTTGCCGTCTCTCGCCTCGCACGCTCAATTGCTAAAGAATCTGCCAACACCGAAACTAGCGATGAATGTATCTCAAGCGAAAGAGCACGCAAAATAACCACCTAAGAAAGTTACAGCCAAGACTTAAATATGGTACAGAAGGACTAGAGTGACAAAGGACTAAAGCAAAATAACCGATCGATCGAAATGGCAGAGCGATACTCACAGTCAGTTACGAACACTAGAATGCAAATAGGGACAGGAGGCATTTATTTCTAAAAGCCATGCAGGCTTGAAGTGGCAAAAGCAGGCTGTTATCGGACAGCAGGGCTAGGGTAACGCAAGCAAATGTTTACGCGGTAAGTATTCCCATACGTCGTAGCGATCGCTTGTTAAGATCGGTAAGTTTTAACCATTCCAACCTTTTAATTAAGCTTTTTACTTTCTAACCTGACAACGTTCCTGTGATAGATCGGCTTTCAAAGGGGAATTTCCATACAGTGCGATCGCACCTAAGACGCACTGCTGCTTTAATCTTGGGACAACCAGCACTGGTGGTTAGTGTGGTGGTCTCCCTCTTAGTGCTGGGAGTCCGGCAACAAGGTTTGCTGGAGACGCTGGAGCTAGGTGCTTATGACCAGATGATGCGGTTACGACCAGCCGAAGAGCCAGATCCCCGGATCTTGGTAGTTGCTGTTACCGAAGCAGACATCCAAACTTACAAGCAATATCCCCTGTCTGACGAACGAATGCATCAGATGCTAGCAAAACTGCTGGCAAACGAGCCGCGTACTGTCGGACTAGATATTTATCGCGATTTGCCCGTAGAACCGGGTCATGCGGCATTCTCCAAGCTGATGAGTAGCGATCGCCGCATCGTTCCGGTGTGTGCCGTCAAAGAGTCGGAAGGTCCTGGCACTCCACCACCACCCAATATTGCTGATGACCAGGCTGGCTTTGCCGATATCGGAAAGACTGATTCTGATGGCGTTATCCGTCGGGGTTTGTTATTTGTCTCTCCCTCCGCTCACAAGCCTTGTCCTAACCCGAACTCCTTTAGCTTCCAACTGGTTCAACGTTACTTGGAAAAAGAAGGAATCGTTGCTTCAGACACCCCACCTCTCCGTTGGAACAACACTGTCTTCAAACCTCTGGAGCCTAATGATGGAGGATATCAAGGTCTGGATGCACGGGGGTACCAAATCCTCATCAATTACCGCTCTGCCAATCGCCCTTTTAACCAGGTAACGATGAGTCAAGTCCTCAACGGTCAGTTTGACCCTAGCTGGGTAAAAGACCGCATCGTTCTCATCGGGGTTACTGCTTCCAGCATTGATGACGCCTTCTATACTCCCTACAGCGGCTCACAGAAGGGAAATCGGAAAATGCCTGGGGTTGTCACTCATGCCCATCTGGTAAGCCAGATGCTCAGTGCTGTCCTGGATGGACGTCGTTTATTTTGGTTCTGGTCGGATTGGGGAGAAGCTTTGTGGGTGCTGGGTTGGTCTGTAACTGGCGGGTTGATGGCTTTGCGGCTGCGGCATCCAGGGCACTTGTTACTGGGACAGGGAGCCGCGCTGGGTGTCCTGTTTGGGTCGTGTTGGGTGCTGTTTACCCAGGCGGGATGGGTGCCAGTGGTTCCCTCTGCGATCGCGTTGGTGGGTACAGCTGCCGGTGTCGTGGCTTATAGCTCTCACCAAGCCGAACAAAATCAGAAAAAAATCGCGCTTCTGGTTCAGGAACAGCAATTCAACCTGGCGCAGATGCAAGCACTTCTCCAACAGAAGAATCAGGAACCACAGACTGAGGAAGAAGCAGAGGTAGCAACTGCGATCGCGCCAGCTCCCCTATCAGTTCTGCCTAATCGCGATGATTATGATGATGATGATGAGACTCAGCCGTGGCAGCCTAGCTTAGATGTAATTACAGAACCTGAGCGACTGGAGCGCCAGCGATTATTAGATTCCTCTCCCGTAAAGTACGGCGACTCCCTGCGACCATCTCTATTGATGGGACGCTACAAGATTCTTCGACCTCTGGCTTCGGGCGGGTTTGGTCATACGTATTTAGCCGAAGATACCATGCGACCTGGTAAGCCCCAGTGTGCGGTTAAGCATTTAATGCCTGCGCTTCGGGATGAAAAATTCTTGAAATTGGCAAAACGGCTATTTTTTACAGAAGCCGCCATTCTGGAAAGCTTGGGGCACCATTCTCAGATTCCGCAGTTACTTGCCTATTTTGAAGAAAACGAAGAATTCTATTTAATTGAAGAATTTATTAAAGGTCATCCGCTCACGGATGAACTATTGATAGATAAGCGCCTACCGGAAGCGCAAGTGGTGGAAATCCTGTGCGGGGTGCTGGAAATTCTGGTATTTATCCATGAAAACCAAGTCATCCACCGGGATATTAAGCCGAGTAATATTATTCGCCGAGAAAAAGACGGTCGCTTAGTTTTAATTGACTTTGGTGCCGTGAAACAGATTCAGCCCCAAGAAGAAAGCGAACAGGAAAACCGCACCATTGCTATCGGCACCCGTGGTTATACTCCGGCTGAGCAATACGACGGACACCCTAGGTTCAGCAGTGATATCTACGCCTTGGGCATGATTGGGGTGGAGGCAGTGACGGGGATACCGCCTAGTAAGCTGGAAACTGACCGGAACACCGGCAACATTAATTGGCGCGAATTTGCCTCAGTGCGAGACGAATTTGCCGAGATTTTGGATAAGATGGTGCACTTCCACTTTGTGACTCGTTACCAGTCAGCTACAGAGGTGCTACAGGAGTTGAAACGGCTTCCTAGCGCTCCCGCGTAAACATCATCCGGTAGTCAGGCGGTAGTCAGGATGTGGGTGCTACAGGTGAGGGGGGATTGACATCGTTTGAAAAATGTTTTAGACGAAGATTTGCCTAAAAAATGCGATCGCTTCAGAAAAATTGAACCCATGCCGTTTAGCAAAATTCTGAATTCACTCATCTTCAATGGATTCGGAATTTTCGGTTCGGATGAAGCGAAAAGTGGCACAATGAAAGGCGGTGAATAATAAGATGGGTAACAATTCTGTGAGTCCGACAGCCTCAGCGTCCCCTACGGCACGCCGTGTCGTTTTTCCTTTCACTGCTATCGTGGGTCAGGAAGAGATGAAACTGGCCTTGCTGCTGAATGTGATTGACCCCTACATTGGCGGCGTGATGATTATGGGCGATCGCGGAACGGGCAAATCCACCACGATCCGGGCTTTGGCTGACCTGTTGCCAGAAATCGAAGTCGTTGCCGATGACCCGTTTAATAGTCATCCCAGGGATCCCGATTTGATGAGCGACAGCGTGCGCGATCGCTTGGCGAAACAGGAAGAAATTCCCGTCGCCCACAAAAAAGTGACGATGGTTGACCTGCCGCTCGGTGCGACAGAAGACCGCGTCTGCGGCACTATCGACATTGAAAAAGCTTTATCCCAAGGAGTCAGAGCTTTTGAACCCGGACTCCTCGCGAAAGCCAACCGGGGCATTCTCTATGTAGATGAAGTCAACCTACTTGACGACCACCTAGTAGATGTGCTGCTCGACTCAGCGGCAAGCGGCTGGAACACCGTCGAACGGGAAGGAATTTCTATCCGTCACCCGGCGAGATTTGTTCTAGTCGGTTCCGGCAACCCGGAAGAAGGCGAACTGCGACCTCAACTGCTCGACCGCTTTGGAATGCACGCAGAAATTCGCACGGTGAAGGAACCAGCGCTGCGAGTGGAAATTGTAGAGCAACGGGCTGAGTTTGACCAAAATCCCCCGAAGTTTCTGGAAAAATATCTTCCGCAGCAACAAGCATTGCAACAAAAGCTCGTCAGCGCTCAAGAACGCCTGTCCTCGGTGACGATGGACTATGACTTGCGGGTGAAAATCTCCGAAGTTTGTTCGGAGTTGGATGTAGACGGCTTACGGGGCGATATGGTTACGAACCGAGCCGCTCGCGCGATCGCTGCCCTAGAAGGACGCACTGAAGTCACCGTAGACGATATCCACCGCGTCATCACCCTGTGTCTGCGTCACCGGCTCCGCAAAGACCCCTTGGAGTCGATTGATTCCGGCTACAAGGTGGAAAAAGTGTTTGGTCGCGTCTTTGGACTGGAAGCGTCCTCAGCAGAAACCAACACAGCTACAGCGAATGGAGTTCGTCAGGGTGTTCGGTAATCAGGACTGAGAGTGTGTTGAGTGCTGAGTGATTAGAGAGTTTTTCGATTCAACGCCCATAAATTAAAATTAAAAGTTTTAATTTATGAGCGTTGAATTTTGAGTTATAAAAGAGTTCTTTAATTCAAAACTCAAAACTCAAAACTTTTTACCAATCCCCAATCTTTCTATGGCAGAGCCACTCATCGAACTAAAGGGAATTTCTAAATCCTTTGGCAACAATGTCATCTTAGATGGGGTCGATCTGACAATTTATCGGGACGATGCGCTGGCAATTATTGGCCCCTCCGGGACTGGTAAATCGACGATTTTGCGGATTATTGCGGGACTTTTGGCTCCTGATTCTGGTGAAGTTTATATCCTGGGAAAGCGACGTCGCGGCTTAATTGAAGATGCCGAAGATCCCCTTGGAATTGGGATGGTGTTCCAACAAGCGGCTTTATTCGATTCGCTGACGGTGGAAGAAAATGTCGGCTTTCTACTGTTTCAGCGTTCTAAACTGTCGCGTCGGCGGATACGAGAATTGGTGGAGGAAAAGCTAGAGATGGTTGGGTTGCCAGGGGTTAGCGATCGCTACCCCTCGCAATTATCGGGTGGAATGCGAAAGCGGGTGAGCTTCGCCCGTGCAATTATGTCCAATCCAGACCATCCCCAAGACAACCCAGAAGTTTTACTCTATGATGAGCCTACTGCTGGTCTTGACCCCATTGCTTCCACAGTGATTGAAGATTTAGTTCGTCAGTTGCAGGAAATACCAGACAGTTGTAGCAGTTATGTCATGGTGACGCACCAAGAAAGCACCATTCGCCGCACTGCTGACCGAGTGATATTTCTCTATCAGGGACAGGTACAGTGGGAAGGTGCCGTCAGCGAGATTGATACCACCCAAAATCCTATCGTTCAACAATTTTTTAGTGGAAGTGTAACCGGCCCAATTCACGTCATCGGCTAAAATCAATTAAAAATTAAAAATTAAAAAAGGCAGAATTTTTAATGTAAGCATTTTTAATTCTTAATTGTTAATGGTATGAGGAGAACAGATGCGATCGCGAACGGTTCGAGAAGGCTCCGTCGGTTTGTTAATCCTGCTGTCCCTTTTCTTGTTTGGGGGTCTGATTTTGTGGATACGCGGGATGAACCCCGGTAGCCGTAGCTACACAGTCGTGGCAGAATTTGTCAATGCTGGCGGGATGCAAGCTGGCGCACCCGTCCGCTATCGCGGCGTCAATGTTGGGAAAATTACTGCCATCAACCCAGGCTCGAATGGCGTCGATGTGGTGATGGAAATTGCACCGGCTGACTTACTGATTCCGCGTGATGTCGTCGTTGAAGCCAATCAATCCGGTCTGCTCAGCGAAACTTCGATTGACATTACTCCCCTGAAGCCCTTCCAGCCAGACGCAAAGGTAGCGAATCCGCTCGATCCGCAATGCCAGTCTAGCCTGATTGTTTGTGACGAGGATCGTGTGCAAGGTCAAATTGGGGTCAGTTTTGATGAACTGCTTCGCAGCACCACCCGCATCGCCAATCTCTACAGCGACCCCGCATTCTTTGCCAACCTCAACTCAGTTGCTAAAAATACCAGCGTCGCCGCCGTTGGGGTATCTCAACTTACCCGCGAACTCACGGGTTTGAGTCGCTCAGTGCAACAAGAAATTAAAAACTTCTCAGTCGCAGCCAATTCAGTGACGAGTGCTGCCAATCAAACCAGCAATCAAGTTGCTTTGGCAGCCAATCAGATTTCTAAGACCGCGAATCAATATAGCGGGACTGCCACCCAGGTAAATCGGCTCGTCGATAATATGAATAGTCTGGTCGTAGGCAACCGCTCGACTCTCGTCAGTACCTTGAACAACTTTAGCCAAGCCAGCGAACAGCTGCGCCTGAGTGCGAGTAACCTGACCGGACAAGTCAACCAGTTTGGAGGTGGACAACTACGGCGTAACTTAGAACTCGTGTCTGCAAATGCGGCGCAGGCGTCCATCAATGCAGCGCAAGCATCTGCTAACTTTCGCGATCTTTCCACCGCTCTTAACAGTCCAACGAATTTGGTTGTATTGCAACAAACTTTAGACTCAGCGCGGATGACGTTTGAAAATGCTCAGAAAATTACATCTGACCTGGATGATTTGACAGGAGATGAAGCTTTCCGTAACAATTTGCGAAATTTGGTGAATGGACTCAGCAATTTGGTGTCTTCGACAGAAGACCTACAGCAGCAGGTTCAAGTGGCTGAGGTTCTAGAACCCGGAGTGCCAGCAGTCAATCCGGGAACCGGGATCGGAACGCAGCAGAATAATTCTTTGCTCCCTCTTGCATCGCCTTCTTTGACACCCATCGCCCAAAAGAAGCAGTTAAAGTCTGTACAGCGCGAACCAATCGGAAAGGCGTTACCTTCCGCTTACTGGGAGGAAGAATCTATTCAGCCACTAGCTGACTCTGAAAATAAGAATTAGCAAGCCTCAGTTCCATGCTCTTTGCTAGAAGAAGAGAAGCTTTCAATGATTCCCCCGTCCTTACAAGGCAATGCATCACCTACACCTGTTGGAATTATGTAGGGGTGAAGCATTCGCGCAAAAACATTTGGGTTTTAAAGATACTGTATCCAAACGAGATTTGCTCTAGCACGCTAATTCCAATCTTCTTCATCTTGCCGCTTGCTGCGACTTTTATAGACAATACTTGTGGCATGAATCTGACGAGTTTTTTCAAAGAGTGCATCTTCTGTCAAGTTCCACTGGCGGAGAATCATATCCAGGTCTTGTTGAATCTCCCTTGCCCCTGGAAAGCCACGATAACGAATGCGTAGACGGGCGAGTTCCGCCAGATTGAAATCATTCATTTCCCCGGTTAAGAGGCTGTTAACGAGTTGGCGATCGCGTCCTTGGAGGGGATGCTGTTGATCTTTGTTTCCTGTCTCTGCCATATAATCTCTAATTTTTAGTTTTTAAGTGTTTGAATTTCTACTTCGTCTCCCACCTGTAAAATATTACCGGCTTCCGATTCAGGGATGCGCGTGTTTACCGAGAGTCGGTAAAAGTGATTGAATCGGGATGAATCTACCCAACTGGGCAAAGTTTCTTTCCGCGCTTGCACAAATAATTTTTGAAAATTAGGGTAAACCTCGCCCATTAGAGAGTCTCGTGTCGGCACTACACAACGCTGACAGGGATTGACCCCATTTATCTGCACATCTCGCACCAGAAACGGCACCACATCCTCTTCCGCCCCAAACAGCCGATCTTCCCAAAATGCTGGGACGCCCCCAATTTCCAGATTTGCCCGCAGGCGTCGCCGCAATTCATCCCCCGTCAGGGGAGGAAACCAGGAGGCAACTGTCTCCAGCGTGGCGGTACTGATGACTGTTGGCCCGGAGGCATTGGTATCATCTGGAAAGCCAGAGACTAAGTTCTGGCAGAGTTTTACGGGAAAGTCGAAATAGTCGCTCAACCAAGCTTCTAATTCACTCCGTTCCCGATCGATGTGAAAAATGTGGGTTTGTTCTGTTCCTTGGACTTCTAAGCAAACACGAGTAATCTTCTCAGTATCCGTATCAATGTCAAAAGAAGTCCGCAGTAAGTGAACTTTCGGATTGCGCTTGGCATTCACGAATCGACCTTGAGCGTCACAGATAGCAAACTCTCGGTCATACTGTAATGCACCACTTTTAAGGATGGTTGCTTTGGTAACGGAAACACCATCTAGAGATTTGATTGGATAAACCAGAATGCGGGCAAGGTAAGACACGGTAATCAATTAGAAATTAAAAATGCTTGTATTAAAAATGGACAACTCTTTTTCAATAGAATTTTTGCTTTCATTAGATATTCCGAAAGCTTACCCTATCTTTCGGGGAACGGGAAACCGCTTCGCTTCTACATCTGAGTTCATCTGTGTTTAAAAATTAAAAGTTCGGTATTTTTGCAAGAAGCTTATTGTTGATTTTTCAGCTTTCTTGAAATGAGGCAAGACTCTCATCAAACGCCCGCTACATACAAAAACGGTAGAGAAACTATCGCTTCTCTACCGTATAACACTAAAAATTAAAAATGAATCATGACAAATTCATTTTTAATTTTTAATCTTTAACTTTCAGCCGCTTGGGGAAGCAATTCTCGCTTCTGACCTTGCAGCACTTTCACTTCCTTCGTGGTTTCATCGACATCCACAATTGCCGTGTCTCCATCTGAGACGCGACCGCTGAGGATTTCTTCAGCCAAGCTATCCTCTAACAGGCGCATGATGGCGCGACGCAGCGGACGGGCACCATAGCTGGGGTTGTATCCTTCTTCCACCAGACGATCCTTGAAGCGTTCCGTGACTTCTAAGATAATTCCCTGTTCGCTCAACCGTCCGATCACCTCTTTGAGCATGATGTCGGCGATTTCCTTCACCTCGTCCTTCGTCAATTGGCGGAAGACGATGATCTCATCGAGACGGTTTAAGAACTCTGGGCGGAAGTATTGCTTCAGTTCTTCGTTCACCAGCGAGCGAATGCGGGTGTATTGTGCCTCTGCTTCGTTCTCTTGGGTATCGAAGAAGCCAAGCCCTGTGCCACCTTTCTCAATCACCTTAGAACCGATGTTGGAGGTAAGAATCAACAGCGTGTTCTTGAAGTCTACCGTGCGTCCCTTGGCATCGGTCAGGCGACCGTCTTCCAAGATTTGCAGCAGCATATTGAATACATCCGGGTGGGCTTTTTCGATTTCGTCGAATAGCACCACGGTGTAAGGACGACGACGTACTGCTTCGGTGAGCTGACCGCCTTCGTTGTAACCGACATAGCCTGGAGGCGAACCAATCAGTTTGGAAACCGTGTGGCGCTCCATGTATTCGGACATATCTAAGCGAATCATCGCTTCTTCCGAACCGAAGAAGTAAGTAGCCAAAGACTTTGCGAGTTCCGTCTTACCTACACCCGTCGGCCCTGAGAAGACAAAGCTGGCAATTGGTCGGTTGGGGTTCTTTAAGCCGACCCGTGCCCGACGAATGGCTCTGGAAACTGCTTTGACGGCTTCTTCTTGACCGATCAGCCGATTATGCAGCGTGTCTTCCATGTGCAGCAGCTTCTCGGATTCGGATTCGGTGAGCTTGTTCACCGGCACTCCAGTCCAAGAGGCGACAATGTGGGCAATGTCTTCCTCGGTAACGACGGGGGAAACATCATCGCGTTTGTCGGATTCGGTCTTTTTGCTTTGAGCGATCGCGCGAATTTCGGCTTTGATTTCCATTTCGCGATCGCGCAGTTCTCCTGCCCGGTCGAAGTCTTGACTGCGGACTGCGTCATCCTTATCCTTGAGAACCTGACGCAGTTCTTTATCCAA
Organism: Coleofasciculus sp. FACHB-542; assembly: GCF_014695825.1. Taxonomy (NCBI): domain Bacteria; kingdom Bacillati; phylum Cyanobacteriota; class Cyanophyceae; order Coleofasciculales; family Coleofasciculaceae; genus Coleofasciculus; species Coleofasciculus sp. FACHB-542. The sequence goes on along the minus strand of NZ_JACJPB010000014.1, from coordinate 46,076 downwards.
TTCCTTCGCTGCGGGGGGCAACTGAGAGTTGAGCAGGCGCACGCGGCTTCCGGCTTCATCAATCAGGTCAATCGCTTTATCCGGCAAGTAGCGGTCGGAAATATAACGATCTGAAAGCTTGGCAGCAGCTTCTACGGCTGTATCGGAGATTTTCAGTTTGTGGTGTTGCTCGTAGCGTTCGCGCAACCCGTACAAAATCTCAATGGTTTCGGCAACCGTCGGCTCACCGACCATCACCGGCTGGAATCTACGCTCTAGGGCGGCATCCCGTTCGATGTGCTTGCGGTACTCATCTAGCGTGGTTGCGCCGATGCACTGCAATTCCCCTCTCGCCAAGGCGGGTTTCAGGATGTTTGCCGCGTCGATGGCACCTTCTGCGGCACCTGCACCAATCAGGGTGTGAACTTCGTCGATTACTAGGATGACATTCCCCGCTGAGCGGATTTCATCCATAATTTTTTTCAAGCGCTCTTCAAATTCACCCCGGTATTTGGTGCCCGCTACCAGCAAGCCAATATCTAGTGTGACTACGCGCTTTTCTTCCAGGATGTCGGGTACATCGTTGTTTGCGATGCGACTCGCCAACCCTTCCGCGATCGCGGTCTTACCAACTCCGGGTTCCCCAATCAGCACTGGGTTGTTCTTCGTGCGGCGTCCCAGGATTTGGATGACCCGTTCGATTTCTTTCGCCCGACCGACGACTGGATCGAGTTTGCCTTCTGATGCCATCTGGGTCAGGTTAGAGCCAAACTCATCTAATGTCGGGGTCTTGGTGCGTCCGCTACTTTGCCCCGCAGAGACTTCTGCCGTCTCTCCCAGCATTCTAATCACTTGCGTCCGCACTTTCGTGAGGTCAACCCCTAGGTTTTCCAACACTCTGGCAGCAACCCCTTCTCCTTCTCGGATCAGACCCAGTAGCAGGTGTTCCGTCCCGATGTAGTTATGCCCTAGTTGGCGAGCTTCTTCTAGAGATAACTCCAGGACGCGCTTGGCTCTGGGGGTGAACGGAATTTCTACCGCCACAAAGCCAGAACCACGACCGATAATTTTTTCCACCTCAATCCGAGCATCCTTGAGGTTGACGCCCATAGATTTCAGGACTTTGGCGGCGACGCCGGTTCCTTCTCCAATTAGACCCAGGAGGATCTGCTCCGTACCGACGAAGTTGTGTCCCAGGCGACGAGCTTCTTCCTGGGCCAGCATGATTACCTTAATGGCTTTTTCTGTGAAGCGTTCAAACATGGCGGATTTCGTTTCCCCTGCTGCGTGCCTGTAATGGTGATTCTAGCATAGGGTTTTTATCCGGCTGTCACATTGAAGATAGATGAAATCTATCCCGCAAGATTTTTCTGACTTTGTTGGTAGAACTCAGCGATCGCTAGTCTCTCGCTACTATCTAAAGTTAGAAAATTGACGGGGCAAAAAAGTGAGTAAATTGACACATTGGCAAAAAACGCCAGTTGAACCACCATGTCCCCTACAACCTTATAACCGAACCTTATAACCGTCAACCTTCTATCCTTTAACTTCATCGGCTTCCAAGAACTGCCGATGAGAGTAACGGAAGCGATCGCTAATTGAGGAATGCCAGTCGCTTAAGGTTTGCGGAAATTCAGGTGCTTGAAGACCGCTACGCCACAAAATCAAAGCATCTTCGCCCGTATCTTTGTAATAGCGCCGACGCCTACCAACTTCCTGAAACCCAAATTTCTCGTAGAGAGACTGGGCAGGTCGATTCGATGCTCTCACCTCCAGCGTTGCCCACTCCAACCGGCGCTTCCAGGCTTTTTTGAGCAAGGCATAAAGCAGTGCCTGCCCCAAGCCTTGACCTCGATAGTTGGGATGTACTCCCAAAATCGTAATGTGTGCCTCCTCTAAGATTGCCCACAGACATCCGATGCCCACGAGCGATCGCTCTAGAGGCGGATCTCCTTCCGGACTCAATGCAGTCGGGGCGGCGTTTTCCCCCACGTACTGAGTGGATTGACCGATTACCTCTGGTTCCTTGCCGCTAAATTCTTCTATAACTAGCAAGTCACTATTGGGACTTTCTAACTCTCGCTTGTAACCGTCTAGAGTCCAGAGTTGACCAAAACACAGTTGGTCTAGTTCCACTACCGCCAAGAGCTGCTCTGCTGTCAGCGGCTGAAGTTGCAAAAAAGTCACAGTTTTCAATTGTAGACTGAAAAACAAGACGCATTCACGCCTGTTAAGCATCCAAGGACAACTATTAGATCATGTTATCGACTCAACCAGTCGGGGTTCAAAATTCTGGACGGCAATATTTACCGCTTACGCCTACAACCCGTACAGACGCAAATCATCACGTCAGTGTAGATCGCTCACCCAATCAGGAACTTTTGCCCCTGACGTCTGGGGTTAACAGCCGCGACTGCCTGGAAATTGGTGGTTGTGACGTCACGAAACTCGTGCAGCAATTTGGTTCGCCCCTTTATATTTTGGACGAAGAAACGCTGCGGACAGCTTGTCGTCAATATCGGGATGGTTTAAGCCGCTATTATGGCGGTGAATCTCAGGTACTGTATGCTTCTAAAGCCTGGAGTTGTCTAGCCGTTTGCGCGATCGCTGCGAGTGAAGGCTTGGGGATCGATGTCGTCTCTGGCGGCGAACTCTACACGGCGCTGCAAGCTGGCGTCAGTCCCGACAAAATTTATTTTCACGGCAATAACAAATCCCGTGAAGAACTGACTTTAGCGGTTGAAACCGGCTGCACGGTTGTAGTAGACAACTGGTTAGAGCTACGCACCCTCGCGGCTTTGGAATCGGGACAAGCGCCTAAGGAATCAGAGGTTAACCCCTCTAATCATCCAAAATCCAAAATCCGGATCATGCTGCGGTTCACCCCTGGCATTGAATGTCACACTCACGAATACATCCGCACCGGACACCTCGATAGCAAATTTGGCTTCGATCCTAACCAATTAGAGGAAGTCTTTGCTTTTATCAGCCAGCAGTCAACTTTAGATTGTATCGGGTTGCACGCCCATATCGGTTCCCAAATCTTTGAGCGCCAACCCCATCACGATCTCGCAGGGGTTTTGGTGGAGTGGTTTAAAAAAGCAGCCACCAATGGATTGCCCGTCAAAGAGTTAAATGTCGGGGGTGGCTTGGGAATTCGTTACACCGAATCAGACGATCCTCCCAGTATTGATGAGTGGGTAAAAACTGTCAGCGATGCCATTACCGCAGCCTGCCAATCTCAACAAATCCCCTTACCTAAATTATTGTGCGAACCAGGGCGATCGCTCATTGGGACTGCCTGCGTCACCGCCTACACCGTAGGCTCATCAAAGGTCGTTCCAGACATCCGCACCTACCTATCCGTTGATGGCGGAATGTCTGACAATCCCCGTCCCATCACCTACCAATCCCTGTATCGAGCCGTTGTTGCCAACCGGATGTCGGCACCCTTGACAGAAACTGTCACCCTTGCCGGTAAACACTGCGAATCTGGAGACATTCTGATCAAAGAAGCATCGCTACCGAAAACTGAGCCGGGAGATATTCTCGTCGTCATGGGCACAGGTGCCTACAATTACAGCATGGCTTCTAATTACAATCGCCTGTCTCGTCCAGCAGCGGTTTTAGTAGGTCGAGGAGAAGCTAATCTGATTTTGCAGAGGGAAACCTACCAGGATGTAATTCGGCAGGATCGTCTACCTGAGCGATTAGTAGTTAGTTAGATTGGGAATTTTTTGCACCAATGCGGTCAACTAAAATCCCTGCCGCTTAGTCTCCTCTCAATCAAAGCAGGGAGGCTTTTCTCCCCTTTCGTCAAGGAGAGGGCAGGGGAATACATATACATAGCCCTCATGCTCTTTGACATGAGGGCTATGTAGGGGCGCACAGCTCACGCAAACGCTCTTACCATGTGTGTTGAACGCAATGGAAAACCGCTATATACGCTATATAGTCGATTGATGCAAGATGTCAGTCATCGCAAAATCCTACGACTCACTACCTAATTCGCTAGTACTCAAGGGGGCGCTTCAGCTAAAATCGAGCTTTAAGGGAAAAAGAAAGTAAAAAATAGAAACAGTAATTAGCTATTAACTGTTTAGCTGGGACGTAACCACAGGTACACTAGATTTAGACTCTAAACTGTTAATTCAAGCCAATAGCTAACTGCTCTCCTTGCTTTTTACATTCTTGCCTTCTGCCTTTAAACTCGCCCGTATCCAGCAAACTTCAGCAAATCTGATAAGGTTCAATGAATTTGGGTCCCGGTCAAGACCCTCCCGGAACTTCGACCTTGTTGCTTCAAAGCATTGATATTGTTTTAGTTCTCATCCTCACGTATCTGGTGCTACTCTTTATCGGGGAGCGTCGCACATTGTGGATGGTACGGGGTTTGATTGTCTTAATGCTAGCCTCAGCCGTGAGTAATCGCCTGGGGCTGGTACTGTTGAGTTTTGTCCTGGAAAAGTTGGTAGTTGGCTCGGCTGTGGCGATGGCTGTCATTTTCCAGTCAGAATTTCGTCGGTTTCTGGAACAATTGGGCAGGGGAGAACTGATGCAGTTGCTGCAACCCTCCCGACGAGCGATTCCCAAGGCAGATAGTGTTATTGATGAAATTGTGGATGCGGTCAAAGAATTGTCCCAAAACCGCACGGGTGCTTTGATCGTACTGGAAACGACCGGGCCAATTGATGAGCGGGATTTTTCCGTTCAAGGCGTCAAATTAAATGCTGAGGTTTCTAAGGAAATCCTACAAACTATCTTTCAAACATCTACGCTCCTGCACGACGGCGCAATATTCATTAGTGGCTCCCGCATTGTTGCCGCTGGGGTGATTTTGCCCCTTTCTGAGCGGACGGCATCGCGACAGCTGGGGACGCGGCACCGGGCAGCAATGGGAATTACGGAGCGGGTCGAAAATTGCCTATGTATCGTTGTATCTGAAGAAACCGGCTCTATTTCTTTAGCGGAGAGGGGGGGACTGAATCGCCCCCTAACCAGCAGTAAACTGAAAGAACTCTTAGAGACGCGATTCTCCACGTCAAGCGAAGAGAGGGCCGTCGCCCCCGGTCTACGCAGTTTGGGACGTCAGATTAGCGATCGGGGAAAGGCACTGGTTTCGCGTTTGCTTCGTCTTCCACCACCGGGTTCTCGTGACAAGAAATGACTTCAAAATCAACTGTCTTACAAAATTTGCCTGCTGACCTCGATCGAGACCGCCTGCCCAAACATGTGGCAGTAATCATGGATGGAAATGGTCGATGGGCCAAACGCCAAGGGCTACCTCGAATTATGGGTCATCGGCGGGGGGTCTATGCGCTGAAGGATTTACTGCGCTGCTGTAAGGATTGGGGAATTCCAGCGCTGACTGCTTATGCGTTTTCTACGGAAAATTGGAAACGACCGTTGGAAGAGGTTGATTTTTTAATGACCTTGTTTGAGGGGGTGTTGCGGCAGGAACTCCGGGAAATGGTGCAGGAGAATGTGCGAATCAACTTTATGGGAAATTTAGCCGATTTACCGCGAAGTCTCCAGGTAGAAATTGAGCGGTCAATGGCTGAAACTCAGCACAATGCCAGCATTCAGTTTACTGTGGCAACTAATTATGGGGGACGCCAGGAAATTCTGCAAGCTTGTCGAGCGATCGCGACTCAGGTGCAGGAAGGTGTTTTACAGCCTAATGAAATTGATGAAGCTTTGTTTTCACGCCACCTCTATACTGCTAAAGTTGGCGATCCCGACCTGCTGATTCGCACCAGCGGGGAAATGCGCCTCTCGAACTTCCTGCTGTGGCAATTAGCTTATGCGGAACTCTATATCACAGAGACGCTGTGGCCTGATTTTGACCGGGCGGAGTTTCACCAGGCTTTGTGTGCCTATCAACAGCGCGATCGCCGTTTCGGCAAAGTATAAGTAAATTTGTAGAGACGCGATATATCGCGTCTCTATTTTCAGTGATTTCTTGACTTCAAAACTCAAAACTCAAAACTTTTTCTAAGGACCTGCAAAAACAGCGTCTTCTACATCTTGGCGAGTCAGAGAATATTTGAAGGAGCGCAGGATATCTCGTCCGCCTTCACCCGCTTCTAGATAGCGCACGGTTAGCTCCTCCACATCTAGAGACAGCTCTGCTTTCCAAAAAGGTCTAGCAATGTGCCAACAGTGCAGCTGAGTTCGGTCTTGTTGACATCCCATCTTTTTGAGCCACTGTTCAATATCAGGTAAGGGATGGTTATAGAGGGGCGTATCAGCAGTGGGAAGAGTCATAAGTCGTTTTAAGTTGGCTAGGGGCGGATTTTCCCAAATTATCTGTCATCCGGCAAGTAGATTGAATCAACTCGCTTGTTTTGAGGGATGAGTGGGGCAAGGCGAGACCCAGATGCCACGGGTTTAGATAGATGATGAGGATGAATAGGAAGATGAGGCGACGCCTGCTGCTCGACTGGTTGCAGGGTTTCTAGCCCGGAAACCTGGAAGGCGGCTTCTCCTCGCGTTAAGCCAATGGCGATCGCTAACAATAGGCAACCCACAAAGGTTAAACCCATGATGAATAGGACAAAAATCTCTCCAGGCGAGAGGGGGCGATCGGTTGGGTCTAAGTAGGCTGAGGAAGAATATGCCTTTTTGGGTTGGGACGGAGAATTCAAGTTTGGCGGTGCTTGAATTACACTAATGCGGGAATAGCCAATTTTTAGGTCATAAGCCAGTCGTCGTTGTGGATTGCTAAGGGTGGAATAGGCTTCATTGAGCTGCTGGAACTTAGCGGTTGCTATGTTAGCAGGCAATTCTGTGGTATCGGGATGGTAGTGTTTACTTAATTCTCGATATGCCCGTCGAATTTCGATCGGGGACGCCGAGGGGTGCAGCCCTAGCAAGGCGTAATGACTGGTCGCCAAGGTTGTTTGATACGGCATCCGGCGACCTTCATTATTCGGATTTTCCCTATTTTGAGTCACCGCAGCTTCACTCTGCCTGGGTTTTGAGTGCGTTTCAATTATTCTAAGCGATCGCATAGGACGCCCCACATTATCTCGTCGCATCGAATGCTTGCCGTTGCGGGTATACAAGGAGATGGGGAAAGAATGCGATCGCATTTCTTCAACTTGCTACCAAATCATCTGTCCCACTTGCAGTGTTCCCATCGCCATTGCAGTGCATTTTTATTAATATTCTCGGGCAGTTGCAGAGATTTGCCGTCCAGCTCTTTGTAATCTGTATTGAGTAAACTAGGTTCGAGATATACTTTCAGCGTTTCTGGGTGAATAGCAATTAGGTTGAGGTCAAAAAGTGTATGTATATCAGCTCGAAGCAGCAGACCATTTGAAGAATCATTGTTTTCCTCCTCACTGTATGGAATGATGTGAGCAGCTTCCAAGGCTTCTTGTGCATCACAACCTGTTATAGCACAGCAAGAATTATAGGTTGTTAGCAAATTTTTACGAAACTGAGGTTGTCCTCTCCGTTGATTAATAGATACTGTAATTATCTTTTTGGCTTCTTCTTCTTTAAGATTATTGGGAGTAAAAAGAACCGTGGCATTAATATCCTCTTTCGCAACAGCAAATTCTTCAATTTCTGTGCTACTAGTCTCATAAATTACCTCTGGTTTTCCACAATTATTATTTATAGCTACCTCTCGAATTCTGGCATTTGTAATGCTTCCATTTTCCGAAGCCTGATTTATGTTAGCCCTTGGTGAAGATTCGCCTTTATTTTTTTTTGTTTCCTGATTTTTCTCTTTGAAAGCAGACCTTAGAATTGGTTTTCTCAAAGGTATTTTAGTACCATCTGGCTTTGTCGCCCCACGTAATTTTTCAATATCTAGTTGTTTTTCTAAGTTGGCATGACCACGCACTTTTACATTAAGTAAATTTGCATAACGCAGGTCTGCATCACACAGGTTTGCATCCAATAAGTTCGCATTTTCGAGATTTGCCCCACGTAAGTCTGCATTACATAGGTTTGCCTTTAATAGGTTTGCACTTTTGAGATTTGCCCAACGTAAATTTGCACCACACAGGTTTACATCACACAGGTTTGCCTCCAATAAGTTCGCATGTTCGAGATTTGCCCCCTGTAAGTTTGCATTACATAGGTTTACCCTTGATAGGTTTACATCTTGAAAGTTTGCTCCACAGAATTCTGCCTCCTGTAAGTTTGCATCGTTTAAGGAAGCTCCAGTTAAATCTACATTGTGAAAGTTCCGTTCCCCATTCTTCCTATAAAGATTCAAAAGTTGACGCCGAACCATTTTGTTATTATTATTCATTTCTTTACTTAATCATTTTCTTAATATCTGACTTTGAACACATAATTAGATAGCTTTATCTAATTATGTGTTCAAAGCACTTAAATTTGTTGCCTTAATATAAAATTTTAATCAGAACTATAGGTGATACGAGTAAGAGCTGCATCTGTCCGCTTATAAACGACTCCGCAAATCGCTGCTAAAAGCAACCATCCCAAGGTATTCACTCGTAAATCAAATATACTTACATCTACAGTGTTAAATAGGGTACAGGCACCAAAAGCAACTAAATAACTGAATAGAATTAATTTATTTTGTATGAACAGGATTAATCGCGTCTCTGCTAATAATAGGACAGCTTGAACCATCACCCAACCAACTAAACCACAGAAGAAAATGGTTGCTGGGATGCCAGTTTCAGCCGTTAGCATTAACAGCAAGCTGTGAGGATGTCCCAACCAGACTTTCATTTGTGTCTCGTAAAGTGGCGTAAAATTCCTTAAACCCCAGCCAGTCCAGGGACGTTGCTGAGTCATCGACCAAGCAAACTGCCACTGAGTTGTCCGTAACAACGCCACGGGTCGATCTGGATACATTTGGTCGGTGAGTCGCGCCCAAAAGTAATAGGGGACAATCGTGCGAAGCCATTCGCGCACAGGTGAAGGGCCAAAAGCTGCCCAGAGGATGCTAGTAGCGATCGCCCCCACCGCTGCGATTAGCCAACGCCAACCTTGATAGAAGGCAAAGGCAAGACAGCTAAGAACGACAATTGCCCAAGCATTGCGGGAATTCGTCAAAATCAGTGCAACTGCATTTCCAATTACCGCTACACTTAGAAACCCGATTCGCCAGGTAATCGGAAGGGGGAAAATATATTTTCTTTTAGCGTTTGCTTCCTCCCTTTTTTCTAGGGTGGCGGCGCGTAAGCGGCGAGGTTGGGGCGATCGCTTTTTGCTTTCTTCAATCCACAATCCCAGTGCCAGAATAAACACAATTTGCAGATAGGCTGCCAAAATATTGGCGTACATAAACACCGAAGCCATCCGCCCGATGGGATTGCCTTTGGGTTGCAGCGCCCAACCTACAAGACCTTCCAATAGCGCTGGGCTAGCCCAACCCAAGAATATCTGTCCGAAGCCGAGAATGACCACGGGTACAGAAGGCACCACCAAAATCCAAGCTAACCGTCGCAGTTGTGCTGGTGTCTGAATGAGTTCGTTATAGGCAGCAAAAAAGATGAAAAAGGGGAGGAAATTAAACAATCCCAGCAAGGCTTCTAAAGGAAAAGGGGCGAAGCTAGCTGAAATAATTACCCAGGTGCAAAAAATAGCAAATCCGCGATTGAGAGGGCGTCGGATAATTGTGGGATATTTTTTTCTCCAGGTGCCGACTAATCCGATAAATATTCCAATAGCACCCAGAATAGGAATCAAGGGAAAAAACAGAAACCCCAGTTGAGCATAGTGCCAAGATGCTTGCAAGCTGGGGTCGGGATGCCGACTTAAAAATGGGAAATTAAAAATTAAAAACGGGGATTTCTTCATTCTTAATTTTTAACTTTTGACTTTTAACTCCTAAGCAGGTTCCCAGCATTCGGCACGAGTTAGGCGAATTTGCGCTAAGGCAACGATGATAGGGATAATCCGACCGTAATTAGTCGCGATCGCTCTCCAGCCCAAATCGGCAAAAAACCACGCCCACATCGCGGGTCCCACTAATGCAAATACACTGCGGATGGCACCATAACGGGCGGCACTCATTGCCATCCCACGCTTCGCTGTTTGTAGCACCATATAATTTTGGAACTGTGCAGCAGCCGCAGCACTGCCTTGGATGACAGTTTCTTTGGCGACTTGATAGCTTGCAAAGTGAATCGCAAACTGACGAGCAAGTTGTTGTAGCAGCAGCGGCTGGACAATGGAACTAACGGCAAGGGCACTGCCTCCCTTGACGAGTAAAGCCATCGGGTCGTGTTGCAACTGTAATGGCAGGGGTTCGGAGAGTTGAGACTTTGCTAGCGATCGCTGTACTCTGGCAGTTAACGCTTTCTGTTCGTGTCGAGGCATTTGTTTCCACGCCCGACCCATCAGATTGAGAAATACTTCTGCTTCTAAATCAGTTGTCGAAAGTTTTGCAGAATAGGGAATTTTTAGATATCGACAAACTTGGATCAAAATTTGTCGATAAGTGACTTCACCCGTGCGTCCTCGCAAAACTGTCACTCCATCCGCCGCTAAAAAGCGAAATCTCTGCTCGATCGCATCCAACCAATCTTCGTGATCTTGGCTTTGAATGTCGATCGGGTCAGGTGTCTGAACGTAATCTAAGGGGTTAAATTTGCGGCGAAATAGAATATCTGTCAGTTGCTGTAACTCTTCTTCTGTGGCTAATTCCAGCGCGGCTCTCAGCTCGTCCAACTTCAATTCCTCCCAGACCCCAGATTTGGTGCTGTCCCTTATTCTACTTCTATATACTTGAAGACTGAGGGTTATCCGTAGTGTTTGATGTCGCCGTAATTGGTGCGGGTATCGCGGGACTGACCGTTGCTCAACAGTTGCACCAAGCTGGATATAAAGTGGTCGTCGTTGACAAATCTCGTGGCGTTGGGGGAAGGGTGGCAACGCGCCGATTGCAGGGGACTTGTGCCGATCATGGCTTGCGTTATTTAGAAACCCAAGGGCAGTTAACTGAGAAGTTTATTGATGTTTTGCGGGTGAAGCAAAGCGATTTTGAAGGAAAGCCGGGGATTGTTCAAGCCTGGACGAATCCTGTTTGCCGGGAACCAGCAAAGCCGAATTTATCCTCGACCCGTCCCCGTTATGTGGCACCAATGGGGATGAATGCGATCGCTAAATTCCTCGCCACAGGTTTAGAAATGCGGCTGAATCAACGGGTTCAAGAAATTACCCCAACTGATGAGAAAACTTGGCATTTCACTTTTGAGCCGAAAGCCGACCCATTAATTGCTAAAGCTGTTGTCGTGGCAATTCCAGCGCCTCAAGCTTTGATGCTACTGGAACCCTTAGCCAAAACCATACCAACTCAATTTCTAGATAGTTTACGCGCTGTGGAGTTTGACCCCTGTCTCAGTGTAATGGCGGGTTATCCAGCTTCTCGACAGCAAGATTTAAGTAATGCAGAGACGGTAAATTTCCCGTTACACCTAGATGTTACACAGGACTCTGACTTAGCGTGGATTGGTTTAGACAGCAGCAAACGCCCCAATCCCCAGATACCAGTCTTTGTTTTGCACAGCACCGCTGAATTTGCCAAACATTACCTGGACGCCGAAGATTTAAACCCAGCGGCAAGCCAGATGTTATCTCGCGCCGCCCAGTTACTCGTTCCGTGGCTGGATTCTCCCGAATGGTTTCAAATCCATCGCTGGCGCTATGCTTTCCCCAGTCGTCCTTTGCATCAAGATTGCCTGGACGCTGAGACACCATTGCCCCTAATTTGTTGTGGCGATTGGTGCGGCGGAAACTTGGTAGAAGGGGCGATGAATTCTGGATTAGCTGCCGCAGTCAAGATTAATCAACAGATGGAAATGCGAAGCTTGCCGGGAGAAAGTTTTTTAGAAACCCTCCAGCAAATATCTGGTAGAAGCGATCGCTAAGGAGTTAATTGAAACCGATGGAAGATTTGATCCAAGTCGTTGATTACGATACCAATTGGCCTATCCAATTTGAGCAGGAAAAACTCCAGATTCTCCACGCCCTCGGTAATGCTGTCTTGGACATCCACCATATTGGCAGTACCTCAGTGCCAGGATTAGCAGCTAAACCAATTATTGATATTCTCGTAGACTTGGAGGAGTTACCACCCAGCGTCAGTCAGATTACATCTCTCGAAACACTCGGCTATCTCTACCAAGGTGAGTTGGGTGTTTCAGGACGGCACTTTTTTCGCAAAGGAATGCCCCGCACTCACCATCTCCATCTGGTGAAACGAGGAAATCAGGTTTGGGAAAACCAGCTAATCTTCCGCGATTTTCTCAGGGCGCACCCTGAGAAGGCGAAGCAATATGATTCTTTGAAGCGCGAGTTAGCGGTACAATTCCGGCTAGATCGAGAGGGCTACGTCCAGGCAAAGGCTCCTTTGATTGAGCAGCTACTCTCAAAAGCTAGGGCATGGCGGCAAATTATCTAAGATAAGCAGCGATCGCTACCCGGAGAAAGTTTTTTAGCAGCGATTTCTTAGCATTGCCCGATTTAACGTTACATAGCCAAATACAACTCTGTTGCGGCAAAAGAGCAAATTGCCCAAAGTTGCGATCGCTGCTTGTCTGCCATTAGCTGCTAGTGATTTTCAAGGCGAGAGCGTTCATCAAACACCAGTATTTACAAACCGTTTCATAACATTTGGGGGATGGAAATTGCCATCAACCCTAGACCCTGTATGAATAAATCCGATTCTTGGCAGCCTTAGATGGTGCGATCTCTGTCTCCCCCAGTGTAAAGAAAACTTTACATTCTGTAATGTTTTGTTATATGTTTTAAGACAGGAGACAAAGATTCGTAACCCAGAAGTTTCTGGATTAATAGTTTTAACGAATCTAAATAATGCATCCATGACTTCATCCACGACTTATACGATTGAGTCCGCACAGGGCATTTTCCCTGGAACTCAGATTGCTAATGCGGTTCCAGCTACCACGGAAGCTTTCGATAAGCTCAGCGTTGACGATCAACTGGCATTACTCTGGTTTGCCTACACCGAAATGGGTGTTTCAATTACTCGCGCCGCCACAGGAGCCGCCCGCATGATACTAGCGGAAGGTTTACTAGCCCAAATTAAGCAGATGCCAGCTGCCGCCCAAACGAAAGTGATGGAGGATCTTGCTAACCGTGCTGACACTCCCATCAGCCGTTCCTATTCTTCTTTCAGCGTCAATACCAAGTTGGGTTTTTGGTATGAGTTAGGAGAGTTGATGGCACAGGGTATTGTCGCTCCCATCCCAACGGGATATCAAATGACCCCGGAAGCCGCAGCAGTGCTGGAAACCATCAAGAAACTCGATCCGGGTCAGCAAATCACAGTTTTGCGGAATACCGTCATCAACATGGGATTTGATCCGGCTCTCAACGATTACGCAAAACCCGAAGATCCCTATATAACACCCACCGCCCTAGCTTCCCGTCCGAAGATCAGTATTGATGGCATCAGTGAGCCTACAGTGCTGAACTATATTCAAAACATGAACGCATTTGACTTTGAGGCGGCTGTGTCTCTATTTGCGGAAAAGGGAGCATTGCAACCGCCCTTCCAGAAGCCAATTGTCGGTCGTGAAGCGATTTCTGCATATATGCGCGAAGAATGCCAGGGACTCAAGATGATGCCACAGAAAGGCGTCTCTGAGCGCATAGAAGATGGCTATACCCAGCATAAAGTCACAGGGAAAGTAGAAACTCCTTGGTTCGGTGCCAGCGTTGGCATGAATATTGCGTGGCGGTTCTTACTAGATCCCCAAGGCAAAATTTTCTTTGTGGCGGTTGACTTACTGGCATCCCCGAAAGAACTCCTAAACCTAACTCGTCAGTAGGACGTTAGGTACAGTTGCTGAGATAAGATAAGGCACAAATAATCGCCTTAGCAACAAGAACTGTAGGGTGCTGCTCCTAGCACCCTACATTTTTGCTTGAGTCTGCAAGACATCAATTTTTCACCAAACCACTCATAACGCCCAAATAATTCTCAAAAAGTCTTGTAAAAGTTTTACGGCTCTTCCAGTAGTTGCGAAACTAATTTTATGGCTTCTGCGGGGGTAGAGATTTTACCTTCAGCGCGTGCGATTCCAATCGCGGTGAGAAATTTACCAACTTGTGGACCCGATGGGAGATTGAAAGTTTGGATCAAATCCTTGCCGCTGACGAGGGGCGCGGGATGAGCAACTGGGTCGTCAGGAGTAAGATAGCGGTTGATGAGGGGTGTCAATTCTGCTACGGATATCCCAGTGGCTACAGCTAAAACGACGATGGCGGGAAAAACCTGTCCTGCCTCTCGAAAGAATAAATACTGCTCTCCTAAAGACATCTGGGATGGTTGCAGCTGCGGCAATAATTTGAGTGCAGTGCTAATGGCGCGAATTTCAGCGCGGCTGTATTTTAAATTCAATAATTGAGTTTCAGCAGCTTCCGGCACGGGTGATAACAATATCGCCAGTTTTGCAATGCCCAACCAAGAAGTTTTTAAGGTATCGCCTACCAAGCTAGATAAAAAGATTGCTAACTCATGCCATATTTCTCCCAGCACTACCGCTGAACTTTCAACTGCTGGCAAGATTGTAGAGACATTTTCGGAACCTCTCCCCCAAACCCCCTCCCCGTTGACGGGGAGGGGGCTAAGAGGTGGAGTTATTAACCTCGCGATTGTTCCCTCCGTTTGCAGGGGAAGGTTCGGGAGAGGTTGGGGACTTGAGGCACTGGGAAACCAAGTTTGAAGTAAACCATCCTCAACGGCAGTAATTATCCAAGGAGTGCCTTCAGAAGTGTTAAGGAGATAGGCAAACTCTGCTTGCACTCGTTCTGCCGATACTTGCCCCAGTAAAGGTGCAAGTTGTCGAATTGCTGCTTGGGTATCCGTCTCAAGGGTAAAACTGAGTTGGGCGGCTTGGCGGTACGCTCTTAATAGCCGTAAAGGGTCATCTTGCAGATTTTTGGGGGAAACCATCCGAATGATGCCCTGTTGCAAATCTGCATAGCCACTAAGAGGGTCGATGAGTTCGCCAGTGTAGGGATTGTATGCGATCGCATTCATTGTATAGTCGCGCCGCTGCAAATCGATTTCCAGATTTGACCCTTCGGCTTGTGCAATATCAACGGTTGCTTGCTCAAATACGACTCTAGCAATCTGTCGCTGGGCATCTAACAACACAAACCCCGCTTTGTAGCGACTGGCAATCTTCCGCGCTGTTTTTACCGCATCCGCCAGTAAGACAAAATCTAGATCCCGGTACTCGCGGCGGCGTCCCAGCAAAGCATCTCGCACAGCACCCCCCACCATATAAGCGGGTTCCGGGAGCAATTCCAGGCTAAAAGGCCAAGTTTTTGGCGATAGGGTAGAGGTGTCTGTGTTTAAGTGCATCTGTATACTTACCCCATTTAGATAATTTTCCGAGTCCACGCACAGGAACAAGCGTTTGTGTGTCTGTGAATTTATTCGCCTCAAAGACACATTGCAATAAAAATCAACCCAATAGGTAATTAATAGACGTGTTGACTGAGCTAGATTAACAGAAAAGCCTCTGGAGGCTGTCCTATGTGTATTTGTGTTAACTGCCAATACGTAGACCGCTGCACCACCTATCATGCGGTAGAAATGCAGCATCAGGTGCCTCATCTAACTGAAGACCCCGATTTTGAAGCCACTGAACCCACCATCAATGTCAATATCCGCACCGAGGGGGAAATGATTGAGATGGAATGGGATGTTGTGGGTTGTCTCAGCTTTAAGCGGGAAACCGGCAAATGGGCGCGGTTGCGTCCCGGCGAGTTAGTGCCAACCTGAAAATATCTAAGTCAGATTGCGTTAAGCTACGCTGTTTTACAAACTTTAACGCGACGGCTACTGCTTGCCTCAGTAGCCGTTTTGTTGCATTTAGGCAATTCAGGCGACTGCATAGAGTCGAACTTACTCAGAAAAATCGTTGACTTGTCAATAATTGCTCAGATACAGACGACCCGCGTAACAATTGGCTAAGAATCTGAGCTGTTTTAGAGTTATTGCAGTAATTAATAAACTAATGCTTTTTTAGCTTCTTGCAGCAATGATCCCTTAGCAAGTAGGCAAAAATGAAGAGAACTGGTGAGAAACGGGTGGAGATGGTAGTAGGGATTAGGTAAGCGATCGCTCTAAACCACATTTCTTAATAATTAACATATTAATCTGAATTAATTTATGAAATATTAGCCATGATAATTAGGAATCTTTAATATTTCTTATGTCTTTTTAGTTTTGCGAAGATACATATCATCTTACCTATCTCCCCGCCTTCACTCACCACTACACTCAAAAAAGGGGAGGTAATAAGAAGTCCAGTTTGTGAGTAAAGCGACTGGCTCTAACAGAATTTATCTGGCTCAACATCAATCAAGAAGACCAAGCCGTAGTTATGAATTTAAGTCCTTATCTCCCAAAAATAACACCGTTTTACGCCCGAAACAAAGCCGCTTTTGGACTAAGTATTTTAATCGCCGCCGGATATTTAGGTAATTATTTCCGTTGGTCATTATTTTTCGATATAGATTTCCTATTTGGCAGCATTGCCGTTTGGATTATAGTATTTTTGTACGGTACAGGTTGGGGTACTTTTGCAGGCTTCATTTCTGGCATTTGTACCTATTTTATTTGGCATCATCCCTACACGGTAATTACCTTTACCGCTGAAGCATTCTTTGTTAGTTTATTGTTTCATCGTCTACGTCAGAATATCGTGCTGCTAGACGGAATTTTCTGGCTGTTCATCGGGATGCCTCTCATTTGGCTATTTTACGCCATTATCTTGCACGTAGATACTACACAAGCGTTGATTATCTTGTTAAAGCAGCCTGTAAACGGGATTTTCAATGCTTTAATTGCTAGCTTGATGCTGACTCATTTACCGATTCATAAATGGCTAGGTCGTCCTCAAGCAGTTAGCACGCTTTCTTTGCAACAAACTGTTTTTAATTTGTTAGTAGCTTTTGTCTTCTTTCCTACTCTAATTCTTATGGTTTTAGACAGCCGCCGCGTAATTGATAACATCAAGACAACAGCTAATGCAGAACTCAAGGCGGCTTCTATAGATTTAGTTGTTGAAATGCGTTCTTGGCATCAGCAACATCTAAAGGCAGTTCAAGAATTTGCTCAGATTGCTGCTGATGAGCCTACCAAATTGGATGCATTGCAGTCAAGTATAGAATTTGCTAGACGGACATTTCCAGATTTCCATGAGATTTATGTAGTCAATGCCGAAGGTAAAGCAATTGCATCTTCACCACGACAGAATGAAGCGGGAGAGTCCACTATTGGATTGAATCTTGCTGTTAAACCCTACTTTAAGGAAATAAATAATACTCTGCAACCTACTCTATCGGATGTAGTGAACGGACAAAAGGTAATTCTCAGCGTACCCGTGCTAAGAGATAATCGCTTCCGTGGTTTAGTCATTGCAGAACTCGATTTGAACGGTATTGACGAACTCCTAAAATCAAATGTTGACGAGCGGGGACTGCAAATTACTCTCGTCGATCGCAGAAAATCTGTAATTGCTAGTACTCTGTCTAAGCGAGTAGCAATGCAAACATTTGATCGTCGTAAGGATGGTGAAATTCGTCCAATTGCGCCGATGACTTATCAGTGGCTACCGATAAGTGGCAGTCGGCTTGTCATGGTGCGTTGGAACAATTCGTTCTTTGTGCAAGAGACTCCGATTGATAGCCAACTTCCTTGGACTCTCATTGCAGAATTGTCTGCGACACCAGACGTCCGCCATATAGAGCGCGTTCATACCAATAGTTTAGCGATTTTGATGCTAATTTCAGCGATCGCGCTTATTTTTGCAACCCTTCTAAGCCGCAGCTTAGTTGGTCCCCTCTCAAAACTAGCGCAAGTAACGACAAACCTGCCTCATAAACTTTCAGAGCAAGAATTGATCGATTGGCCTAATAGTCCGGTGACAGAACTGGACGCTCTAGTTCGCAACTTCAAGTCGATGGCGGCGACACTTAATCAAAAATTTTCAGAAATCAAAAGCGTCAACGAAATGCTCGAAGAACGGGTGCAAGAACGTACCCAAAAATTATTAATTATTAATACAGAACTTGAAGCTGAAATTTCCGAACGACAGCGAACAGAGGAAAAATTAAAAGCTTATACCTTCAAATTGGAACAAAGCAACCGGGAATTGCAAGACTTTGCCTTCGTCGCTTCCCACGACTTGCAGGAACCATTGCGGAAAATTCAAGCCTTTGGCGATCGCCTCAAACTCAAATACGGAGAATCCCTAACTAATGAGGGGAAGGACTACCTGGAGCGGATGCAAAAAGCGGCGCAACGGATGCAAACTCTTATTAATGACCTCCTAGCCTTCTCGCGGGTGACAAGCAAAGCTCAGCCTTTTACTCGTGTCAATATCACCAACGTGCTACAAGAGGTCTTGTCTGATTTGGAGGTGCATATCCAGAAGGTAGGCGCACAAGTAGAAATTGGCGAGCTGCTAACGATTGATGCTGATCCGTCGCAGATGCGGCAATTATTACAGAATTTGATTAGCAATGCGCTGAAGTTTCGGCGTCAGGAAGAAGCACCCGTCGTCAAGATTTGGAGTCAATTACTAGAGAAGGACGAGCAGCTTTGGACACAAGACTTATCAGCTCGTCCCATGTGTCAAATTATGGTTGAAGATAATGGCATTGGTTTTGACGAAAAGTATCTGGATCGGATCTTCACAGTTTTCCAACGCCTACACGGTCGTAACGAGTATGAAGGAACGGGAGTTGGTTTAGCGATCTGCCGTAAAATAGTCGAGCGTCATGGTGGTACTATCACAGCAAAAAGCATATTAGGGGAGGGGGCGACATTCATTGTCACGCTACCTGTTAAGCAATCTAGGTGATAGATTTTGGAATTTTAAATTTTAGATTTTTGCTGATCAATCTCAGAAAGCAAGCCTTTTTTCGCGGCTGCAAATTATGCGAAAGTACTGGAATTTGGTGTGAGTAAAACGCTGTGAATAAAGCTGGAAAATTAATTACCATCTTGATGGCTGACGATGATGAAGACGATCGGCTGCTAGCAAAGGATGCATTAGAAGAATGCCGACTCGCTAACGATCTACACTTTGTTGTAGATGGTGAGGATCTGATGGATTATCTTTACCATCGGGGTAAGTATACTCAGTTAATAAAATCGCCCCGTCCAGGTTTAATTCTGCTGGATCTGAATATGCCTAAAAAGGATGGGCGGGAGGCTCTCCAGGAGATTAAAGCCGATCCCGAACTGCGACCTATTCCAGTCGTCGTGCTGACTACATCAAAGGCTGAGGAAGACATCTATCGTTCTTACGGTTTAGGCGCAAACTCGTACATTGCTAAGCCAGTCACATTTGAATCTCTAGTTTCTGTGATGAAAGCTTTGGGAAAATACTGGTTTGAGATTGTTGAATTGCCACTAAAGGAAAATGAAGCGGAAAACTCAACACTATAAAATATAGTTTTGCAGAATGCCTAGTTAGGTTTCGCCTTGGCAAAACCTAACATTAAGCAATACTAAATTTCAGTCATCTACTCAGCGCACATAAGATTATTGAGGTTTTGCAAAGATTGAGGCAAAATAATTGAAATCGGTGGTAAGCTGCTGTGTTGTAACAATTAATTCTTTTGCTGACTCTTGAGTTAAGGGTTTAGCGAAAAAATATCCTTGCCCATATTCGCATTCCATTTCTCTCAGTTGAAAGAGTTGCTCGGCTGTTTCCACCCCTTCTGCTGTCACATTTAACTCTAAAGTATGAGCCAGGGTCACGATAGCACGGACAATTTCTAAACTGTCGTCTTTCGCCCCAATTCTACTAATAAAAGAACGATCAATCTTTAACTGATCGATGGGAAACCGATGCAGATAGCTTAAGGATGAATAGCCAGTGCCGAAGTCATCAATATGCAGATGCACGCCTAAAGCTTTTAGTTGGAAAAGCATTTTGATTGCCGATTCTGCGTTTTCCATAACTGCACTTTCAGTAATTTCTAACTTCAAACTTCGCGCATCCAGGCGAGTCTCCCGCAAAATTTGATCGATTTGCTTGACTAAATCTGGTTGTAAAAACTGTTTGCTGGAAAGATTAACACTGATTGTTAATAGTAATTCTGGATAAAATTGCTGCCAATCATACATTTGGTAACATGCATTGTAGAGTACCCACAGCCCAATGGGAACAATTAAACCTGTTTCTTCGGCAATGGGAATAAATTCCGCTGGAGAGATTAAACCGCGCTCCGGATGCTGCCAGCGTACAAGCGCCTCGAACCCGTCAAGCCTGCCAGTTGTCAATGACACAATGGGTTGATAGTGAAGCTGAAATTCATCCCGCTCGATCGCACGCCGCAAGTCGTTTTCCAGTTGCAAGAGTGCCACCGCGCGGGTATGCATGGTGGTATCAAAGACTTCGTGACGCGCTCTCCCCATTGATTTGGCACGATACATTGCGGTGTCAGCATCGCGCAGGAGATTTTCCGGACAGTCATATCCGATTGCTGGGGCGCTTTGCGAACCGCCCCCGATGGCAATGCCGATGCTTGCTGTCGTGAATACCTCTTGCTCGTTAAGGCTGAAAGGATGCATAAGTTCTAAGTGGATGCGCTCGGCAATGTCAGTGGCGTTATTGATATTTTTGACATCGTCGAGCAGGATGGTGAACTCATCTCCACCTAACCGTGCAACTGTATCTCCACCCCGTAGGCAAGCTTTCAACCGCTGCGCGATCGCTACCAGCAATTGATCGCCAATCATGTGTCCCAAGCTGTCATTAATCACCTTGAAGCGATCAATATCTAGAAAAAGGACGGCGAAGAAATAGTCACTGGTTCGTTTTGACCGTTCAATTGCCTGTCCCAACCGATCCCTAAACAAGGCTCGGTTTGGTAAGCCTGTCAACACGTCATGAAAAGCATCATGGAGGAGTTGTTTCTCAACTTGCTTGCGCTCGGTGATGTCAGTTTGAGAGCCAGCCATGCGAGAGGCTTTCCCATTCGTGTCTCGTACAGCCATCCCCCGGATTAGCATCCAACGGTATGTTCCGTCTTTGTGTAGTATGCGATGTTCGTTCTCAAAATGGGGGGTCAGCCCTTCCAGATGTAAAGAAATCTGCCCTTTCAACTGCTCGATATCCTCAGGATGCACTCGCTCAAACCAGGCATCAGGCGTATTGCTAATTTCGCTCTCCTCGCAGCCCAGCATGGATTTCCAGCGGGGAGAAAAATAAATTTCGTTTGTTTTTAAATTCCAGTCCCAAAGTCCGTCGTTAGCACCAGAAACGGCGAGTTCATAACGTTCTTGACTCTCACGCAAAGCCTCCTGGGTTTGGGCGGCCTTGGTAGCTGCCCCTACGCGCTCGGTAATATCTTGGAAGGTAACGACTGCACCCACCAACTGACCATTTTCTCGAATGGGGGTGCTGATGTACTCAACGGGAAAGCTCGTACCGTCTTTTCGCCAAAAGACTTCTTCTTCTATTTGTTGAACTGTGCCATCCTTAAAGGCTGCATAAATTGGACACGCTTCTCGCGGATAAGGAGCGCCATCGGCTTTTGAATGGTGGCAAATAAAATGCAAGGGTTTGCCAATGAGTTCTTCAACTTCCCATCCCAGCATTCTCGCAGCAGCTGGATTAACAAAGGTGGCGTTTCCATGAATATCCAAACCATAAATTCCTTCACCCGCTGAGTTGAGAATTAGTTCGTTTTGGTGGCGCAGTCGTTCAATTGCCTCTTCGGTTTGCTTGCGAACCGTGATGTCGTTCTGTAACCCGATGAAGTTGATGAGTTTCCCTTCGTTATCAAAAACTGGGTTGATGGTGAGTTCATTCCAGAACGGTGTCCCATCTTTGCAGTAGTTCAGGACTACACACATAATCGGTTGCTTTGATGCGATCGCTTCTCGCATCACTTTCACAACAGTGAAATCGGTATCTTTCCCTTGTAGAAAGCGGCAATTAGAACCCATCACTTCCGCCGCCGAGTAGCCGGTGATGGCAGTAAAAGCAGGATTGACAAAGATAATTGGATTGTCAGGTAAAGTTGGATCGGTGATTGTAACTCCAGTTGTCAGGTTAGCGATCGCCGCCGCTAGCTGGCTGTTTTCGCGCATAGCTGACCGCAAGGCTTCTTCTGCCTGCTTGCGTTTGGTAATATCGGCAGCCAAACCATCGATTCGGATGACATTCCCATTCGCGTCACGCCCTAGATGAGCGCGATTGCGAATCCAACGCTCTTCCCCGTCCGGTCGGAAAATACGATACTCTTCGTCTGCTGCACCGACTTGGAGTAACGCTTGCGTCATCGCTTCTATTCGTTCTCGATCCTCTGGGTGAATCACCTCCAGCCAGAGGTTCGGGCGCTCGAAAAACTGGGAGACTGGACGACCATAAATTTCCGCCGCCGCCGGACTGATGTAAATCGGCTCCCTAGTGATGGCTGAAACCGACCATACGCTGTCATCGAGCGAGCCAAGAATATTCTCTAGCCGCGATTCACTCTCCCGCAGCGCCTCTAACGTTTTGACTCGCTCGATCGAGTAGCGGATCGCCCGCTCTAATAGCGGCGCGTCCATCTTCCTCTTAACTAAGTAATCGGCAGCTCCCGCTTTCATTGCTGCAAAGTCTACTTCCCGATCTCCTTGCCCGGTCAGCAAGATGATCGGCGCTTTACAATTAGTTGAAATGGCTTCTTGTAACAATTCCAAGCCGTTGTGTGCGCCAAGACGATAGTCCACTAAATAGACATCATGTTGATGCATCTGAATCTTTTCTAAAGCAGCATCATAACTATCTACCCATTCGAGATCAAACTTTTCTCGCTCAATTTCTGAGAGGAGATCGCGCGTCAGAATATAGTCATCCTCGTCATCCTCAATTAAAAGCACTTTTATTGAGTCTTTAGACATAAAATAATATTAGAAACAAAATACCTCTATCTTAGAGTTCCTCTCCTCAAGGGTAAAGCTAGAGAAGTCCTCACTCAGCCACAGTTGCAAATTCACTCACAACTGGTTTTTGGTTTGAGTCCTGACGAGCATTACTTTTTAACAGTCTTAATAAGAATAAAATTAAAATTTGGCATCTGTCCGTCGGTATACCTGCTGAAAATGTTTTTTTAAGGCGAAGCCGCAAATCGAAAAAGACGTAAACTCGCCTGTTTAATCCTTATTTCCTCAAGAAAGATATTGGGCTGCCTATTTGCCGATGAAGAGGAGTGCGATCGCCCTTGAGTGCTAGGGGCAAAATCCTCGCTCGTAGCCGTCTCGATAACAATCTCAAGATTTCCCGCCCTGATTGACACCCTGAGCGGATCGAGCCACTATGATAGAAGTATGAATCTATGTAAAGACCCAGATAAATGTCTTTAGAGTTTGTATCTGTAGAAAATATCAAAGAAATTGCCCACCACTACGGTTACTGGGCAGTTTTTTTGGGGATTTTGCTGGAAAATCTTGGCATTCCCATCCCTGGTGAAACGATTACTCTCGCCGGGGGTTTCTTGGCGGGAAGTAAGGAACTGAGTTACTGGTTCGTGCTAGGGAGTGCGATCGCTGGTGCAGTTGTCGGTGGTACTTGCGGTTACTGGATTGGCAGAAAAGGCGGCTGGCCCCTGCTGGTGAAAGTTGGGGGATTTTTCCGCATCCGCGAAGAAAAACTCTTACAACTCAAGCAACAAGTGAGCGAGAACGCCGGAAAAACAGTGTTTCTCGGTCGTTTCCTGGCTGTGCTGCGAATTGTCGCCAGTCCTCTCGCTGGAATTGCCCAAATGCCCTTCCTCAAGTTTATGGCTTATAACATAGCTGGGGCGACTGCTTGGGCATCGGTAATGGTCACGTTGTCCTTTTTCGCAGGGCGACTGGTACCCCTGGAACAATTAGTTGTGTGGGTCGCTCAATTTGGTTTAATCGCGTTGTTCCTTTTGATTGCCTGGATTGCCGTTCCTCTGTGGCTAGAGTCCCGCGAAGCCAAGCGTTCAATCGAGGGAGATTAGAAAAAGTTTTGAGTAATGAGCGATTAAGTTTTGAATGAAAAGAATGTGTTTTCTCACTCAAAACTCAAAACTCAAAACTCAAAACTTTCAAACTAGCCTCTCGCTTTTTGCGACCAAACGCGAGTCGGTAATCCCCAAACGTAGATAAATCCTTCAGCAGCTTTATGGTCAAACTGGTCTTCAGCCCCATAAGTTGCTAACGTTGGGCTGTAAAGGGACTTCTCAGATTTACGCCCCACAGTCATCGAGTTGCCCTTAAAAAGTTTAACTCGCACCGTTCCCGATACCCGCTCCTGTGTTTGTTGAATGAAGGCATCCAGGGCGGCTTTGAGCGGACTATACCAAAGACCGTTATAAACTAGCTGAGTATAAGTTTCTTCGATACCGCGCTTGTAGTGGGTCACATCTGCGGTTAAGGTGAGACTTTCTAAGTCGCGGTGGGCATGAATTAAAACCATGAAAGCCGGGGCTTCATAGATTTCCCGCGATTTGATACCCACTAGGCGGTTTTCGATCATATCGATCCGCCCAACGCCGTGATTTCCTGCAATTTCGTTGAGTTTCGTAATTAGCGCCACAGGCGGCAAAGCTTCACCGTTGAGGGAGATCGGGATGCCTTTTTCAAAGCCAATTTCAACGTATTCTGGCTCATTGGGCGTGTCAGCGATCGCTTTGGTCATCGCATAAATTTCTTCTAGCGGTTCCGTCCAAGGATCTTCTAGGGGTCCCGCTTCAATGCTGCGACCAAATAAATTGCGATCGATACTGTAGGGAGATTTCTTTTTCACGGGCGAAGGAATGCCATAACGCTCACCATAAGCGATGGTCTCCTCTCGGCTCATCCCCCATTCCCGCGCCGGTGCTAACACCTTCAAATCTGGGTTCAGCGCCGCAATCGATACATCAAACCGAACTTGGTCATTCCCCTTCCCCGTGCATCCGTGCGCCACCGCATCCGCACCGTATTTTTCAGCCGCTTCGACTAAAAGTTTGGCAATCAGCGGACGTGCCAAAGCAGTCTGGAGGGGATAGCGATTTTCATAGAGAGCGTTCGCTTGAATCGCTGGAAACGCATAATCTTTGACAAAACTTTCTGTAGCATCGGCAACCAGCGATTCGCTAGCACCCGATTTTAGCGCTTTTTCCCGGACTGGCTCTAGTTCGTCTCCCTGTCCCAAATCCGCCGCTAGGGTAATCACCTCTTCAACTCCCCACTCCTCCTTCAGGTATGGGATGCAGACGGAGGTATCGACTCCCCCTGAATATGCCAGCACAACTTTGGTAGCACGACCCATTGATCTCTCACTTCCGCAAAACAACGAGTTCTTATTATGCAACTAATCTATGCCAAGTCTTGTCAGGAATAGCACAGATTAATCTTCAGCCATAGCCATCCAGGGCACTAGGGGATAGATGAAAATGCTTTCTGTTTCTTGGCTTACAGTTCTTTGAGAGATACTAAAAGTGTTGTCATCCGGGGGAAATCGTGTTTTTTAGCGTTGTCATTCCAACTTATAACCGCAAGCCGATTCTAGAGAAATGCCTTAGAGCAATGGAACATCAGCAGTTGAGTGCTGGTAGCGTCGTCAGCGGCTATGAAGTGGTGCTGGTGGATGATGGTTCGACGGATGGCACGTTGGAGTGGTTATCCCAACACGCCGCAGAGTTTCCTCACGTGCGATCGCTCTTGCAAGACCATCAAGGGCCAGCAGCCGCCCGTAATCTGGGAGTAGAACAGGCTCAGGGTGACACGATTATCTTTATTGATAGCGATTTAGTCGTTACCGAGCATTTTCTCCAAGCACACGCTGATGCGTTAGTTGAGGGAGAAAAGAATCTCGGAAGCGATCGCCTCTTTACTTACGGTTGGGTGATCAATACGAATAACTTCGAGAATCCCACCTCCGAACCCTACAAAATCACGGATTTTTCCGCTGCTTACTTTGCTACGGGGAATGTAGCGATCGCTCGTAAATGGCTCGAAAAAGCTGGATTATTTGACACCCGCTTTCAACTTTACGGCTGGGAAGATTTAGAACTCGGCATCAGGCTCAAACAATTGGGTTTAAAACTGATTAAATGTCCAGCCGCAGTCGGCTATCACTGGCACCCCCCCTTTGCCTTAGAACAAATTCCCCCCATGATCGATCGAGAAATCCAACGGGGACGGATGGGCGTTTTATTCTATCAAAAGCATCCTACCTGGGATGTCAAAATGATGATTCAAATGACTCTCCTTCACCGCATCCTTTGGGGCCTTCTTTCCCTCGGTGGCAGACTCAACGAGCGCACAATGGCACCCTTTTTGCAATGGCTGATTAATCAAGGTAAACCTCAATTAGCCTTAGAAATTGCTCGAATTTTCCTTAATTGGTACAACGTTCAAGGTGTTTATGCAGCCTACGCCGAAGCGAGGCAAAAAGCCTAATTTACATGATTGCACTGCTAAGGATGCGAGCGATTTATTTTGCGCGATCGCTAATCTTTTAATATTTTCCTTGCCAAATGTCTAGAAATCGGCTACTGCAACTGTGCTAGCCTATTTTTCAATGTTTTTCCTGCAAATTTTCCCATCAAAGCTCTTATAACTCTGATAAACTGGAAGAGTTGTCTAAATTCGTACATTCCGCACATTCAGGGTTTCGGGTGTTTCCGCTGGAAATACGCCTGGATGGAGGATTAACCCGAAAGGAAAATAAATATGTCAGTTGTTTCTTTGGCTCAGATGATGGAGTCGGGTGTTCACTTTGGGCACCAGACCCGCCGGTGGAACCCAAAAATGGCTCCATACATCTATACGTCCCGCAATGGCGTCCACATCATCGACTTGGTTCAGACTGCCCAGCTGATGGAAGATGCCTACACCTATATGCGAACCGCCGCAGAACAGGGCAAGAAGGTTCTCTTCATCGGTACCAAGCGTCAAGCCGCAGGAATTGTGGCTCAAGAAGCCGCTCGTTGTGGTTCTTACTACATCAACCAACGTTGGTTGGGGGGAATGCTCACCAATTGGACGACCATTAAAACACGGGTAGAGCGCCTAAAAGATTTGGAACGCCGGGAAGAAACCGGAGTCCTCGACTTACTGCCCAAGAAAGAAGCTTCGATGCTGCGCCGGGAAATGACCAAATTGCAGAAATACCTCGGCGGTATTAAGCAGATGCGGAAAGTTCCCGACATTGTGGTGATCGTGGATCAGCGTCGGGAATATAATGCAGTTCAAGAATGCCAAAAACTGGGGATTCCTATCGTCGCGCTGCTGGATACAAACTGCGACCCGGATGTAGTGGATATTCCCGTTCCAGCCAATGACGATGCTATCCGCTCCATTAAGCTAATAGTGGGTAAGTTGGCAGACGCTATCTATGAAGGTCGTCACGGTCAGCTAGACGCAGAAGCAGAAGAGGATTACGAAGATTACGAAGGCGCTGAAGACGATATCGAATACGAGGAAATCGACTCGGTTCCTGATGAAGAGGAAGAAGAAACCGAGGGATAATTCAGCGTTAGAAACATCAATTCTTAGTTAGGAACTGAGGAAATGGCGGAAATATCTGCAAAACTCGTGAACGAGCTGCGCCAAAAAACTGGTGTCGGCATGATGGACTGCAAAAAAGCGCTAAAAGAAACCGATGGCGATATGGACAAAGCCATTGAATGGCTGCGTCAAAAGGGAATGGTTAGCGCTGGGAAAAAAGGCGATCGCCAAGCCTCAGAAGGACTGGTTGGCAGCTACATCCATACCGGAGGTCGAGTCGGCGTCCTGGTGGAAGTGAACTGCGAGACAGACTTTGTCGCCCGCAACGAAGCCTTCCAAACTCTGGTGCGGAACATAGCCATGCAGATTGCAGCTTGTCCCAACGTTGAATACGTGAAGGTTGGCGACATTCCCGCTCAAATCGTTGAGAAGGAAAAAGAAATCGAAATGGGCCGGGATGACCTAGGCAACAAGCCACAGAACATCAAAGAAAAGATTGTTCAGGGTCGAATTGACAAACGCCTGCAAGAGTTGAGCTTGGTCGATCAGCCCTACATTCGTGACCAAAGTATCACGGTGGAAGAGTTGATCAAGCAAAATATTGCGACGCTAGGTGAAAACATCCAAGTCCGTCGCTTCGTCCGATTTATTCTCGGTGAAGGACTGGAAAAGAAAGAAAGCAATTTTGCTGAGGAAGTTGCAGCTCAAATGGGCGGCAATTAATCAGCAAGTTTTCTGGCTGAATCCCTAGGAAGGACAGGTTTCCATGATGGAAACCTGTCTTTTTTTATCTTTATTTTCAAGAGATTTTCAGCGCTTGTAGGCACGATATCCCCATTCTATATATCTCAACAAATTAACACCTTGGAAACCCTTTATAAAGACAGAAACACTAAAAGCAGAAAAACTTTTTGTTTGGGTGGAATTCTTAACATCCTCCTTAGGAGTGTTGCCTCGATCCTTGTGCTAGACTTTTGAGCGCGAGCAGATTAAGGGGACACTGGGAAACACCGTTGAGGAGTGCAAACTCACTAGAAAAGTAACGAAATTTTTCAGCCCCTAAATAGACAAGCATTGTATCTTGGAGTTCAGGATCGAGCTGACTATTTGCCAGTAATACAGCGCTACGAAAGGGACATTTAGCTGGTGCGGGAAATCCTTTTAGGGTATTCAATCCTATAGATAATCTACTTCTGATAGTTCCAGAAAAAAGGAAGGATCGTAATGGAAATCAATTTACAAGTGCCAGGGATTAATATAACTAGCTTGAAAGAAGCACCCATTCATAATGCTAGTAAAGTTCAGCCTCACGGAATAATTTTCGTTCTCGCAGAACCTGAGTTAACAATATTACAAGTTAGCAGCAATATATCCACAGTTTTCGGAATCTCCCCCGAAAATATGCTGCAAAAGAAATTAGAAGAAGTTCTCGACCCATTCCAAGTAGACAGAATTAAAGCAGGACTATTAGAAGAAAATCTTGATTTTATCAACCCTATCAAGATTTGGGCTAGAAGAAAAGGCGATGAGTATTTAGTCTTTGATGGCATTTTCCACCGGAATGCAGATGGATTTTTAATTTTGGAATTAGAACCTGCGATTTCCCAAGAAAACATCCCCTTCTTAAGCTTTTATCATCTAGCCAGAGCCTCGATCAACCAGTTAGAAAAAACATCAACTCTGGGTGACTTTTGTCAAATCATTGTGAAAGAGGTGCGAAAAGTCACCGGATTTGACAGGGTGATGCTATATAAGTTTGATGACGATGGGCATGGATCTGTCCTCGCTGAAGAAAAACTAGAAAGTATGGAGCCTTACTTAGGTCTCCACTTCCCAGAATCAGATATTCCTAAACCAGCTAGAAAGTTATTTACCTCGAATTGGATCAGGTTAATCCCGGATGCCACTTCTCAATCTGCTGAACTTTTTCCGATTCTTAATCCAGTTAATCAGCGTCCGCTTGATTTAACGAACTCTATTCTCAGAAGCGCGTCTCCTTGTCATATCCAGTACTTGCACAATATGGGTGTGGGTGCTTCTCTGACAATTTCTTTGATGAAAGATCAAAAACTTTGGGGACTGATTGCTTGCCATCATCAGTCCCCCAAGTATGTTTCTTATGAGCTGCGAAAAGCTTGCGAATTCTTGGGGCGCGTCATCTTTTCAGAAATCTCAACCAGAGAAGAAACTGAAGATTACGGCTATCGCATGAAGCTGACATATATCCAATCAGCCTTGGTTGAATATATGTCTCAAGAAGAAAACTTTATTGATGGTTTAGTTAAACACCAGCCGAATCTGCTGGAGCTTGCTAACGCTAAAGGTGCCGCCGTGTGCTTTGGTGGGGATTGCACGATGGTTGGTGAGACTCCCACAGAAGAAGAACTCAACTTTTTAGTCCAATGGCTAAAGAATAACGTCGAGGAAGAAGTCTTCTATAGCGATTCCTTACCTCAGATTTATCCAGATGCAGAAAGTTTCAAAAACGTTGCCAGTGGCTTATTAGCGATTCCGATTTCTAAGAATAACTATGTTTTGTGGTTTCGACCGGAAGTAATTCAAACCGTGAATTGGGGTGGCGACCCAAATAAGGCGTTTGAAGTAAACCAGTCAGAGGGAAATATTCGTCTGTGTCCTCGCAAATCATTTGATCTGTGGAAAGAAACGGTTCGCTTAACGTCTTTACCCTGGAAACAGGTAGAAATTAAAGCTGCACTTGAACTCAGAAAGGCAATTATTAACATTGTGCTTCGCCAAGCTGATGAACTTGCCCAATTAGCTCAAGATTTAGAACGTTCCAATGCTGAGCTGAAAAAGTTTGCTTACGTCGCCTCCCATGACTTGCAAGAGCCACTCAATCAGGTAGCGAACTACGTGCAACTTTTGGAGATGCGCTATCTAGAGCAACTCGACGAAGACGCGAAGGAATTCATTGGCTTCACTGTTGAGGGAGTCAGCTTAATGCAGACGCTAATTGATGACGTGCTGGCATACTCTAAGGTGGATATGCAGGCTATTGAATTTGAAATGACAGGGGTGGACACGGCTTTAGACCGCGCCTTGGCTAATTTGCGAGGACGCATCTCGGAAACGGGAGCTGCAATCGCTCACGATCCCTTGCCGACGGTTATGGCAGATAGCACCCAGTTGATGCAACTGTTCCAGAACCTGATTGGCAATGCTATCAAGTTCCACAGCGAGCAACCGCCAGAAATCCATGTAGGAGCTTCTCGACTAGAGGATGCGTGGCTATTCTCAGTACGGGATAACGGGATTGGCATCGATCCGCAGTTTAGCGATCGCATTTTTGTTATCTTTCAGCGTCTGCATACGCGGGATGAGTATCAAGGTACAGGAATGGGTTTAGCAATTTGCAAAAAGATTGTTGAGTGTCACCGAGGGCGCATCTGGGTCGAGTCCCAATTAGGTCAGGGTGCAACATTCTACTTTACGATTCCAGTAGGGGGACGCGATCGTGAGCGTAGAAACGGAAGAAAACCACAAAACAATCTTTTTAGTCGAGGACAATAAAGCCGATATCCGCTTAATCCAAGAAGCCTTAAAAAATAGCTCGCTTCCACACCAAGTCGTGACAGTCAGAGATGGTGTGGATGCGATGGCTTTCTTGCGCCAAGAGGGCGAGTATGCTGATGCACCTCGCCCTGACCTGATTCTGCTGGATTTGAACTTGCCGAAGAAGGATGGTCGAGAAGTCTTGGCGGAAATTAAAGCCGACCCCAAGCTGAAACGCATCCCAGTAGTAGTGCTGACAACTTCTAAAAATGAAGATGATATTTTCCACAGCTATGACTTGCACGTAAATTGCTACATCACCAAATCCCGCAACCTCAGCCAGCTCTTTAAAATTGTTAAAGGAATTGAAGAGTTTTGGCTGGAAACTGTTACCCTGCCATCGGAATGATGACAAGAAATTTTCGTATCTTGTTAAAATGCAAGCAGTTGCCGAGCGGGAACAGGAGGGGAGGGGAGATCCCAGAAAATTATGCCTGGAAGCTCAATAAAAATCTTGTTGATTGAGGATAACTTGGCAGAAGCCAGATTCCTGCAAGAGCTTCTGAAACAAGCCAAGTTCAAACAGTTTAGTCTGGTGCATGTCAAACGATTGAGGGAAGCGCTCAATCGACTCAATGAAGATTGCTTTGATGTAATTTTGTTGGATCTGACCCTACCTGACAGTGAAGGTTTGTGTTCTCTAGCTCCCCTAAACAGCCACGCTTCTGGCTTACCGATTGTTGTGCTGACAAATACGAATGACGATGAATTAGCGATAGAAGCAGTCCGACAGGGGGCACAAGATTATCTGGTTAAGCGCCAAGTTAATGTAGAGGTGCTAGTGCGCTCTTTGTGCTATGCAATTGAGCGAAAGCAGGTTTCGGAAACATTACGAACAGTTAATGAGGCGTTAGAAATCCGAGTTCAGGAACGAACGGCTGAGCTAGTGAAAGCCAAAGAAATCAATCAGTCTAAATCTGAATTTGTTTCTATGCTTTCTCACGATTTCCGCAATCCTCTGAATAGGATTCTCCTTTCTGCTGGATTGCTCCAAGACTACGATCAAAAACTGAGCGATGAGAAAAAACATACTCATCTCAAACTGATTCGTTCAGCAATTAAAAATCTGGCTCAGCTATTAGATGAAATTACGTTTATCGGGAAAGCTGATTCAGGGCAACTTCAGTGCCAACTGATTCCCCTTGATTTGAAATCATTCTGTCACAAATTGGTCGAAGAGTTGCAACTCTTTACACTTGACAAATATCAACTTATTTTCACTTGTCAAGAGGACTTGGGAGAGGCGTTATGGGATGAAACCCTACTGCGGCATATTTTAGATAATTTACTCGCTAACGCGATTAAGTATTCACCGGAAGGCGGCACAGTGCGTTTTGAACTAAGAAGCCACGAGAAAACAGTCATCTTTCAGATTCAAGATCAAGGAATTGGCATTCCCAAAGAAGATCAACCTCGGCTGTTTCATCCTTTCAATCGTGCTAGAAACGTCGGCACAATTCCTGGCACTGGGTTGGGATTAGCGATGGTCAAAAAGTGTGTGGAGGCACATGGGGGCGAGATTTCAATGATGAGTGAAGTCGGAGTCGGCACGAGTTTTACGGTGACGCTGCCGTTGATTGGAGAAGCAGCGTTATCAGAATAGAGGCGGCTAAATCGGTGAATTTCAGCGAACCGACAGGGAGGGAAATGGAGAATCGGTAGCTTTTTTGCCACGCCCTGACACTACTGCCTATCTATCGGATACCGTTTCACGAATAAATTATCACAAAGGCGATCGCTTTAAAGCTCTTTAGGTAAGCATTTCAAAGGTTATAGGGGAGTAGGGTATCGGCGGCAAGGAGAGGGGCGATTAGAGGCTCTTTGATACCAGGGAAGTGGTTTAGGGTCGATCTCAAAGTTAGTTCTACATCGCGTTATTATGAGTCGTTAGTCAATAGGGATTCGTCTGTTGCTTCTGACCGATAGACGAATAACCGAATGACCGAATGACGAGGAATCGGTATTCTAAAGTAGGGAAGTACATCTGTACGCCCGTACCGTCCCGATTGACAGATGTAAGCAGCAATGGCGAGAAGAGTAGAGGAAATTGAGCGGGATATGGCAGCGCTGGAAGAAGCAATCAAAGCGATCGCTCTAGAATTCCACGATACCTACAACGATTATCTGACTGCCTTAGGACAAGCCATGCGGCAGCAGTTGATCGTGGCGAGTTATTATCTTTGCACCCAAGTCTATCCGGAAGCGTTTCTGAGTCTGTCTCTTAGAGAACGACAACAATTGCAACAGAACCTTCAGCAACAGGCAAGGCTTGCTCAACCCCAACTGCGAAACCTTGAAAGAAGCCGTCCCGCGGAAACATCGCGCGGAGAACTATCTCAAGAACCCTCTCAAGAAGAGGATTCCTCCACCTCGGCTGATGACTTAGCCATCGAGATGCTAGCACCACAAGACACTCTCGAAACCCCAAACCTCAATAGCGATCGCGATCGCTCAACCAGTCGCTTTACCTTTTCTAACGTCCCGACAAACAACCCAGAGGATTTGGCTCGATGGCAGGAAGCGGTGGAAAACGCCATGAGCGAAACCTTGCTCGCTCTTTCTTGCCAAAGCAATCGTCTACTACAGGAAGTGGGGATATTACCGAAAAACTTTCCGGAAGCTGTTCTGGAAGCTGCTGTTAGAGCGGAGCCATCTGGTGAGCCTGTGGTGGGACGCCCCAATCTTTTAAAATTTGTGGTTCAAATAGAAAATGAGCCGGTAGAAACGTCAAATCTCCCGACTTTACAAAACTCTCCTTTAATACCGATTATCGCCATCCATCTGCGGTTATCTGAGATTGAATTTGCTGATTCAACGGTAATGGCAGGACGCAACCAGATTCGGACCCTCAGCGCACGGCTTAGCACCCTGCGCCGAGAATTTCAGAAGAAGCAACGAGAGCGCACCGTGGCTGCGGCAGAAGCGGCTTGGCGTGCCTGTTGGTTTGAAGAATAATGGGAATCGTCGTGAGGATTGACAATATCCGGGTGAGGACGGCTATTGGCGGGTAATCAGCCATTCGCTACTAGCAATTAACAAAAAAGGGGAGAGAAGATGCAAATAGAATCACCGGATTGGCTGCGATTGCAGAAAGCCCTTTCAGTCGAGGCAGAGCGGGGCTTTACAGACTTAATGGGGAAACAATATCGTTTCAGTGAATTCTTAAGTCTGGAGTTCGGAAAAACCCCATCTTTTTTGCCGCTGATAGAGCGACATCGGTGGCAAGAGATGGCGTCTCAGTTTGCCCGTTACCCGAACCTCACCCTCTCCCAGCGACAACACTTGGTCTTGGAAACGCGCCGATTTCTCCATCAGATGCAACAAGTCATGGAGAGGCAAGCGCGATCGCGATCGCATCAGCGAAATGAAGACAATCAGCAGCAAGTAGAGACAATTAAATCGCCCCCATCCCCCGATACTCAAGCCCCGCGCACCACGCCCCTCGTCCAGTCCAACGCAGCGATTTCTCTTGACCAACCGCTGACCAGTTTGCCAGATGTGGGAGTTAGAAAAGGCGGGTATTTAGCCAAGCTGGATCTGCATACGGTGCGGGATATCCTCTTTTATTACCCCCGCGACCACATTGACTATGCGCGTCAGGTGAATATCTCTGAGCTGGAATCGGGTGAAACGGTGACACTGATAGGAACGGTGAAGCGCTGTACCTGCTTTAGTAGCCCAAAAAACAAGAAATTAACCATAATGCAGGTGGTGCTGAAAGATCGCACGGGTCAAATCAGCCTCAGCCGCTTTTTTGCCGGTTCTCGCTACAGCAATCGCGGCTGGCAAGAAGGGATAAAAAATCGATATCCCCAAGGCGCAGTCGTGGCGGCTTCTGGCTTGGTGAAAAAAAGTCAATACGGTCTAACTTTGGACGATCCACAACTGGAAGTTTTGGCAAACCCTGGAGACCCGATTGACTCCCACACCATTGGTCGAGTGGTGCCAGTGTATCCCTTAACAGAGGGCGTGGCGGCAGATATGGTGAGACAGGCGGTCATTGCTGCTCTCCCGGCCGCCGCCCATCTGAAAGATCCTTTACCCACAGTTTTACGCGATGGGTATGGATTGATGAAGTTGTCGGATGCGATCGCAAACATCCATTTTCCCGCCGACAGCGCCGCTAAGGAAGCCGCCCGTCGCCGTTTAGTCTTCGATGAGTTTTTCTACCTTCAGCTGGGTTTCCTCCTCCGTCGCCAAGCCCAACGCCAAAAGCAGTCCAGCGCTATCTTGGCTCCCAGAGGGAAGCTGATTGAACAATTCCACGAAGTTTTGCCTTTTCGACTAACGGGTGCCCAACAGCGGGTACTGAACGACATCCTCAACGATTTGCAATCATCCACTCCGATGAATCGGTTGGTACAAGGCGATGTCGGTTCTGGTAAAACTGTCGTAGCAGTCATTGCTATCCTCGCCGCGATTCAATCCGGCTACCAAGCGGCGCTAATGGCTCCCACTGAAGTTTTGGCAGAACAGCACTATCGCAAGTTAGTCAGTTGGTTTAATCTTCTGTACTTACCCGTAGAACTGCTGACGGGTTCCACCAAAACTGCCAAACGCCGCCAAATTCATGCCCATCTAGAAACCGGCGAACTGCCTCTATTAGTAGGGACTCATGCTCTGATTCAAGAGAAAGTCAATTTTCATAAGCTGGGGTTAGTGGTAATTGACGAACAGCACCGCTTTGGAGTGGAACAACGGGCGTTGTTGCAGCAAAAAGGCGAACAACCCCATGTATTAACCATGACCGCCACGCCAATTCCCCGCACCTTGGCGCTGACAGTTCATGGGGATTTGGATGTGAGCCAGATTGATGAGATGCCACCGGGTCGGCAAGCAATTCATACGACCGTACTCACGGGCAAAGAACGCACCAATGCCTACGATCTAATCTGCCGCGAAGTTGCTCAAGGGCGTCAAGCTTATATCGTCTTGCCCCTGATTGAAGAATCGGAAAAATTGGATGTGCGTTCGGCAGTGGAGGAGCATCAGCGCCTCTCAGAAAGTATTTTCCCTCAGTTCCAAGTCGGATTACTGCACGGACGCATGACTTCAGCGGAAAAAGATGAGGCAATTACCCGGTTCCGCGATAATCAGACTCAAATCATTGTTTCCACCACGGTGATTGAAGTGGGCGTGGATGTGCCGAATGCAACGGTGATGATGATTGAGAATGCCGAACGCTTTGGCTTATCGCAGTTACACCAGTTGCGGGGGCGCGTTGGTCGCGGTGCTGCTCAAT
Source organism: Coleofasciculus sp. FACHB-542 (assembly GCF_014695825.1). Lineage (NCBI taxonomy): Bacteria > Bacillati > Cyanobacteriota > Cyanophyceae > Coleofasciculales > Coleofasciculaceae > Coleofasciculus > Coleofasciculus sp. FACHB-542. The sequence goes on along the minus strand of NZ_JACJPB010000014.1, from coordinate 9,837 downwards.
CTTTCTGCCTTCTAATGAGCAGCACCAAAACCGCAGATGCTCGTTACCGGCTCAATGTATTAGAACAATCCCAAGACGGCTTTTTTATTGCCGAGATGGATATGCGGCTGCGCGGTCCCGGTCAAGTGCTGGGAACTCGCCAGTCTGGGGTGCCAGATTTTGCTTTGGCGAGTTTGGTGGAAGATCAGGAAGTTTTGAATATCGCGCGGGATGCCGCCGAGAGAGTGATGGCACAAGATGCCAACTTAGAGCGATCGCCCTTATTAAAAGCTGAGTTAGATTATCGTTACCAGCGCTTAATGGGTGGGGCAATCTTAACATGATTGACCGCGATCGCTGATTCAAATAACTGCTTCCTTTCTCTAGAAGGGTTGTTGGCTGTGAATGCCTGTGATAAACTTAAAAACCTAAGGGCGATTAGCACAGTGGTAGCGCACTTCCTTCACACGGAAGGGGTCACTGGTTCAAATCCAGTATCGCCCATTTAACAAATGTACAATGACTAATTATTTGTCATCAGTGACAGATTGTTGTCTCTGAGACGAATTATATGTCATCAAGACAAATGAATATCATTGTTGCAAGAACACTATCTATCTAGATAGTGTGATGTAGAATTCTGACTGCTATCCCATCCCAAATAGCGAAAGGGTTTTCAGGCTTGAGTCGATTTTTCTCTACCTAACGTTGTCAAAGCAGCATCGGCACAAGCTAAGCTAGCCAACCTAGCCACCTACCACTACAACACTCATCGATTTGAAGTCGCGGCAAGTCTAGCGTCTGTTGTTGAAAAACTGTGGGCAGAGGCTTGGGAAAGGGAGAGTGTTTTAATATCCTAGCAGCAGCGATCCGAACATATTAAGTAGTTGTGCGTCTACAGATAGGTTGCGAAAAAGCGTACCTTAATAATTGACTTATCTGGTATTGGGGTAACTTCTCACCATGAAATACGGGCGTGAAACGCTGGCAGTTTGCCAGCGAATTTTGATTGAATTATTACGACGGCGACGCAGCCTGATTTTTTGGTGTATTTTTCCAGTCTCTGTTTTGCTGATTAATGGGGTTATTCTGGCAGAAAATGCCAAGTTGTCTATGGCTGAGGCTTTTGAAAAGGCTGCTCCCTCAACACTGGTGGGTGCTGCACTATTTTTTAGTTGCTTGGGTGGTAGTGTAGCAACTGTGGTTGCAGAGCGAGAACAGCAAACCCTCAAACGTCTTTTTATCTCACCGCTCAGCGGAACGTCTTATTTCTTAGGAATTTTCCTAGCTCACAGCTGCATTGGTGTCGGTCAAGCCATTTTAGTTTACACGATTGCTGCCTTTTGGAATGCTCAGTTTCAGGGTTCTATTGTGCTAGGAATCCTGATTATTTTTTTGAGTATTATTTCCTATGTTGGTGTTGGGTTTATTCTCGGTACGCAGTTTGCTCGTCGCACAGAGGATGTCAATGCTTTGGTGGCAGCATTTGGGGTGCCTTTATTAATTTTAGGAGGTGCCTTTTTACCGACCTCGCTGTTTTCAAAGACACTGCTAAAAATTGCTAAATTTAATCCAATTTATCACATGAATGAAGCCCTAATCGGCGTATCTGCTGATGGCAGTGGACTGGGAGAAATTGCATCTCACTTTTGGTTTTTATGCGTGTTTGCAATTTTAATGGTTGTAGGAGGATGGCTGTCCTACCAGCGGATGTTGAGTCTTGAAAGGAGACTGTAATTTTTTAAAATAGGGATGTATATATACTTTTTAACGTGGAGTTACGCTAAGCTTTACGCAAAAGCCAGCAAAGTTTAATTTTATTCTTAGCGTATTTGACGAGTTTTTTGCTACATTCCGTGTTTAAAGAATATCGTTCAGCTTGTAATCAATTAGGGAATATTGTGCTACGAATTGAGAAGCTAAATAAATCTTACGGAACACGAGCTGTTTTACAGGAATTAACGCTGCATATCCCCCCTGGAGAAATTTACGGTTTACTGGGACCCAATGGAGCAGGAAAAACCACAACGATTAATATAATTTGTAATTTACTGAAAGCGGATAGTGGAGAAATTAAGATTAATAACCAACCTGTCTCAAACGCAACAAAAAATCTGATAGGGGTTGCGCCGCAAGAAAATTTACTTTATAAAACTCTAAGTTGTGAGGAAAATCTCCATTTCTTTGCTCGGATTTATGGCTTAACAAATCAACAGCGGCATCAACAGGTAGAAGCAAGTTTAGCGGCTGTTAATTTATTAGATAGAGCGAAAAGTCCGGTGGAAACGTTGAGTGGTGGAATGCAGCGGCGGTTAAACATTGCGGTTGCTTTGGTACATCAGCCTAAGCTGATCGTTCTGGATGAACCTACGACTGGGTTGGATATTGAAGCGCGTTACGAAATTTGGGAGTTAATTCGGAATCTGAAAAATCAGGGGATTACAATTCTGCTCACAACTCATTTGTTAGATGAAGCCGAACGCCTTTGTCAAAAAATCGGGATTCTTAAAGGGGGTAGTATTTTGGCGGAGGGAAGTTTAACAGAGCTGCGGAAATTAGTGCCAGCAGTGGAAGTTGTGGTGGTGGAGACGCCGGAGGAGGAACAAGCGATCGCTCGCGCTAAAAAATATAATTTCACTCCTCGACGTTATGGGAATGACTTAGCTTTTTGGCTACCAGAACATCTAGAACTGAAGGAAATTATCTCCTGTTTTGATGGGATTCCTCTCGATTCGATTGCGCGACAACCTGTACGGTTAGAGCATATTTATGTTGAGGTGACGCAGGGTTAAGAATTGCGCGATCGCAATATCTCTCCGTAACAGACAGACCAAAAATAAAGTGCAATATTAATTTCGCTGAACAACTTTGGGACACCCTCTAGCAAGACGGGAACTACATCGCCGCTTAACTTTAGCGAATCTACAGCGATCGCGCTGAACAGTAAACCGATACCACTGAGTAGCAGAATGTAGGGCGTTGATTGTATTTTCCGCCTGAAGGCTAATCCGTATCCCAAGGTCGCTATCGCATATACGACGATGGTTATTAACTTGGGAATTCCTGCTCTTAAAAGAATAATGTGAATCCGAAAAATTTCATTAATGAGAAACCCTCCAGTTATGATTGCCGAATACAGAATAAATGAATTTCGCGTTTGTTGTCGTTGAATCGTTCTCAGCAATCCAAAACTAAAAGTGCAAACAATGGGCGGTACCGCACATAATAATTGGAACGTATGAGTTAACAAACCCGCATTCGGATCGGCTGGGGCAAGCGGCGGCTCGAATAGTATTCCTGCTGGAGAACCCAAGAATTGGGTATAGACAATTAAAGCAATCACTGCTAGGAAAGAGAAACTATTGACCCAAAAAGCAGAGCGGTAACTTGCCATAATTTAACCAGAAACGCTATCTCTTCAATAGAGATACACGATTCGCGCCAGCAGTTACGAATTATTACCGTAAGAAAAATAAGGTGATGGTTCGCCAAAAGCAATTTTCTATTTTTAAATCTGCTAATTAAATAAGAGAAAATAGGAGAAAGCCACCGCGATCGCTACTGTTGGCTCATCCCGATACAGCACTTTCACGGCTGACTCCCTAAAATTCTGATGCGAAAAATTCTCTGCGTTCCGATCACCAATTCCACATGATGGGGCTATCGTCTAGATGATCGGTGACAATCCGCCCAATTGCATCAATTTCCTGCAATTCATCAGTCGATAGTTTAATATCACCCGCCTTAGCGTTGTCTACGACTTGTTGGGTATTTCTCGCACCCGCGATCGCATTCGTTTGTGGTTGGGCAATTAACCACGCCAATGCCAGTTGAGCAAGGCTACACTGATGGCGTTCGGCAATCGGACGCAGTTTGTCCAAAGCTTGCTGGGCGCGTTCGTAGTTCTCCCCTTGAAAAAGCTTATTTTTCGCACGATTATCCGCTGGATCGAATTGATGATCGGAACCGAATTTTCCAGTTAATAATCCTTGAGCTAGAGACGAATACGCAAGAATTGAAATCTTGTTTTCAACGCAGTAAGGCATGGCATCCTTTTCCACCCAACGCCAAAACAGGGAATACGGCGGTTGCAAACTATCGATGCGTCCATACTGGGCAGCTTCTTCCAACTGGGCGCGGGAGAAATTAGAAACGCCAATTGCCCGAATTTTACCTTGTTCCTTCAGGTGGTTAAGGGCGTTCATGGTTTCTTCAATGGGGACTATTTCGCTTTTAAACACTCCAGAGGGCCAGTGAATTTGGTATAGGTCGATATAGTCGGTTTTCAGGTTTTTGAGAGAGCGATCGCACGCTTCAATCACTTGGTCATACTTGAGATGATTGGCAAAAACCTTGGTTGCATAAACCGCTTGGTCGCGCACATCTGATAGCGCTTGGGCGACAATCTGCTCAGAATGCCCCTCGCCGTAGACTTCAGCGGTGTCAACTGTAGTGATACCGGCATCAAATGCCACCCGGATTGCTTTTATCGTGTCGGCGTCTTCAATTCCCACCCACATCCTTTTGCCAGCTTGCCATGTACCCATGACAATCGGAGAGATTTGAATGTCAGAAGTGCCTAAGTGTCGTTTTTCCATGCGTCAATCCTGGTTTATCGGCTTCTGTCTTCATATTAGGCAACACTTGGGAAGGGGGACGCGATCGCTTGCTTCGTTTTCAACATCAAATCAAATCAGCATCAAAGTAACGATGTTAACTGACCTGTCGTGTGGTCGCTGTTAGCCTGGGATTAGAATATCCGAGACTTATGCAATCCACGACGACCACCAAAACCACGCCTCACGCCCTCAAAGAATGGGCGGTTGCTGTCGATGCCTTAGAACAAGGCAAAACGATTATGCTGCTACGCAAAGGCGGCATCCGCGAGGAAAACAACCGCTTCACCGTTGCCGAAACAGAAGTTTTGCTCTACCCGACTTATGAACATCAACAGCCCGATTTGCTAAAAGCGGAATATTCCAATCTGGTGCAACCCGTCGCCTCCGGTTGGCATCCAGAAACCATCCGAATCGGTGCTTGGGCTGAAATTACTGATATTTTGCCTGTGAGTGAAGAATCAGCGGTGAGAGGGCTGCTACCATACCATATTTGGAACGAGCAATTTGTCAGCGATCGCCTCAAATGGAAGCCGCGTCAGCCGATTTATGTGCTGCTACTACGCACTTACAAACTGACTCAAGCGCAGATTATCGCTTACCGCCCGGAATATGGAGGTTGCAAGTCGTGGATCGATCTTGCAAGCGCGATCGCAATTGAGGATGCAAAACCTGTTTTAGATGATGCAGAATATGCCCAGCAAATCACAACAATTCGGCAAATAGCTAATTGGTGAGAGGTATTCCATTATCCGCTATGTCAAATCTGGTTAATTCGCCGTAATTCTCCGGAACCTCACCCCGCCATCTCCTGCGGCTCCGGCTCCCCTCCTCGCAAGCGGGGAGGGGCTGGGGGTGGGGTTCTTTTATTATGGAAACCGGACAGATTACCCATTACCAGACATCGGGTGTGTCAGCGGTAACTCTAAAGTAAACGTTATCTCTTCAGAAGCACTCCTGACTCGAAGAATGCCGCCTAAATGTTGGGTGAGTTTCTGCACCAGCGCTAATCCTAAACCAGTTCCGCCCTGCTTCCAGCGATCGGCACGGGGAATGCGGTAGAACTTGTCAAAAATGCGGGGTAGCTCATCAGGCGGAATCTCGACCCCAGAGTTGCTCACCTTGATTTGCATCATTGCCGAAGCGGCACGGACTGTTACTGTAATGCGTTCTCCTGGTGGGGTGTACTTGCACGCATTATTGAGCAACTCTGTCAAAATTCGCTCCACACTGGCTAATTCCGAGACTAGGGTGGGCAAGTTTGAGGGAATATCAACCTGTAAGATTTGTTCGCGTTCCTGTATGCGGGAGCGAAAGGATTCAATAATATTCGGCAACCACTCTGGTAGATCGATTGCCGTGGCAAGAAAGCTGGGATAAGACGCAGCTGCTAGCCGTTGCAAGTCTAGAAGGTCATTGATTAGCTCAGTTTCTCGGTTGCACTCTGTTTGCAATATTTGTAGATAGCGCTGAGAGCGATCGCCTGTCGGAGAAACCTTGAGCATTTGGATCGCCATTTTCATATTGGCGATAGGAGTCCGCAATTCGTGGGAAACCGTGCTGAGGAAGTCATCTTTGAGTTGATTGAGTTTCTCCAGTTCCTGCACTTGGGCAAGGGATGTTTGATAAAGTCGGGCTTGACGAATGGCGATCGCGCATTGATTGGCTACCTGTTTGACCAGCCGAATCTCCAGATTGTTAAAGGTATAATCTGGGTGATGGAATAACCACAAATCCCCCAGGACTCCTTGATCGTCGAACATCGGACAAGCTAACATCGATGCCTGACCGTGGATAGAGTTGCCAGAGAAGGAACACAATTGAAAATGCTTCCCTTGCCGGAGGGGTCGATAAATTTCCGGAAAAGAAGCCATTTGCAAGACGCGACCCTTCGAGGAAGGCATTGAGGCGGCGTATTCGTAGCAAATCGTGGCAGTTTCTTGTTCCAAGTTGTAGAGCGAAGCATGGCAGCTGCTCATGTTGAAAGAGAGTGCCAACTCCCTAACCGCTGCTTGCAAAATTTGGCTTTCGTCCAGACTATCGCGGACTTTGTCTGTGATGCGTTTCAGCACCGCATCAAAGCCGAGTGCTTTTTGCAACTGGGTAGTACGTTTTTGCACTTGGCGTTCCAGATTCGAGTTCATCTGTTGCACCTGCTTAAACAGTGCCGCTTGCTCAATGGCGATCGCTAACTGATTCGCCAATGAAGTCAGTAAGTCAATTTCTAATTGCTGCCACTGTCGGGGTTGCGAACACTCATGGACACAAAGCAACCCCCACAGAATAGGCGTAGGGGAAGTGGTGCAAAACACCGCATTTGCTCCCGTATTTTCCGCGACGGTGAAGATTTCGTCCCTGCCTCTTTGCAAAATCGGGACTATCAAAGTCGCTCTGACTTGAATCTCAGCCAGTAGGTCAAAATGATATTTATCTAAATGTGCGGTATGAATATCTTCTATCGCGGTGATTTCCCCTTGTTGGTGGCGCTGGACATAAATGTCTCCTAGTGGTTTTGAGATGGTGCTTCCCTGGAGAGACTTACACCCAGAACCGACCGATTCCATCATCACGACTCCACTCCAGTCTGGCTGGAAACGGTAAACGATTACCCGGTCGGTCTGGAGCAATTCTCGGACTTCAATGACGGTTGTATTGAGAATCTCGTCTAAGTCTAAAGATTGGCGAATGCGTTGAGCGATCGCTGCTACCAATCGCTGTCGCTCAGTCTGTTGCGTTAAGGCGGATTGTGCGAGCTTCTGTTTGGTAATATCCAGAGTAGTGCCAATCATCCGCACCGCTCTGCCCGTTTCGTTGCACAGCAACTGGCTTTTTATCATCATCCAACGAATGCTGCCATCAGGCCAGACAATGCGAAATTCCTGTTCGTAGCCCTGATTTTCTTCCAAGGCACGAATTGCTGCTTGCTGTACGGATTCGCGGTCTTCCAGATGAATGTATCCAAAGAAGGCGTCATAGGTTTTCTCAAAGCTACCTGGAGCCAGACCAAATAGCTTTTCATTGTTGTCAGTCCAGGTCACTTGATTCGTGAGGATGTTCCAGTCCCAAATGCCCATTTGTGCAGCTTCCAGAGCTAGTCTCAATCGCTCCTCACTTTGTTGCAGTGCCTCTTCTGCTTGCTTGCGTTTCGTGATATCGAATCGAATTGCTAAATATTGGAACGGTTTTCCTTGGTCATTTAGAAACGGCACAATCGTAGTATCGACCCAGTAACAAGTGCCATCCTTCGCTCTATTTTTAATTTCCCCTTGCCAAATTTTTCCGTCAGAAATCGTTGCCCAAAGATTTTGAAAGAATTCTTTTGAATGGAATCCAGAATTGATCAAACGATGACTTTGTCCAATCAATTCTTCTCTGGCATATTTAGAGATTTGACAAAACTTATCATTAACATAGTTAATCGTTCCCTTCTCGTCAGTTGCTACTGCGATCGCCGCTTTATCTAAAGCAAACTTGATGTCTGATAATTCCTTTAACGATTGTTCTAATGCCTGTTCAGCTCGCTTACGTTCGTCAATATTTTCAATAACCGAAATGAAATACTTCGGCTCACCCGTTGGTTCGCGTACCAGCGACACAGTTAAATTAATCCAAACTTGAGAACCATCTTTGCGGATGGAGCGCTTCTCGATGGAATAGGTCTGAATCTCTGACGCCAACATTTGGCGGACGTGTTCAAGATCCGCATTCAAATCGTCGGGGTGAGTAATATCCTGAAAAGTGCGCTCTCGCAGTTCCTCTGGCGTGTAACCCACAATATCGCAGAGTTTTTGATTAACCAGTAACCACTGCCCGTCGATGCTGACGTGAGCGATGCCAACAGCAGCTTGGTTAAATGTTGCCTGGAAGAACCTGTCGCTTTCTGTGCGTGCCTCTTGCACTTGCCTACGGTTGCTGATATCGGTGAATATGCCGATCGCACCCTGAAATTGACCATTTTCGCCAAAGAGGGGACTGGTTCTAGCGAATACCCACAACTCTCGATCGTTTTTGCAACGCCAACGCCACTCATGCTGTTCTTGGGTTCCTTGCTGCATCCGCTGGTAATACGAGTGTGCTTCAGCAAGGTCTTCCTCAAAGAGGAAATCAAATGCAGGACGACCCAGGATTTCCTCACTTGAATAGCCGAGCATTTCGGCGGTTTGCTGGTTAACGTATGTCGTTTTTCCCTCAGCATCGATTATCCAAATGCCTTCACCCGTCGCATCCAGAACTCGCCGATACATCTGTTCGTTTTGGCGCAGCAGTGCCTCAGTTTGTTGGCGCTGATTGATTTCATGTTGCAATTGTTCGTTAGCTTGCGCCAGTTCCGCAGTCCGGTTTCTTACCCGCTTTTCTAACTCTTCATCAGCTTCGTGCAACTTCGCCTCTGTTTGCTGACACCGGGTTAATGCAGCTTGCAACGCTTCTTTAGCTTTGAGAAGCTTTAGAGTTTGTGCTTTAAGCCGCATATCAAACTCTCTAGACATTCTGCGTTTTAATCTGCTCATCATAACTAGCCGCGTTGCAAAGTACAGTGCTACGATTAGCTTCTTCTATCTTCTTCAGTTACGAATGCGATCGCTCATAAGTTTTCTGGACTGTAGAAGACCTTTAAGAAGCTACGCTCACCATTTTCCCGCTTCTTCCATCTTCAAGGCAGCGGATGCCGCGTATACCGACATAGGTTGCGCGATCGCAATCTCCTTTTGCCTAAAAGACATTTGCCTACTTTGATATGCTATAACTTTCTCCTTGAACAAGGACTTACTACCGACAGACCAGCATCAGTCGGGCATTTTGTCCGATTCCCCAGGCATGGTTTTGTGCCTAGATTTATTAGAGCCTATATAGATCCTATAGAGTTTCAGAAGGGTTACACGTTCCCGTTTTTGCGAATTTGGCAATCATCTACGCGGTTTTTTCATAACTTCATATCAATTTTATGTTTCATATTTTACTGAATACATCTTGCTTGTTATATATTTACACCGATTAAGTGCATTGCCGCATTTGCTGATGCGAGAGCTAAGTCAAAGGGAATTCACCCGATTGGCTGAGACTCAACTGTGCTACCAAGACAATGTTTCCCCAAAAAAAGCGCCTGGCAACGACCTTTGAGCAAAAGTAATTAAGTGCTTATGTAAAATAAATTACACATAATAAAAAGTAGAATAAGCTAAAACAAAAGTCAAGAAAACAAGAGACTTATGAGATTTATTAGAGATTTAAGCCGAGAAACTCA